>JACPSE010000206.1 GCA_016193465.1 Deltaproteobacteria bacterium
AGGTATGCCTGATCTCACCATCATTTTGGCGGGCAGCTTGGACGACCCGAGTTGGTTTCGGCCCGGCATGGACATCTATACGGCCAGTGCCCAACCGTGGGCTTACATGAACCCTGACCTGCCCAAGTTCTCCAAGATGCCTCAGACCTAGGCTTATCGCTGGCTCTCCGCAGGAGTGAGTACTGAAACTATGGCCTACGACGAAAAACTGGCTGACCGAATCCGCAAAGTCCTGGCTCGACGGAAAGGTCTAACAGAGAAGAAAATGTTTGGTGGCGTCGCCTTCCTGCTAGATGGCAAAATGTGTTGCGGCGTTTTGAATGACAACCTCGTCGTTCGTGTCGGCTCGGAACGTTATGAGAAAACCCTGGCCGCGCCCCATGCCCGCCCGATGGACTTCACCGGCCGGCCGCTCAAAGGCTTTGTGTTCGTCGGCCCCGGTGGATGCAGGACGGACAAAGCCCTTGCGAAGTGGGTAAAGCAAGCTGTAGATTTTGCGATGACTCTGCCGCGGAAGTAACGCCAACTAACGACACCAGTGGTGATTCTCGGCCCTATCCTTCCCAACTGGTGGATTACCGCTCTTCCCTGACCTGTGCATGATATCTGTGTACGTCTCGGCGGACTTGTTGACGGTTAGTTGTTGGTCATAGAGACCGATCAGCCCTCTCTGGACTGCCGTTCAGGTAGTCCCACAAATAACGGGCGGTGTAGGACTGTTTTCCGTCCTGTGCCACTTCCAATGGATTTCCGCAGGCGACCACGCTGCCCCCTTCTTCTCCACCCTCGGGGCCGAGATCCACTAGATAATCGGCCTCCTTGACGATCTCCAGATTGTGCTCAATGGTGATCACGGTGTTACCCATATCCACCAGGCGATGAAGAATTTGAATCAGTTTTTCGACATCGGCGAAGTGAAGGCCAGTGGTCGGCTCATCAAAAACATAGAGCGTTTTCCCGTGTGATTCCTTGCCCAGCTCATAGGCGAGCTTGATTCTCTGCGCCTCCCCTCCCGAAAGTGTGTTACTCGCCTGGCCCAGGGTAATGTAGCCCATGCCGATGTCGTCGAGGATTTTGAGCGGCCGCAGGATTTTTGGAAAGGGACGGAAGAACGTCACCGCCTCTTCCACTGTCATGCGGAGCACATCGGCGATGCTCCGGTCATTGTAGCGGATACTCAGGGTCTCTTCGTTGAACCGCACGCCGCCACAGGCATCACAATCGACGAAGACATCGGGTAAAAAACTCATCTCCTTGCGGATCTTTCCCTGCCCGGCGCACTCCTCACACCGACCCCCGCGGACATTGAAAGAGAATCGGTTCGGAGCATAACCGCGCAGCCTGGCCTCAGGAGTAAGAGCAAAAATACGGCGGATCTCATCGAGGAACCCCACGTAAGACGCGGGTATGGAGCGGGGGGTTTTCCCGATCGGGCTCTGGTCCACCTCCACCACCCTTTCCAGCCGCTCCCATCCGGTAATCTTCTTGTGCTCTCCCGGACGGCCGGCAAACTGGCCAAGCTTTAACTTGAGACCTTTGTAAAGAACCTCTTTCACCAACGTGCTTTTTCCTGAGCCCGACACTCCCGTGACGCAGCTCCAAGCCCCTAAGGGGAAACGGACATCGATATTCTTGAGGTTGTTTGCCTTGGCCCCGCGAATCCCAAGCCAGAGAAAACCCGCGAACAAACGCTTGGGCCAGAGCCTTTTTCGGTCAGCTTTGAGAAAAGCGCCTGTGAGCGAGTTTGGATTCTCGATGATCTCCTTCGGCGTGCCGATGGCTACGATGTTGCCGCCGTGAAGTCCCGCCCCCGGCCCCAGGTCCACGATTAAGTCTGCGGATTGAATCGTGGCCTCGTCGTGCTCCACGACCAGGACCGTGTTCCCGACCTCTCCCAGGCGCCTGAGCGTGCGCAGGAGCATTCCGTTGTCGCGCGGATGCAGCCCAATGGTGGGCTCGTCGAGAATGTAGCAGACACCGCGGAGATTCGATCCGAGCTGCGCCGCCAGCCGGATGCGCTGCGCTTCTCCTCCGGAAAGGGTGTCGGCGCGACGATTCAGCGTGAGATAGGGAAGGCCCACTTCCGAGAGAAAATTCAGCCGCTGCTGAATCTCCCTGAGGATTTTTTCCGTGATCGTCCGATCTTTCTCTGACCTGCCATTTTCTTGCTGGTCCACACGGAGTGACTGAAAATATTCCTGCCCCTCTTGGACAGACAAGGCAGTGACTTGCCAAATGGCGCGGCCATCGATTTTGACCGCCTGCGCGCGCGGGTTGAGCCTCCTGCCGTGACAGGCCACGCAGAGAGACTCGGTCATAAACTGAGAGAGGTATTCACTCAAGCCGTTCTCCTCGCTTTCCAGAAGCTCCTTAAAGTAAGGAAGCAAGCCGCGAAACTCGGAGGGGTCCCCTTGGCCTTGAAGCGCCAGCTCTCTTTGCTTTTTTGTCAGGCGCGAAAACGGCCGCTCAAGATCTACCCCGTGTTCTTCTCTGAGATCCCGCAGTAGCCGCTGGAGAGATCGCTTCATATCCCCCGAGTCCGTTGGCGTGCAGGACAAGAGCGAGGAAATAATTTCGGACAGAGGCCTGCCCGGGTCACCAATGACAAGCTCCGCATCGATTTCTAAGTTGAAACCCATGCCGTTGCACTGCGAACAAGCGCCCTGACGACTGTTGAAGGAAAAAAGTCGAGGGTCCAAGGGCTCATAACCGATGCCGCAATGGAGGCAGAAGAGACGCTGATTATAGATATGCTCGCCAGCCGGCGAGAGCAGATGAATCACTCCATTCCCCAGGCGCAACCCCTGCTCCACCATCGCCTCCACCTCCCGGCCTCCCGCCTTGGCCTTGCCGATGACGATATCGATGTCATGCTCACGGTACCGCTCCAAGCCGTCCAGTAGCTTTGCGGACTTGAGATCTACCATCTCCCTGTCAATCCGGGCCCTTCGATAGCCGAGCTTTCTGGCCCCGGTGATCACTTCCTTATGAAACCCCTTTCGTCCCCTTACGATCGGGCTGAGGACGACGACCTCTTTTCCCCTGTGAACGCGGGAGATGCGGTCGAGGATCTGGCTCTTGGTAAGCGACCGGATCTGGCGGCCGCACCGGACACAGTGCTGTTTTCCAACCTTAGAGTAGAGCAATCTCAAGTAGTGATAGATCTCTGTGACCGTGGCCACGGTTGATTTCTTTCCCCCCTGACTGAGGCGTTGTTCAATGGCTACTGTAGGAGGGATGCCGGAAAGCAAATCCACATTGGGACGGGCCATGACATTAAGGAACTGGCGCGCGTAGGCGGACAGGCTGTCGATGTAGCGCCGCTGCCCCTCAGCGTAAATAATATCGAATGCCAGAGAGGATTTTCCCGAACCGCTCAAACCCGTGATCACGACAAACCGATCGCGGGGAATATCCAAATTAATATTTTTTAGATTGTGCTCCTTCGCGCCCACGATCGTGATCGCATCCTTTCCATCCCTTAAACCCTTCATCCCTTCATCCCTTAAACCCTTTTCTAAGACGGGGGTGAATGGGGACGGAGCGCCAGGTTGTAAGTAAGGTCTCAGATAGCGGCCGGTATGTGATTTCTCGACCGGCACGATCTCTTCAGGAGTCCCGGCGGCCACGATGAATCCCCCGCCATCGCCCCCTTCCGGTCCGAGATCAACAATGTGATCGGCGCACTTCACGACCTCCATGTTGTGCTCAATAACGATGATCGAGTGACCCTGATCGAGCAGTTCCTGGAAGGCCCGGAGAAGCCGCTCGACGTCATAGAAGTGCAGGCCCGTGGTGGGTTCATCGAAGATGAAGAGCGTGCCCGATCTCCTCGCCTTGGCCATGTGGGAAGCGAGCTTGAGCCGCTGCGATTCGCCGCCCGAAAGCGTGGTGAGCGGCTGCCCCAGACGGATGTAGTCCAGGCCAACAGAGCCCAACGGCGCAAGCCCGTAGCGGATCTCCGGCGAATCTTTGAAGAAATCCAATGCCTCGGCCACGGTTAAATCCAATATCTGACGGATGTTGCGGCCGCGATAAGTCACTTCGAGGACCTCTGCTCGAAAACGGCTCCCCTGGCACTCGCTGCAAGAGGTGTAGACATCCGAGAGAAATTGCATTTCGACCTTCTCAAATCCCTCGCCGCGACACGTCTCGCATCTTCCCCCTTCGACGTTAAAGGAGAACGTGGAAGGGCTATAACCTCTGAGGCGCGAGAGATCGGTCCCGGCAAACAGGCGCCGGATGGTATCAAAGATCTTCATGTAGGTCGCCGGATTAGAGCGCGGAGTTGTTCCCACTGGGGATTGATCAACCAGGACAACTTCAGAGATTTTGTCCACCCCCTCGATGCCGGCGCATTGCGCCACCGTCGCGCCGGGCGACTCTTTAAGCTTCTTCAAATTGCGGTAGATCACTTCGTCCACCAGACTCGATTTGCCGGACCCAGAGACGCCGGTGACACAGACGAACAGGCCAAGGGGGATTTCCACATCAATTTTCTTGAGATTGTTGGCCGCGGCAGCGCAAATTTTCAGGCTGCGCCTGGGAATCGGGCGCCGCTGGCGGGAAGGGAAAGGGATCGTCTTTCGCTGCGCGAGGTAGGCTGCCGTGAGCGACGCCTGGCTCTTTAACAGCTCTTGATAAGGACCGGCGAAGATCACCTGTCCCCCCTCAGCCCCAGCCTTCGGACCAAGGTCTATAATGAAGTCGCTTTCCTTGATGATTTCGGGATCATGCTCCACCACAACCACGGTATTGTTGTTAGATCTGAGACGGTGGAGAATCTCTACGAGGCGGCGGCTGTCCCGCGGATGCAGGCCAATCGATGGCTCGTCGAGCACGTAGAGCGTATTGACCAGAGAAGAGCCGATCGCAGTGGTGAGATCGACCCGTTCCAATTCTCCTCCTGAAAGGGTCCGAGACTGGCGCTCTAAGGTGAGATATTCCAGGCCGACCCCCACCAGGTAGCTGAGTCTGCGACGGATCTCTTCCAGGATCAGACGGGCCATCTGGTCGCTCTGGCCTGAGAGTTTCAGATCCTCAAAGAAGCGCTGAGCCTCGCCCACGCTCATGCCGTTGACCTCGGCGACATTTTTCCCTTCAACCCGAAAATGGAGGGCCTCCGGCTTGAGCCGTGTCCCCTGGCATTGGGGACATAGGAGATAGGCGCGATAACGCGAGAGAAAGACCCGCACGTGCATCCGGTAACTCTTGCGCTCTAGCCGGCGAAACCAACCGCGCACGCCTTTGTAGTTTCCTTCCCCCTCAAGAATGAACCTTCTCTCTTTTTCGCTTAACTCCCTGAAGGGTTTTTGGGTCGGGATGCGCTTGCGCTCGCAGAACTCCAGAAGCCTCTGGACCCTTCTCGGCTTGGTCGTCCAAGGCTTAATCGCCCCCTCGCTCAGGGACTTGGATGGGTCCGGAATTACCAGATCCCAGTCGATGTCGATCACCCGACCAAAGCCGCGGCAGGTCTCGCACGCGCCCAGCGGGCTGTTGAAGGAGAAAAGATTGGGAACCGGGTCGTGGTAGGAGAGATCGCAGTGGGCGCAATGGAGTTGCCTGCTGAAGGGCTCTCGGCGCCAGCCATCCTCAGGAAAGTAAAGGGTCAGCCTCCCCTTGCCGAAATGAAAGGCCTGTTCCAGAGAGTCTGTAATCCTCTTTTTCCCCGCCGCGCGATAGCTGATGCGGTCCACCACAACTTCGAGGTTTTCCTTTTCGTGGAGGGGTTTCTGGATCTTTTCCAGATCCCGTATCTCCTGATCATCCAATAAGCGATGGAAACCCGCGCGCAGGAGCCCTTCCCTCACGTCGCCCCAGGAAACGGCGTCCGTGAAAGAGAGCGGGAAGGTCAAAATCAGAGGAGTACCCTCTGGTACCCCACCCAGTTTTTTGAAAACGGATTGTGCCGTATCCCGCTCCACCACCCTGCCACAATCTTTGCAATGGAGCACAGCGATCTTAGAAAAAAGCAGCTTCAGGTGGTCGTGCAGCTCGGTCATGGTGCCCACGGTGGAGCGGGAGGTCTTGACCGAGCGATTCTGGTCGATGGCGATGGTGGGGGGAATTCCTTCGATGCTCTCAACGTCAGGCTTGTCCATCCGCTCGAGGAACTGCCGCGCATAGGCGGAGAAGCTCTCGACGTAACGTCTCTGACCCTCGGCGTACAGAATATCGAAGGCAAGCGTGGATTTTCCCGAGCCGCTGACACCGGTGACCACCGTTAGGGCATTCAAGGGAATTTCGAGATCGATGTTTTTGAGGTTATTCTGCCTCGCGCCCTGGATGCGTATCGAATCCTGGCTCATAATTAGCCTGTCGTGCTCGGTTGTCGCGCTCGTTTACGAACACGGATAACGACTCTTTCATTGCAGATGATATTTTTCCTCCAAAATCCGGCGGAAACGGGAGCCGTAAATAAGATCAAAGGTCTGTCCCTTGTCGGGGAAAAGCTCTAACGCTCTATCTCTGGCGTCGGCAACAAGCTTTCGTGCCTCGCTTAAGGTGAGGTCTGCTTGCCAGAGAAGGGCCGCGGTGAAATCCATAATGCGTCTGAGTCTCTTGAGTCTCTGTTCCTCGGCCAGTAGTGCTTCCTTATCCGTCTCCATGGATCAATCTTTTATCATTAGCACATGCTTTCAGTCAGTCAAGGTTTCCGGTTATTATTAAATCCTTGACAACGAGTGGCTGATTTTAATAAAAGGGGCAAAAATGAAAGGAGGCCTATTATGAAGAGCAAATGGTTTCTGTGGTCGGCGGCGGCTCTGATTGGAGCCGCTTTGGCATTTTCCCCGGCGACTTTCGCGGCGGAGAAAGGGGAGAAGACGGAAAAGAAGGAGGGGGTGAAGGAAAAGAAAGAACAGATGCGGGAGAAGATGAAGGAAAAACGGCAGGACATGAAAGAGAAGCATGAAGCAATGAAGGAAAAGATGACGGAAAAACGGGAGGGAATTAAAGAGAAAAGAAAAGAGGTGAAGGAGAAGATCAGGGAAAAACAGGAGCAGGTGAAAAAAAAGATAAAGGAGCACAGGGAGGAGATGAAGGAGAAGCGTGAAGAAATGAAGGAAAAGATGAAAGAGAAACATAAAGAGATGAAGGAGAAAAAAGGCCAGAAAAAAAGCTAATAAGAACGAAAATGGTGGCCGGGCAGGATTCTTTTTCCTGCCCGACTACCATTCCTTAATTTTCCAACCTGCCTGCACCTTTCACTCGATTCTTCTAAACTCCTTTGATAAACTGATTTTGGTGCGTATCTCTGAGATCTTTTACTCTATTCAGGGCGAGGGGAGACTGCTGGGTACGCCTTCTGTTTTCATCCGCACCTCGGGCTGCAACCTGCGCTGTGTGTGGTGCGACACGCCTTATACCTCCTGGAGGCCCCAAGGGGAAGAATGGAGCCTCGGAGAGATTTTAGCTGAGGTAAAAGGCCACCCAACCTCTCACGTCGTGGTTACAGGAGGGGAGCCGCTGCTGGCGCCGGAGATCGAAGAGCTAAGCGCCAGGCTCAAGAAGAACAATTACCAGGTCACCGTGGAAACGGCGGCGACCCTCTTTAAACCGCTCACCTGTGATCTCATATCGATGAGCCCGAAGCTCTCGAATTCTACTCCGTGGAGAAGAGAAAAAGGCAAGTTCGCCCAAATGCACGACGAGCGCAGACTCAGCCTTCCTGTGATTCAACGATTTATGGGTGAGTATGATTATCAGCTGAAGTTCGTGGTGGAAGAAAGAAGGGACTTCGCTGAAATCCGGGGAATTCTGAGAAAGCTTAAAAACGTTGACCCCGCCCGCGTCCTTATCATGGCGCAGGGGAGAACAAAAAGAGAATTACATAAGAAGGCGCGTTGGATTGTGGATCTCTGCAAGAAGCACGGCTTTCGCTATACCCCAAGGCTCCAGATCGAGCTCTACGGCAACCGCAGAGGGACGTAGGACGATACCATCCCAATTTTTATCGCCTCTGCCCCTTAAGATTCGCAGTCGAGTCTGCCTGGCACAATAGCGGATGTAGGCCACCTCAATCAAATCGTCCGAAACAATCTTGTAAACGATTCGGTAACTACTTCTTGCAGCTAGAAGCGCCCGATATCCCCTAAAAAGGTGGTAGATAGGGTCAAATCTTTACCTTTGCAAGCCGAGCCATGCTTCATCAGACAAGAAAGAGGCGGAGTAGCAGGCTGCGGGTCTGTGAAAGTACTCCCGGTACATAGGCAGATAGCGCCTTGAGATGAAGGGCTCAGGAAAGCCGGATGACCGAAAGGGTCGCGTCCGGTTTGATGCGGCGGGGGCTGGAGACGGGTTTACGGTGGAGCTAGTGAGGCACCGTCAGACGAAAGGGGCGGTAACAGATAGGCCCACCTAAGAGATACCGCGCCAGTCCTCGACCCTACAGACAATCTCTCTTGGTGTCTATGGTCCCCGTCTCAGTCTTTGGTTTCAGCCGTCAGTCGTAAACCGCCTACGCCTCTAACTCTGATTCCCCGTAAACTCTTAACTGGAAGTCCCGCAATTTCATGTCAAACCAAAACCGGCTTTAACGACGCTTGAATCGCGGCCTGGGGGCGAGGATCACCGAATGCGCTGTCCAGGTTTTTCCGCTACGGGATCTTGGCCAGAATCTTGTTCAACTCGTCGGCCGAGAAGGCCCGCATGGTCTGTGTGCGGATGTTGCCTAGAGAGCCAGCGCCTAAGGTCCATGCCGTGATCGCCTCGTCGTTTGGGGCGTCAGCCACGAGCACAACATCGCACATCCCCATAGTCCAGTAGATATCATTAACTTTAATCCCCAGCCTCTGCGCGGCTGCGGTCACGGCCTTGGCCCTCTCGGTCGTCTGCTTGATGTTCCGGATTCCCTGGTCGGTGAAATTGACCAAAACTATGTAAGTCGCCATAAAAACCCCCTTGCGGCTAACAAATGAACAAAAAAGCCGGAGCGCCCTGCGGTGAGTTGAAAAAATGGGATTGAGAGCGGGTGGTTAGTGTTTCGGCTCTATCTTCTTCCCGTAGCTGACCTCTCCTTTATCGACCCTGAGAGAAAATCCGCACTCCGGGTTGGTACATGCCCAGGCCTTGAACGTTACGGAGGCCCCATCCTGCCCATAATCCGATAATGGGATGAGAAACCCATTGTTGCACTTCTGGCATTTTGGCAGCTCCATCTCCACTCCTCCTTTCAGCTCATCGAACAAAAAGGAACCACGCGTCCGACAGATGAAAGTCTATAGAATATAAAAAGTGAAAGCAAGCAAGGATTAACCCGAGAGGAGGGGTATAGGAGAGGTCGATTCGTCCAAGAAGAAGAGAGGGGTAGCAACATCATCGGGCTACCCCTCTCCAAAGGTGAGCGGTTTAAAAACTACTTGGTCTCAGCCTTCTTCTCTTCCTTTTTCTCCTCTGCCTTCTTTGCCTTTCCTTTAGCTTTAGCTTTGGCTTCGCCTTTGCCCTCTGCTTTTTTGCCTTCCCCCTTCTTCTGAACCTTCTTCCCCTTTTCCGCCTTACCTTCCTCTTTCATCTCCGTCTTCTTCTCTACCGCTGGGCTGGCCGGAGTGGCTGGGGTGGCCGGTTTGGCCTGGGCAAAGCTCACTCCACTAAAGGCCAAAGTGATCAAGGCAACTAGGAGTAGCTTTAGCACGCTTTTCATGGAATCACCTCCCTTTGTCTGCTTAGACGCAAGAACTTGGAAATGCTTCAAAAAATTCCAAGAAGACGCAGGGAGGATAGCGGGGGCATGGTAACCCGTTGAATTTACTAAGGTAAAACCGTATCCCAAACAGGCAGGTGATCGGGCACTCTCTGCTTTACTCCGGGCGATTTCGAGTCACGATCAGGGCATCTACGGCCACTGCCCCCTGGCCGGCTGGTAGCACCAGCACCGGGTTAAGGTCGATTTCCAAAACGTCTTCTCCCAAGTCATAGGCCAGCCATGACAGTCTTGAGGCCGTTTCGGCCAGGGCATCGACATCAGCCGGCGGCGATCCGCGAAAACCCCGCAGGATCGCCCGACCGCGCAAGCTCTCCAGCGCGCGCCGCGCTTCTGCCGCGGTAATAGGTGGAATTCGGAGAGCCACATCTTTCAACACCTCGACCAAGATTCCCCCAAGGCCCAGCACTAACACTGGGCCGAGTTGCGGGTCTCGCGAGATCCCGAGCAGGCACTCGACACCGCGGAGCTGTGGCTGGACCATCACGCCTTCAATTTTCGCGTCCGGTTTCTTCTCTCGCACTCGCGACAAGAGCTGCTGATAGGCGGTGCGCACGTCTTCGGTGTTGTTGAGCCCAAGCGCAAGGGCTCCGTACTCGGTCTTGTGCGGCACATCCACGGACGAGAGCTTCAGAACGCACGGGAATCCTAACGTCTCCGCCGCCTGAATGGCTTCATCAGCCGACCGGGCCATGCGCCACGGTGCCAACGGAATCCCATAATCGTTCAATACTGCGGCCGTGGCCGCAAACGACAGCACTCCTGAGTCCCGAAGCCGAGATGTCGGGCGAGGGCTGGGGCGCTCGGGCGCAACAAAGCGGCCGTCGGCGCGCTCACTTTCACTCCGACGCAGCCGCGCCAGGGCGCGAAGGCCCTTTCGATACTCCTGCACGAATGGCAGATCGAGCCGGCCAAATAGGGCATACCACTCGTCGGCCAATGGCTCCGATGCCCTTGAGAATACGACAACGCGCTTGTCCGACACGGCTCTCAAGCTGGCGATTCTTTCGTAAATGCCGGCTTGGAGATCCGACAGGACATTCGGCAGATTCAGTCGAACTCCAACGGTGTCTACGCGCGGCTCTTGAAATAGGGTTGCCAGACAGTGGTTGAAAGATTCTTCGTTTTGCCGCTGGAGATTCTCTACGTCCAGCGGGTTTCCGACCAGCGTCGGCTTGTCCAGCTTCTCCACCATGGTCTGGAGCGTTTCAGGGCTCAACTCAGGCAACGGAATTCCTTCCTGCTCGCTCATGTCGCACAGGAGCGTGCAGTCTCCACCAGAAATAGTCGCTAACGCCACGCCCCGTTCATGGGGATCCGGCCGAACCTGAGTTGAGCTAAACAACACCGTGGTTTCAATGAGGTCATCCAGATCGTTTACCAGGATCGCGCCGTGCTGATCCAGCAGGGCGTCCCAGGCCGCGGCTGAACCTGCGAGGTTTCCGGTATGGGCAATCACATTTCTCTTGGCGCGCTCGGTCCTCCCGGCGCGTAAAATAATCACGCTCTTGCCATTTGCCAGCGCGCGATCGAGGGCCAGGGTCAACTTTTGTGGGTCCGCCGCCGCTTCCATAAACATCACGATGACGCTCGCTTGGGGACAATCGGCCGCGTATGTCAGGTAGTCGGAAGCGGTGAGAACAGCCTCGTTGCCGCCGCTGACTGCAAAATGCAGTCCCACCCCGCGCTTGCCGGCCAGGCTCAAAAACAGATTGAGCATGCCGCTACTCTGGAAAACGCAGGCAACGTTGCCCGCCCGGAGCGACCGGGGAAGCTCGCCGGCCCAGAGCCCCAGTCTTCGAGGCACCGAAACGAGCCCCATACAATTAGGTCCGACGAGCTGAAGCCCCATCTCTCGCGCCGCTTGAGTTAGCTGCAGTTGGAGGGCCTTGCCCTCTTCACCCGCCTCTCTGAAGCCATCCGCCAGAACGATCGCGCCCTTGACTCCTTTTTCCCCGAGTTGGCGCATAACCGAGAGGATGCTTTTTGCGTTCGTCGCCACAACGGCCAGGGGAATTTCGCCCGGCACTTCGACCAGGCTCGGATAGGCCTTAAGACCGAACACCTCGGGACGGTTCGGATTAACCGGAACGACTTGGGATGTTTCAAAACCCAGTTTTTGCAGGTTGCGAAAGATCGTTGCCGCGTAGTGATTTCGCTCGCTGGCTCCGATGATCGCGACCCGATCGGCTTCAAACAGACACTCTAAGGGGCTGTTGCGTGACAAGCAAAAACTCCTTCAATAGACCGTTGAAAAAGGCCCATCTGCCATCAGCCGGCCTGGGAGCATTTCTCCGGTCCGCCTTCGTCCTTTCGAGGTCACTTGCGCCCCAGTTCGCGCAGCAGCTTGTCCCATCTGGTGTTTTCTCTCTCGTACTGTTCAGTCGTGAGCCCCTGCTCCGGATACCAGCGCTTAAAACCATAATCGTTTGAGGCGCTCCCGTATTCGAATTTCTCCAGAACCTTCTGGCCACCAGGGCTCAAAATGAAATCGAGCAGCAAAACCGCCGCATGCGGGTGTGGAGCTTGAGCCGCAATGGCCGCACCACCGGCATTTGTGGGCACCACTTCCATCGGAACCCAACCAACCGGGGCGCCCTGTTCAATCGAAACCAGGGCATGATTACGGAAAACCGTGGGCGAGACGCCGACCTCTCCGGAAATCACCAGATCCAGCAAGGCCCGGCCTGAAACCGCATACAGGCGAATGTTCTGCTGCCTGAGCTTCTTAACGAACTCCTCTCCTTTGAACTTTAGCAGCGCGGCGATCACTCGGCTGCCGGTGTCGCTCGTGGCCAAACCGATTTTGTCCTTCAACTCCGGCTTTAATAGCTCTTCGTAACTCTTGGGCACGGCTGCGGCCGGAATAGCCTTCTTGTTGAAGGCTAGACCAATATAGGACTCGCGTGCGCTCGCCCAGAAAAAGAGGCCCTTCTCGGCTTTCTCTTTAGATTCCTCGGGATACTTATCCTGGTAAGGAAAATGAAAAGCCCCAAGGAGTTTGCCGTCACGCATCGCTTTTAAGAGTGGGGGTGTGCTCTCCACGCTATCAACCAGATAGCGTTTGGCCTGCGCCTCCGCGGTGATCCGCGCCATCAGGTCCTGGCTGGAGCCGCGATAGGCCTCAACTTTGATGCCCGGATACTTAGCCTCAAAAGCCGCGGCCATCTCCTTGTACGAGCCGCCTGCCAGCGATGTATACCAGGCAACCTTGCCTTCAACCTTGGCGCCAGCCAGCAGTACCTGTTCACGATCTGCGCCGCTGTAAGCGGCCAGTTCAGCCAGCGATGTTGGTTTTCGGCTCTGGCCCCATGCATCGGACAGAAACCCCAGGATAACCAGGACCACTGTCCATAGGAGGTTACTTTTTCTCTTTTTCTTCATGCCGTCCTCCTAAGTCCCGCCATCATGGGTGCGAGCAAACTCATAGCCTGTGAATACTACCGATTATCATAGATGGCAAGACACGGAAATTTGAATTTTGGGTTCAAACAAATTTTTTCTGTTGAAAATGTTTGCCGTTACACATGACCTCTGGACGCATTCGGATCAGTGCTGTCACTCGCAATTACTGTATTTGCCGTGGACTCAAGCGTTAAGCTTTGGCCCGGCAACAGGGATATTTCGCGTGCGACGAATTCATGCACGCGAATTATCCGCTTATTGAGGGTCAAAGCGTGGGGAATCAGAGGAGCTAAGGAGAGGGCACCGAGGGGAAGAGAACGAGGCACGGTCCATGGCGACGTATCTCAGTAGGACCTTGGGAGGGCACAAGCACAGCGAAATCGGTAGGGTGCTGGGGTTAGAGAAAACCTCATCGGTGAGTTCCGCCTATTTGAGGATGAAAGGCAAGGGGGTCGCATCTTTACCTTTGACATTGAAGAAAAGATAAAGAGGATTCTGATGTCGGACGAGGCAATGTCATAGTGAAAGATTTGACCCTCACTCCTCCTTGACCCTCACTCCTCCTCACTCCTCAGGATGTGAAAGTCCTCTCAGTGTAATTTCCTAATCGCACTGTAGTGATATCCAGCAATGGGTGGAAGCGATTCCTCCATTGGAAGCCTGGAAGTAAAAGTCCCGAGCCAGTCAGGGGGCGAGCAAATCTGAGGGTCGCAGTGAAAACGAATCGAAGCTAGCGTCGTGAACGTGCCTCCACATTGAGGTACTGGCAGTGGAGAGTAGGGATGTCGAGCCTGTCAAATCGAGGCGAAGACTGACATTGTTGGGGAAGAATTAGGAAGGTGCACCCAACAAATCCCTCGGCGTGTAAAGGGCGACACTCAGGTAAGGATCAGCAGTCAAAGTGGGGAAGGTCTGATGGATGTAAGGCCGGCTGTATAACTAGCAAAGGAAGTCAGCGGGCATCTGTCAGACTGGCGGATGAGGTGGTAGTGGCGACGAAGGTAAAGACAATATAACTTTACCGAGCAAAGCACCTCTGGACATGGGTGGTTCATTGAAAATGAGCTGGCGGGTCCGATTGCCGAAAGGCTGTGGTGGACAGAAGCAATCGCGAGATTGTGAATCTAAGGCTGGACAGAAGTAGATGAACGAAGGCTATAGTAAACCGGTGAGGGAAGGCTGTAGCTGAAATCAGAACCAGTGCCCATGTTTGAAGCCGTAGAGGGGAAAACCCTACCTACGGAATTTTAGAGGGGGCAATGGAAACGGAGCAGGGTAGAGATACTGAGGCACTGTCAACCGAAAGGGACAGCAACAGACTAAGCTCGACCTAAACTATGACGCGCCATTGCCCTACTCGACATGCGGCGGGGGCTGGAGACGGGTTAACGGTGGAGCTAGTGAGGCACCGTCAGACGAAAGGGACGGTAACAGATAGGCAGCACCTAAGAGATACCGCGCCAGTCCTCGACCCTACTATCAATGCCTGTTTGCCAATCGGCCGACCGTAGCGTAGTGCAGGTCCAGAAAATCTGCAACCTCTCTCTGGCTGTACCCGTAACGATGTACCGCCCGGACAATCCGTGCGTCTCGCCTGGTCTTGGTTAGCTTCCCGTCAAACAGGTCCTTTAGTTTGGGCCTGCTTAAATACCTCTGGCTTCGCGGGATCTCCGTAATCTCCTCGTAGCCCTTAACAGAACCCTTGAGCTTCCCTACAAACTCCTCTTCCCCCAACAACACCCGTGCTTGAAC
The DNA here is from genome assembly GCA_016193465.1 of Deltaproteobacteria bacterium. Taxonomy (GTDB): domain Bacteria; phylum Desulfobacterota; class Binatia; order UBA9968; family UBA9968; genus UBA9968. The sequence continues at coordinate 14,858 of JACPSE010000206.1, forward strand.
TCCCTGCCAGATCGAGGGCCTGTCGATCCCCTCCCTGACAAATCGACGGTAGTGTCTAATGGCTGGGAATCTTCTCTTGCCAAACTGGCTCAACACCCAATCCACGGTCAGCCAAGGGGGGCTTTTTCCTAGCCCAGCCGTATCCCCGTAGCTACTCTACTTCCATTGCTCTACTCTCCGTACGGCCTTAGCCCTGAGCGGGTTTAGCACCACGTAGCGGCAGACTTCCAAGAGGTGGCTCTCTTTCTGTATCAGGATGGCTTTGTAGCAGCCTGAAGAAGGTGTCCCACGGTTCGGTGGCGCCGATTGTAGACTCGGGTGTAGACGCCATTGAGCTGGCGCATTCCCTTAGAGAGATTAGCCTGCGGTGCTTCGATCACCAGGTGATAGTGGTTGTCCATCAGGCAGTAGGCGTGGCACAGCCAGTTAAAGCGGTTGACGACCTTGCCCAGGCACTTCAAGAAGGCTTTGCGATCCCCATCGTCATCGAAGATGTCCTCTCGGGCGTTGCCCCGGGAGGTCACATGGTAGATCGCGCCGTCAAATTCCACTCTGAGAGGACGAGCCATGACTTATCGCAACTATCACAATAGGTGACGGATAGCAAGATACAAGACCTGACCCCCTATGCTGGATATCTCCGAAAGTCCGCTGAAAGCGTTGCTGCGGGTCGACCGGGAGGACTGGCGGGAAAATTTACGCACCCAGGCCGAGTTCTTCGAGAAATTCGGCGATCACCTGCCCGCCCGCATCCGCGAAGAGCACGAAGCGCCCGGCAAGCGGCTCCGGGCGAAGTAAGCGACCGAAAAACCTGGCGTGCGTCAGCCCGACGGCTCAACCCACAAATTGCTCGATGGACTCTGCCATTTGATCGGGCACTTCGAACATTGGGAAGTGGCTCCGGGCGTTCAATCTCTGCGCTCTGAACCAGGGGTGCGAAGCAGCGAACGATTGTTGGGCGGCCAGATACCTCGGGTCCTCCGGTTGGGCGTAAAGGTGCATCACCGGCAACGGTGGATCCAAAGCTGCG
>JACPSE010000231.1 GCA_016193465.1 Deltaproteobacteria bacterium
TCAAGGCCCGGCTGGAAAGGCTGGAGCGCATAATCGGCTCATATGCCCTGGCTGTAAAGGTTGAATGAAGGAGGCAGCGTAGAGAGCCGAAGGGAGAAATGAGCAGGGAATGCCCTCTCAGGGGGCAATGTAAAATGCCTTCCTCCCATGTAAGCGGTAGACGGAGAAACCGCGCCGGTCCAAAGTAAAGACCCAGTCAGTGGGTAGCTCTTCTCCCAGGGCTACCAACGTGGCGTCGGCGAAATCCATCGGCACGTTACGGTACTTTTGCATCAGGGCGGTCACACGCTTAAGGCTCGCCCGTGAGGAGGGGATGAGCAGAAACGCTCCACGGAGAAAAAATTCCAGACAAATCTCCTGCGCTTTCCAGTTTGCCCCAACCAGGTAGAGCGTCTCGGTCAAGACAGCCTCGCTGGTCACAACAGGCCCAGTCCAACTCTCCAGTGCCGCCACGCAGTCGGCATGGCGCTTCTCGCTGCGATCCACCAGGGCGACGAAGGCCCCCGTGTCGATCAGCAACTCACCGGCCACGGCGCAGGCGCCTCAGCAAATATTCACGGTGACGCTGGCCCAGATCCGGGATGCCGCTCTCAACGCGGCCCAGTAGGTCGCGGACGCGCTCGATTGGCCGCACCTCCAGAGGAGCACCGCCGGTTTCGACGAATTCCTCCAAGGCCAGGCGAACAACCTCCGAGCGCTTCCGCCGCAAGCGTCTTGCCGCCCGCGAGAGTTTTGTGGCAAGGCTCGGTGGCAACCGCAGAGTCAATTGGCTCTCCATTCGCATTTCTCCTTTTGTATTGCATTGTAATGCAATGCATTGACGATGTCCAGGCCCCATCCATTTCATTCGGTTGCCACAGAGAAAGGTGAGTCGCAAGCATCCTCAGATATGAGAAGCAGCCGGTCGAGAATGCCGACCTCAAGGCCCGGCTGGAGACCCTGGAGCGCATGATCGGCTCATTTGCGATGAGATAGCCTAAAACAGAGATGGCTCTTTGACTTGCTCGTACCTTTACAGTAAAAGAAGTCATGGGGCTTACCTTCATTCAGGCTACCGTAGCCGGCTCAAGGGGTCGAAAGCGGACCCTGCGCTTTTTAGTGGACAGCGGGGCATCCTATACAGTCCTGCCTGAGAAGGTATGGAAAGGCCTCGGGCTGCGGCCCAAGCGCGAACTCGTCTTCACTCTAGCCGACGGCACGGAGCTCCCCAGAAAAGTTTCCGAGTGTCTCATCCGCTATAACGGCCTGGAGGGACATACGCCTGTGATCCTCGGCGAGAGAGGAGATCAACCGCTTCTCGGAGCAGTCACCCTTGAGGTCCTCGGCCTTGTCCTGAACCCATTTACCCGCACTCTCCAGCCGATGAAGCTCATGGTGGCTTAACATTGATCCTGCGACGGGCCCTTTTACTTTCGATATTTTTCCCAGTTCTCTCCTTGCTTTACGCCCAAACAGCGACAGTGGAAATGGTCGAGATTCCGCCTGGGCCGTTCATCATGGGAAGCGATAATGGTCCGGCAGATGAGCAGCCGGCGCACCGAGTGGAGCTTCCATCGTTCTCCGTTGATAAAACTCCGGTGACCAACGCGCAGTTCGCTGTGTTTCTAAACGCGGTCGGTCCCGGAAAGTCAAAAGGCGAGAATCTCTTTGACGTGGATGATCCAGACGCACGCATTCATAAGAGGGGAGAGAAGTGGGCGGCGGATCCGGGCTTTGGAAATCATCCCGTGGTTGAAGTCTCATGGGCTGGGGCCCGCCACTACTGTGCCTGGGTCGGAAAGCGTCTTCCAACAGAGGCAGAGTGGGAGAAGGCGGCGCGGGGTACGGATGGCAGGAAGTATCCGTGGGGAAATAGTCTTCCAGACAAAACAAAGGCCCAATTCAATGCGGGATATAACCAGACCCTTCCGGTGGATAGTTTTCCCAAAGGCTCAAGCCCCTATGGGGTTTTAGATATGGCGGGCAACGCCTGGGAGTGGGTGAGCAGCGCCTACATGCCTTATCCTTATAATCCCAAAGATGGGCGCGAGGATTTAATGCCTGGCCCGGTGCGCGGCACAAGAGGAGGAGGCCACGATGCTCCCGCCGAGGAGATCACCACCACTCAGCGCGGCCGGACTCTCTCGCGGAACTTCCGCTCAGGCCATCACAACATCGGCTTCCGCTGCGCCCGTTGATAGGTGGTTTTAGAATAGTAAACTGGGGACCATGACTGTCCGTTTGTTCCTTCAAGGTATAGTTTTCGGTTTTCTCATCGCGGTTCCCGTGGGACCCATGGCCCTTCTGTGTATGAACCGAGGGCTGGCTGGAGGCTGGGCTTACGGTCTCTCCTCCGGCCTGGGGGTCGCCACAGCCGACGCCATGGCGGCTGGCGTCGCCGCGCTTGGGCTGACGTTGGTCTCGAATTTTATCGCCGCTCAGCAGGTATGGCTCCGCCCTCTAGGCGCTTTTTTCCTTTGCTACCTGGGCTTCAGGGTTTTTACCATCAAACGTGAGGATGGGACTGCACGATCAGTTGCGCCGACAGAGACTGATCTCCGAGACGCTTTCATTTCCACTTTTATATTGAACTTCACCAATCCGGCAACTATTCTCTCTTTCCTGGCGATATATGCCGGCTTCGGGCTGCACGATCTAAGCGGGGATTATTTCTCCGCAACCCTGTTGGTCTTGGGAGTTTTTGTAGGCTCCGCTCTGTGGTGGGTTCTGCTGGCTGTGGGGCTGCTGGTTTGTCATGGAAAGTTCGGTGAGCGTGAGCTGCGGTGGGTGCACAGAGTCTCGGGCGCGATCATTGCCGGGTTCGGGTTTGTTGTTCTCTTCGGCCTTTGAGACAAAGGAAAAGGGATCAAGGGTCAAAACTTCCATGAAAAAAAAACAGGACTACGGCTCGGCGATACCTGCTTCGCTAAACCTCTGTCTTGCGGCCGGGCATATCGCTGTAAACATCTATCAGTTTTTTATCCTTCCGCTCTATCTTTTGCCCGCGAGCCCGTGGTGGGCGCTCACTCTGGTGCCGGTTGCCGCTCTGAGCAACTCTTTCTGGAGTCTGATCCATGAAGCCATCCACGACATGTTCCACCCCGCTTGCCGAATCAATATGGCGGCGGCAAGGATTCTGTCGGTTTTTTTTGGTTCTCCTTTTCGCGTGCTTCGTTTAAGCCATCTCTTGCACCACAAGCTCAATCGCTCTCCGCTGGAAGGGACGGAGCTTTACGATGCGGAAAAGATCTCATGGAGCAAGGCCAGTATCGGCTATTATTTTCAAATCCTGGGAGGCCTTTATCTCTTCGAGGTCATCAGCCCGTTGCCTTTTTTGCTTCCACGCCGCTTCCTTCACCTCCTGGAACAGCGCTTCACCCGACGGGACGATTTGAGCGGGATGCTGGTAAGGAGCCTGATGCCGGACGAATCGGTCCGGGAGATGCGTGTGGATGGAGTTGCAATTCTGGTCTTGTTTGGGACAAGCGCTTTCTGCTACGGCGAACATTGGCAGTTACTGGTCATGGCCCTCATCGTCCGCGCATTTCTGATTTCCTTCCTGGATAACGTCTATCATTACCGGACTCCCGTTAACGACGTGTTTTATGCCAACAATCTCTGGCTTCCCAGGCCCCTGGCAAAGGCCTTTCTTCATTTTAATTTGCACGGCATCCATCACAGGAACCCCACGATACCGTGGGTCAAGCTTTCTGAGACTTTTGGAAGAGAGGCGAGGACGTTTGACGGGAACTATTTTTCTGCGGCCGTCCGCCAGTTGCAGGGCCCTGTTTCTCTTTCCGCACTGCCTCAGTGGCGTCCGGCAGTAGATCAAAGGGCTTGAATTTCGCTGGATTCTCTCAGGGAGAACATTGAAGGGCGGGCTTGATCGAACCGATGCGCGCGCCAGGCATCCATGGCGGACCTCCTTGCCGTTTCTTGAACCGCTATCAGATGGCAAACTTATGTGTCGACCTGTTTTCCTTGACAGGTAGGGTGTGTTTACAATACTTTATGCGCAAACGCTCTCCCGGTGGAGAAGGCGGTATCATGACGAATTTGTTTCCGGTGAATTTCAGGAAATGGCTGTCTCGCACATCTGCGCTTGCCACCCTCGTGATCTTAGGAACGCCGATGATTCCTGCGGTAGTGACGGCCCAGCAAACAGTAACCCTCTTTGTAACCTCCGAGGCTACGAATACCGTGAACGTGTTCCGGGGAGAGGTTCCGAGCCTGAAATTCGTCAAGGGAATTCCCGTTGGCAAGGATCCGCATAACCTGGGCATCTCTCCGGACGGAAAGTGGGTCGCGAACAGCGACCGGCGCTCCAATGAAGTTTCCATAATCGACACGGAGAAGTTAGTGGAGGCGGCCCGTATTCCGGTGCTGAAGCAGCCGCACGACGTGGCGTTCAGTCCCGACAGCCGCACGCTCTATATTGGGCACGAAGTGGAGACTACGGTCACGGTGATCGAGGTCGGGTCATGGAAAAAGAAGGGCTTGCTCCATGCCACCCGAGGGCAGCACGATCTATCTATCACGCCGGACGGCCGCGAGATCTGGTTTACGGTGACCAACCGCCACTACCGCCAGGGAGACCCGCGTCTCGGGATTCTTGATCCGGCAACCGGCAAGCTCATCACATTATTCGACACCGGGGCTAATGCCCACGATGTAACTCTAAGTCCGGATGGGAAAGTAGCCTGGGTGACCAATTCCGGGTTTACTCACATACCTGACGCGAGGGTTGACTATGTGGACGTGGTGACCCGCAAGGTTCTGGGGTCGATGCAAGTGGGCAAGTACCCGTTTCATTCGCCGAAACGAGGGCGGGACGGAAATTATCTGAGCCCGAGCACATCAGAGCTTTGGGTTAGCGACCGGGGGACTCAACAGATCCACGCCCTGTCCTTTTCCAGCAATTCCGTTGTGGCCTCCGTGCCCGTAGGCAAGCACCCCTTCCATATTGCCGCGACACCTCAGGAGATCTTGTTCGTCGCCAACAGCGGCTCTAGTAACGTGACCATCATCGACGGTCCCAAGCGCAAAGTTCTTGCGACTCTCACGGTCCCCAAGCAACCCCACGGCCTGGCGGTTCTGGTGAAGCCGTAGTCGTAGAAGAATTCAGTTGCTTATGGTAACCTAAGGTCATTCTTAGGGGATTGGATATGAACGCGAAAGTCGATGAGTTGGCAGCCGAGATTGCGGCGCTGGATGAAACTGAGCAGAAGGCACTTTTTGAGCGAGCGGCTGAGTTAAGCTTCCGTCATGGCCTCATTGAACTCTCGGACAGTTACCGGAAACGCCTGGCACAACAGGGAGAAATTGATCGGGCGGCAGAAGATATTCTAGCCAAGTTAAGGCAGATCCGCGAGGAGATTGCCGCTCGTGAGTATCCTGGATGAGTGGATCGTTTTTGATACCAACATCTGGATCTTCGGCCTCAGACGGGTCCCCGATAATCTCCCATGTGCTGAACTTACACAGCGCCTAGGACGACTCCGAGTAATTCGCCCACGACAAATTCCCCAAGAGCTCCGCGCCAAAGAAGGTCGCACTTGCCCTCCTTTCTATCCTGAAGGAAGGCGTTTCTATTACCTTTAAGCCCTCTGCCCATTTCACTCCCATTTTGGGTTCCACTATTTTATTGAGGCGAAAGGCAAATTAGCTATTGACTTACATAAATTAATATGTAAGATATAGTTATTCAGGAGGGCTATTTATGGAAGAGTCTTACGTAACGAGCAAGGGTCAGTTGGTTGTACCTGCAAGACTGCGGAGGAAGTATGGAATTAAACCCGGGACAAAGATCTGCTTCGTCGAGCGTGACCACGAAATTATCTTTCAGCCTGTAACAAAGGAATATATCCGTAGCGTTTGCGGCATGCTTAAGAGCGACACCTCGATGACAAAGGCCCTGCTAGAGGAGAGGGCGCGGGACAAGGAACGAGAGGAGGCCAAGTTTGAGAAATTCCGTTCTCGATAGCTACGCTGTTCTGGCTTTCCTCTTTCAGGAGGCAGGGCATGAAAAAGTCATAGAGGTATTAGAGAAAGCTGCCGCAGCACACGAGGCAGTTTTTATTGCAGCGCCGAACTGGGCCGAGGTTCGTTATCGAGTAGAGCAAAAGTTGGGGCTCCCAAAATGGGAACAGGCACGCATCAAGCTACTCGGGCTGCCAATTGAGGTTGTACCAGCCGACCAGCATCTTGCCGAACAGGCGGGGGCAATCAAAGCGGTAAGGAAAATGTCCCTAGCCGATTGTTTCTGTGCCGCCCTGGCCAAACAGAAGAAAGCCGACCTCTATACGGGTGATCCTGAGTTCGAGGCTGTGGAGAAGGAGATAAAGATCGTTTGGCTATGAACGCCCTTGGGTTTCGACTTTGCCGCGGCTTCAGCTAAGGCTCTTCAGGGCCGAGTTAGTGACAGGGAATAAAGAGTTTAAACAGGTGGAAGGAGAGGTAAAATTGTTATGGCTGTAAAAAATGAGAAACGATCTTCGAGGATGGAACCTTGGGCTATAAAACTTGAGAACTACTTGTTGCTTTTGCGTAAAGAGGAGCTTCTAGAGCTGTGGCGGACAACTCGGCAGTCTCTAGGCTCTGTTAAATACAAGTCTCCGGAACAAATTCGCCAGGCGATCCTCTCCCTTCCACCAGACACCCTGGGAATGCTGTTACGAGAGAGGAGCCGCCGAATACAGAAAGCCTGGCATGAATAAATGTCCGCATTACAAGGTCGCAGTCACCCAGATCTGGCTGCCATGTATTAATCAGAAGGTACAACTAGGTCGCCCCACGAACAATGACAGATAAAGAGAAAATCGAGAGGCTAAAGCCACTTGACGTTGCTAAGTACCAGAATGTGGACCTAAACCATTTGGTTATGTATGCGGTGGGTCAGCTAGAGACAATCGCTGCGGATTTATCTTTCGAGAACGTGGTTGCGGCGAGCTTTAAACTTTTTCCCAAAAAATTCTCGCTATTAGGATTTCCCTTATACCCCGACGCAAAGAGAGTCCATGATTGTCTATTCCGTTGTACGTTTAAGGCAAATCAATGGTTGGGTGGAAAAACTCGCCAGGGGTTCGTCATCACTGATCGCAGCAGAACATTCATAAAGGAAGCCGAGGATCTCTTGTACGGGCTCAAGTCCAAGAAAACAAGAGTAACTTCAAAAACAAGACGCAAGGAGTTTCTCCTAGAAGAGGTTGTTTCTTCCTCGGCTTATTTAAAATACACAAGGGGACACGGTGATTCTATTTCCGACGGCGATTTCTGTTTTCTTCTGCAGGGCACATTAGATTCTTCTCGAGAGACTTTAAGCAAAAATCTAGCTGTGCTGAAAAGATTTGCTGGTGAACTTCAGCAGGTGGATATTTTAAAGTTTCTCAATTGGCTAGAAGACCATTTTAAGAACTTCTTGAGTGGTAAGGGGACTTAGGGAGGGATCTATGGAAAGAGGAATGATTGAGGCTGATCCAAGGCACACTGTCCGGCGCATTAAAACCGCGATGCAAGGAAATGCAATACGCGCACTTGTTGAACTCATAACAAATGCCGACGACAGCTACATCAGGTTAGAAGAGGAAAAGAAAACTCACAAGGGCTTAATAGAAGTTCTTTACAAAAAAGAGGGTTACCGTGGTCTCTTTGCCGTGCGTGACCATGCCGAAGGTATGTCAGTTGATGATGTCGGAAGGAGCTTTAAAAAATATGGGGCAGCAACTAGCGGGATGAAAACAGGGAAAAGAGTTCGCGGCTATTTTGGTCAGGGGGCAAAGGATGCTCTGGCAAGCATGGTAGATGGTAGAGTTTGCACCTTCAAGGACGGTAGGTTCGTAGAGTACTGTGAA
>JACPSE010000029.1 GCA_016193465.1 Deltaproteobacteria bacterium
AGGAGTTCGGCATGCCTCCCGACTACACTGCGGCGCAGGGGTTTGCCACAGGTGTTGTGATTCAAGAAGCAATTCGGCAAGCAGGCGGACTGGAGGATGAGCGATTGCGCAAGGCTGTAGCCAATCTCGATATCCATACTTTCTACGGAGCGTTCCGGATTGATCCAAAGAGCGGCTGCCAGAGCGGCCACCAGACCCTCCTCGTCCGCTGGCAGAGAGGTGAGAAGGCAGTTATTTGGCCACCTGAGGCGATATAAGGGCTGTTCGTCTTCACCACCGATTGAAAAAACCGGCCGGTATACCAGGGGCGGCCTCATCTCCCTTCATAGGGTCAAGGACTACCGCAGCATCTCTTAGGCACGGCCTATCTGTCTGCCGTCCCTTTCGTCCGACGGCGACTCACTAACGCCATCACGAGGGTCTTGGCCAGCATCCCCTCGGCCTTCCCGAGGGCCTTCTTCTCCGCCTCATCTCGCGTTAACCCTTGGGCTCGAGCAAGTGTAGCGCCAGGCTCGACATTATCGACAGTGCAGTAATACTGATCGCCTAACCGATAGCTCACGATATTGACTTTCCACTGCCCTACTTGTTGCTGCCTTTTAGAGTGCTCCTCTACCTTCATGTTTTTTTCCTGTAGGCTGTCTACGGCTTCTCGACCGGAGCTCTCACCAGATTTCCCCACTCCGTCCAGCTCCCATCGTAGTTACGGACATCTTTATAGCCCAGAAGATATTTTAGTACGAACCAGGTGTGACTCGACCGCTCGCCTATGCGGCAATAGGCAACAACTGGTTTCTTCCTGCTCATTCCTGCGCCTTCGTAAAGTTGTCTTAGCTCGTCGAAAGACTTGAACGTTCCGTCCTCATTGCAGGCACGTGACCAAGTGATGTTCTTAGCCCCTGGGATATGGCCACCCCGCTGACAGGTCTCGGGTAGACCCGGTGGGGCGAGGATCTCTCCAGTAAATTCCTGCGGGCTTCGCACATCTACAAGATGAATCGACTTCCGCTTGCTGCCTTTTTGCACGTCTGGGAGAAAGGCGCGAATGGAAAAATCGGCGTTCTTCGCCTTATATGTTTTTGCGGAAGTGTTTGGGCGCTCCTGGGTGAGCTCTCTCCCCTCGGCAAGCCATTTTTTCCGTCCCCCGCTCATGAGGCGTACGTCCTTGTGGCCATAGATCTTGAGTTGCCAGAAAGCCCATGCAGCGAACCAGTTGTTGTTGTCCCCGTATAGGATCACCGTCGTGTTGTTGTCGATGCCGGACTCTCCTAGGAGTTTTTCGAATTGTGCCTTGGGAACGATGTCACGCTGGACCGTATCACAAAGCTCGCTGTCCCAGGCCCATCCAACTGCACCCGTTATATGGCCCTCGTCGTAGGCCCTCGTGTCAACATCAACCTCCACGATACGAAGGTCGAGATCGTTTTTGTGCTCCTCAATCCACCCGGTCGAAACAAGTGTTTCTGGATGCACATAATCAGCCATTTTGTGCCCTCCTTTCTCCGTCTGTTTTTGTATCCAGTTATCCAGCTCCAGCGCCAATGTCTATCCCGATGGGGGCATAGACCTCCTTGATCAACTCTGGGCTGACAAAGAGGACGCCCATGTGGCCCGCAAAGGCTTCTACCGTGTTGGTTGCAGTGCTCATCGCTTCATCTTTCCTGCCTTTTCGAGCTAAACCGCAAAGGACACGCCACATCCACAGGTCCGCTTCACATTGGGGTTCTGAAGGACGAAACCTGACTGCATAAGGCCCTCTTTATAGTCGAGCTCCGTGCCGTTCAGATAAAGGAGACTTTTCATATCCACCAAGACCTTAGCCCCGTCCTTCTCAAAGACTTTGTCTCCGGCACGCGGTTCGTCAAAATCCATTTTGTTCTGGAGGCCCGAACACCCACCTCCCACAACCTTAAGGCGCAACCCCTGCCCCTCTGTTTCTTCAGCCGCGAGGAGCTGCTTGATTTTCTCTGCAGCACGATCGGTAATGCTAACCGTAGTTGCCATATGTCAGTCCCTCCCACATGAATACAAGCCTAGTGAACTGTGCCCTGAGTCTTTAGTGCACCTTCCTGCTTCTTACGAAAATCCGCTTTAGCCAACTCATAGCGCTCCCTTTGAGAAATCAACTCCTTAAGCTCCTCCCAGTCAGTTACTGGTACCGAGCAGGTAAAGTTGTGGCAGACATAAACGGTCGGCTTCCCGTCGAGCTGCCTCTTTCCCTCTAGCAGAGGCGACATCGCTTTCAGAGGCTCATCCGGGGCAACGAGTTGCAAGGTCATATTAGGCAAATAGATGGAGTGGATCTTTTTCAGGAGATCCTGCGTGGCCTCATCCTTTTTCCTTCCCACGAGCACAATCTCTTTAGGTTTTTGAAGATAAAAATCCAAGGCTGAAAGCATGTGGGCGAAACCAAAGGGCTGCTTCTCCATGGCGTCGTAGTAAAGACGCAAGATCTTTTCAGCCCTTCTGAGATAATCCTCCCTGCCGCTGTAGTGGTAAAGCCTTAGCAACACTTGGGTCGCAATGGAATTGCCCGACGGGATAGAGCTATCAAAGGCCGGCTTGGTCCGGCTGATGAGCTGTTCGTGCGATTTTCCGGTATAGAAAAAGGCACCATCGATGTCATCCCAGAACTCACGATTCATCATCTCCGCAAGCTGCAAGGCCTGCTCCATTGCAGACTGTTCCAAGGTCGCCTCATAGAGATCCAGAAGCCCCGCAGCCAAAAAGGCATAGTCATCAAGATAGCCGTGGAGCTTAGACTTACCGTCTTTGTAAGTGTGGAGGAGAAAGCCATCCTTGAGCATTCGCGTGAAGATAAACTTTACGGTCTTTGCTGCCGCCTCGATATAGCGCTGGTTAGCAGAAACCTTGATGGCCTCTGCGAGACCGGAGAGCATAAGCCCATTCCACGAGGTCAGGATCTTTTCATCACGGAAGGGCCTCACCCTCTTCACCCTTTCCTGAAAGAGCTTTGCCCTGGCCTCTGCCATCATTCTTTCGATCCCTTGTCTCTGTTTCCTGAAGAACTTGGCTGCCTGCTCCGATGTCAAAATCGGATGGAGGATGTTTTTGCCCTCAAAATTGCCGAGTAGCGGTGAAAACCACCCCCGAGATGATCATAGATTCCGCCTTCGGCCATCTTGGTCAAGGTGTGCGTTACCATCTCCAGGAAGCGTCGGTCTTTAGAATGGCGGTACTGGCGCAGAAAGAGTTCAAAGACCCCCGCATTCGGGAACTTGGGTGCCCGGCCCAATCCTCCATATTCAGGGTCATAGGCCTGAGAGAGCTGCTCCGCGCTTTGCCCAATTGTCTCAAGGGAAAACGGTCGCTGGCTCTCCTGGAAGTTAGCCACGTGATTTAGACCGCTTAAGATTTGTTCGATACTCTTTTCCACCTCCTCAGGCCTTTCTTTATAGGCTTGGGCCACGGCCCTAAGGACCTTGGGGAAACCGGGGACTCCGTAACGATCCTCAGAAGGAAAGTAGGTGCCGCCATAAAATGGCTTTCCCTCGGGCGTAAGAAAGACCGTCATTGGCCACCCTCCCCGGCCGGTGAGCATCTGCACCGCGTTCATGTAAACCTCATCCAGATCCGGCCGCTCCTCTCGGTCCACTTTCATATTGATGAAGAGCTCATTCATCAACTTGGCGATCTCTTCATTCTCAAACGACTCGTGCTCCATCACATGGCACCAGTGACAGGCCGAGTAGCCAATGCTTAGAAGTATCGGCTTTTTCTCTGCCCGGGCTCTAACAAAGGCTTCCTCCCCCCAGGGGTACCACTCCACCGGGTTATGGGCATGCTGCTGCAGATATGGGCTGGTCTCATGAATGAGACGATTGGTATATTTATGGGGCATGGTCTTTATCTTTCTGGTTGTGCAAAAAGATCCATAAACTCTTTTCCGATTTCAACTTTTTCCGCCAAATCCGTGTCCGTCTCCCCGCCCTTTTTGGGCTTAAAGGGGGGGACTGGGGCTCCATCCAACACAAAACGTCGAACCATTGCAGCAGGATTGTAACAGGATCCCTCAAACTCCTGAGAGTGACGGATCGAGCCGGTAGGGCAAACCTCAGAACAGATGCCGCAATACATGCATTTGGCAAGGTCGATATCAAACTGAGTCATCCAGCGTTTTTTATCCGGCTCTTCGCTATCTGTGATCGCAATGCAAGTAATAGGGCACTCCCGCTCGCATGCCTTGCAATTTGTACAAATCGCCATATCGACTTCGAGGTGTCCCCGATACCGTTTCGGCAACGTTTCCTGAACCGGTCGATCGATCCGATCAGGATACTGAATAGTGGCGGGACGGCGCACAAGATGGGAAAAAGTAATCGATAGCCCCTCAAAGATAGTCACAACTATCTCGAAAATATTTTGAAGATAGCTAAGCATGATCGGTTCGGTCCTCTGCCGTTGACTCCCCCTCAAAGCAATTTATGTCCCGCCTTCAGGACAGCGCGCAGGCGCGTGTCGGGCCACATTGCCTCTCTCCTCGTTTGACTTCCCGGCGCATGTCGGGCATGGGCATAGCTCGCGCAGATGCTCGAAGGTGTAGATGCCGGTTGAGTGCCCATCGCTCCACCGGAAGCAGATCGCGTACCTGCCCACCGGGTCTATTGAGAGCGGATAAACATCTTCTCTGATCGATTCGTCATGGAGCCGCTTCTTGCCCGACACCTCATCGACGCACAGCGCACAGCTACAAGCCACGCGCAGGGCATAGCCGGTATAGCCGCTTTCATGCCCGTCCTTCCAGCGAATCCGGACCTCGTTTTGAGATGGGCGGATAATCTCTGCTATCTCAGGTCGATCGGTGGAGGCTCCACCCATATTGAGGGTGCTGATCTGCGCGGCGATATTCTCGGCGAGTCGAAAGAGGGCACGGGCGCTTGGGGAATCAGGCATGGACTCGACAATCGGGCGTCCTTCGTCTGAAGTTGTCCGGATATCCGTAGAGAGGGGAACCTCGCCAAGGAAGGGTAGGTCGTTTGTCATGCCGTATCGCTGGGCCCCGCCACTGCCGAAGATCTCTTCCCTATGGCCGCAATGTCTACACTCGAACCCACTCATGTTCTCTACTAGCCCCAGGACCGGCGTCCGAAGCTTCTTGAACATCAGAATGGCCTTTTCGGCCACGTTGAATGCGAGATCTTGCGGGGTCGATACGATTACCGCGCCTGTAAGGGGAATCTTCTGGCAGAGGCTTAACTGAACATCCCCGGTGCCCGGCGGCAGATCTACGATCAGATAGTCAAGCTCGCCCCACTCAACGCTGCCGAGAAACTGGTCCACCACCTTGGCGAGCATAGGACCCCGCCAGATAGTCGCCTCGCCTTTAGGCACGAAGAAGCCCATTGATACGATCTTGACGCCGTAACGAATGGGAGGAATGATCCTTCCATTCTCGGATGTGGGTGGGGTGTCCGCCCCCATAATGGTCGGAATGCTCGGCCCGTATACATCTGCGTCCATCAGGCCCACCCGAGCGCCCATCTTCGCCAGGGCAACCGCGAGATTTGCACTAACCGTAGACTTTCCTACTCCACCTTTCCCGCTGGCCACCGGAACAATGTTTTTGACGAGCGGCAGAAGCTTGTCCTTTTCCTCCGACTTGAGAGCGCGCACCTTTGAGGTCATCTGGACATCGACGTTCTTGACGCCAGATAACGAGAGCACCGCACGGCGCGCATTCTCCCGCATTTGGTCGCGGACAGGGCATGCTGGCGTGGTGAGCTCGATGGTAAAAGAAACGTTTTCACCGCTGATCTGGAGATCTTTGACGAAGCCAAGCGTCACAATGTCCCGCCCCAGGTCCGGGTCTTTAATTTGTGAGAGAGCCCCGAGAATTTCTTTCTGTGCGACTGTTAGCTGGCCGTTCTCCTTCATCGTTCCTACCTTTCTAATCGGACGAGAATGTCATTGCCTTATAACTGGCAACCCCTCCGGCATCGCCGGCTCATCCTCCTAAGTTGATCATCTCTATTTTCTTATGATCTTTTGCCCTATAACCGCGGGCCGAATTCATCGCCACAAGTCTTTCGTCGGAGTATCTATCTGTCCTCTTTCTCCAAATGGCACTAATAACCTCCATTATTTCCTCGTCGGTGGCACCGTTTCTCAGCAGTGCCTTGAGGTCATGCCCGGTTGCAGAGAACAAACAGGTCGCCAATTTCCCGTCAGCCGTGAGCCTCGCGCGGCTGCAACTTGAGCAAAATGGCTCGGAGACCGATGCAATCACCCCCAGCTCTCCGCTGCCATCGATAAACTCGTAATCTACAGACGGCGCACTCCCCTTGTCTCTGCCCACCTCTCTTAGGGGGTAGCGAGCGTTAATGATCGCGAGAATCTCTTTTTTGGAGACCAGCTTCTCCGAAGTCCAGTTGTTCGAATTGCCCACATCCATGTACTCGATAAACCGGATCGTAAATCCGTTCTTCCTGGAGAACTCCACCAGATCGACGATGTCATCGTCGTTGACGCCCCGCTCGATCACCGCATTGACCTTGATAGGATCCAGGCCATAACTCTTGGCAGCAAAAAGGCCCTCCAGCACCTTCGCCAGATTCCCCCGCCGTCGTATGCGGGCAAACTTCTCAGGGTTGAGCGTATCGAGGCTTACGTTGACCCGCTTGAGGCCCGCAAATTGAAGGGCATAGACCTTTTCCGCAAGCAGCGAGCCATTAGTTGTCAGGCACAAATCTTTTACGCCGTTTAAGGACGAAAGTTTGCGTATTAATTTTTCCAGACCCCTCCGCAAGAGCGGCTCCCCACCGGTGAGCCTGATCTTATCCACCCCTAATTGGACAAAGAGGCTTGCGAGCCTTGCAATCTCTTCAAAAGTCAGGATCTCCTTTTTGTCAGCCCACTCGTAATCATCAAAAGGCATACAGTAGGTACAGCGGAAGTTACACCTGTCCGTAACGGATATCCTGAGATCCTTTACCGGCCGATCGTAGGTATCCCGCAACATCTAAATCTCGACTTCGATATTATCTCCCTCAAGCCGGACATTATACCGGGAGACCCCTTCAGGGGCCGGAGGGCCCAGGACCGCCACGGTAGTTACGTCAAAGGTCGCGCCGTGCCAGGGGCAGGTAACCTCAAAATGGCGTCGCCGACAGCGCTGATCATGGGCATCAGGAAATCTTTTCTCTCAAAGCGACTATAATCGCCTTGTCCCTCGCAGACTGGACAGGATTGGTCTTCCTGCGAACGATATCAAAGTACTGGGCAGAAAGAAGGGTGTCTGGCTGAAACAGAGAACCCATTTTCTCTTCCATGCCAAGCGAGGCATCATAAGCCATCAAAATCTCCGGCCCCTTTAGCTTCTCAAGGCCCAACTACTCCGAAAAGGCCGCTTTCAGCAGAGGAGCAAGTTCACCCCGTTCGTGCAGCTCGTGGACGATATCGCAGCCGCCGATAAATTTGCCGTTAATAAAAACCTGGGGAATAGTCGGCCAGTTCGAATATTGCTTGATTCCCTCTCTGATGGCCGGATCTGCCAGCGCGTCCACGGTCTCAAACGGATAACCGTAGGATTGCAATATCTCCATTGTGTGAGCCGAGAACCCACATTGAGGAAAATTTGGCTTTCCCTTCATGTAAACAATTACCTTGTTTCCCTTTACCTGCTCATCAATCTTGACCAACACATTATCTGCCATGTTTGAACCTCCTTCCTGGTTTTTAAAATCACCGCGTCTCTGAAAATAGAAGAGCCTTCCCTCAGTCTTCCCTAAAGTCCTTTCTGCCTTGGAATTTTAAGTTGCTAAGCGGTGAGCGAAGTGTTCGAAGAGTCTTTTGCTCGATTTGGCGGATTCGCTCACGGGTGACAGAAAATTTCTCTCCAACTTCCTCCAAGGTGTAATCGCGGACCTCGCCCAACCCAAAGCGCAAACGAACTACCTTTTCTTGTCTCGGCGGTAGGATCGCGAGAGCCTTTCTCACCTGCGTACGGAGATCCGCTTGAATGACCTCTTCCGGGGGCTTGGGGACATGCCTGTTCTCAACGAAATCGGCCAGGGATCTTTCCCCTTCATCCCCAATGGGCGTCTGCAGAGAGGACGCCTCTCCTACGATTCTGGTAATCCTACGGACCTCTTTCAGAGTTAAGCCCATCTCGGCTGCGATCTCCTCAGGAAGCGGCTGCCGGCCTAGCTTCTGAAGAAGATACTGAGATGTGTGAATCAACCTGTTCTTATCCTCAATCACATGGACGGGGATGCGGATCGTACGCGCGGAATTCTGGATGTCCCGCGTGATTGCCTGGCGAATCCACCAATTTGCATAAGTGGAAAATCTACATCCCTTTCGGTAATCGAATTTCTCCACTGCATTTATGAGGCCTATGTTTCCTTCCTGGACAAGGTCTAAGAACTGAAGACCACGGTTGGTGTACTTCTTTGCAATGCTGACAACCAAACGCAGATTGGCCTCCGTTAATATCTTCTTGGCCCGGTTGGCTTTGATCTCTCCCTCGAGGATGGACTGCGCCCGTTGCTTGAGCTCGTGGGTCGGCATCGCCGTCTCTTGCTCGATTCCCCGAATCTCGGAAAGGATCCTTTTGTACTCTTTCCCCTTGGGGCAGGCTGGGATCCTTTGCTCTAAATCGATCAAGCGGGTATGAAAGTTTTTGAGTTTGCCAGCGATTTCCTCGATCTGTGACTTCAAAAACCGCAGGTCTTTAAGTGCCCAAAAAATCTCTCTCTTTTTCTTGGAAAGATCTTTTCCGAACCTAGCCCTCCGTTGCATTGAAATCCTCTTCTTGCCTAGCTCCCGATGCATGGCTTCAAAATCAAGCTGCAAATGGCGGAGTTTTCCGATTTCTTTGAGGAAGCGTTTTTGGGAGAAGGTCTCATCAATAGATTTTCCACCTTCTTCCGTGTCCACGAGCAGATCGCGTACGCTCAATTCAGCACTTGCAACCTTCTCCCCTAGCTCAAGGACGTAGCGCAAAGCGATAGGGGAAGAGAGGACTGCTTCTAAAACCTGCGCCTCCCCCTGTTCCTTCTCTTTTGCTAGCTCCACCTCACTTTCTCGAGTCAGAAGAGGAACAGACCCTATTTCTCGAAGGTACAACGCAACCGGATCACTGCTCTTTGCTACCTCCTCCTCCCTCTCGAGGTCGGCCTCTTCCTCAACCTCATGATCGAGCTCCCCGGGTATCAGGAGATCCTCTTGATCCTCGAACCGCTCGATTGCCATATCAGGAATCTGACCCATCTGACCCGGCAAAAGGTCTTCGGAAACCCAATCGTGGAGTTCTTCATACTTAAACGCTCTTTCCCTCTCCTCTCCTTTTTGCCTTTTTCTCCGTTGAATGGTTGCTCGAAGCTCCACCTCTGGCTCATCCTCCTAAGGTAATCATCTCTATCTTCTTACGATCATTAACGGATATCCTGACATCCTTTACCGGCCGATCGTAGATATCTCGCGACATCTAAATCTCGACTTCGATATTATCTCCCTCAAGCCGGACGTTATACTGGGAGACCCCCTTAGGGGCCGGAGGGCCCAGGACCTCCCCGGTAGTTACGTCAAAGGTCGCGCCGTGCCAGGGACAGGTAACCTCTTTCCCATCAAGGACCCCTTCTGAAAGCGGCCCGCCGCGATGGGTACAAGTGTCATCGATGGCATAAAAGGCTCCCTCCACATTAAAGAGGGCGATCTTCTTGCCGTTCACTTCGACCATCTTACCCTGCCCCGGAACAATCTCATCCGCCTTAGCTACTTTGACAAACCCTGCCATAACTCACCTCCTGTTAAATTTTTGAGTGAAAACCTGAAACTTTTCTGGCCTAGCCGATATTCAAAGCGCTATCCTCTGCCGCGCTTATGTTGCTCGCGCATTTTTCACTAACCACCGCTCCCGCATGATCTTTTCCTGAATTCTCATGAGACCCTCAGTCAACGCCTCGGGCCGGGGCGGACAGCCGGGAACGTAAACATCCACGGGAATGATCTTGTCCACTCCCTTACAGACCGAGTAAGCAAGCTGAAAGAGACCGCCGCAATTGGCGCAGCTCCCCATGGAGATGACGTACTTAGTCCCGGCCACGATCATGAGGTCCGACTGGCGTGGCGTTGCCCGCGGGACACAACCGAATCGATCCACATCCGCACGCGGTCCTCCTGTCTGCATCAGCTCGATCGCGCAGCAGGCCAAGCCGAAGAGCATGTACCACTGTGAAGATGCTCTTCCCCAATTGAGGAGGTCATCAACTTTTGTAGTGAAAACGGTTTCAGGTAAACTATTAGTCAATGGCATCGGGTCCTCCATCTTCGTCCCGCGCAATGTGGTTAAAAAGCCTCACCTTTCATTGCAATTATAGACCTATTAGGTCTATAATTGCAAGATCCTAAAAAATTTCACACTTGAGAGCCATCTGAAACCCGAACAGCCGCCGATGGTTTCATCCCCACCGGCAAGCCTGTGTCCGCCTCCCACCGCCTAACCTCACATGGGGTTTTCGCACCTTCAGGCTTAAGTACAGTTCTTGTCCGTCTACTTTATAGAGATGAGGGAGAGCATTGAGGCGAGAGTACCGAAGAAATTCAGTGACTTATAGAAGCAATTTAGGTTTTTGATATAACTCCCTATTAAAACAAGAGAATATTGAAAACCTTACATCATGCCCAGTTGCAGCCTTGCGGCTTCCGACATTTTGGACGGCTCCCAAGGCGGGTCCCACACCAACTCAATCTTGGCTTCGGTAACGCCCGGAACCGCTTTAACGCGGGCTTCTACTTCGGATGGCAAGGATTGGGCCACAGGGCAGTTAGGCGACGTTAGAGTCATGCGAATTTCGACAGCCCCCGATGACTCCACCTTGATATCGTAGATCAATCCCAACTCGTAGATATTGACCGGGATCTCCGGGTCAAAGCAACCTCGCAGCGCCTCGATGACCTGGGCCTCAATAACGAGGGAATTCATGCTCTAAGATCTCCCGAAACCGCCTGCGCCTTCACACCATGCCAAGCTCGATTTTGGCAGCGCCGGATATCATGCTCTGGTCCCAAGGGGGATCCCAAACCAACTCCACATCAACCTCTTTAACTGCCGGTACGCCAAGGATCTTGTCTCGGATATCCACCTTGAGAATCTCTCCCATGCCGCAGCCGGGCGCTGTCAGGGTAAACTTGACCTCAACCCTGTTTCCACCCTCGGCAAGAGGACTTACCCGACAGTGATAGACGAGGCCGAGATCAACGATGTTGACCGGGATCTCCGGGTCGAAGCAGGTCTTAAGCTGATCCCAAACCAGTTTCTCGACCTCCTCCGGCACACCTTTGGCAGGAGCCATTCCGGCCTTCTCCGCTCTCCTCTCCTCTATTCCGAGCGCGTCCGCGTCCCTACCTCTAATACGCGCCATGTATCCCCGGTCGGTCATTACAGTAAAGCTCCCGCCGAGCGACTGGGTGATCCATACGCAGCTGCCGGCCACCAGTCTCAACTTGTCGCCACTGGGAATCATAACCGCATCGCAATCACGGCTTAGTTTGATCGGTACATCGCCTTTCATATGATGGACCCCCTTAGCTTCGTGCTCGTCATTCGTGTTCGTCCCTACCGCCTCCCCGACGAGCACGAGCCACGATCACGAGCAACGATCTGGAAATCACTCCGTTGAGGTCATTCCTCCTCCCCCTTGCAGCGCCGCACGAAATGTATGCCACGACAGGCTGGCGCACTTTACCCGTGCTGGAAAATTACATACTCCAGAAAGAACCGCCAGTTTTCCAATTCCGAGCAGATCGGCGTCAGAATCCATCTCTCCTTTAAGCATTTTATGAACCGCTTCGAAAAGACCCTCAGCCTCGGCGAGCGTCTTCCCTTTCAAGCTGTCCGTCATCATCGAAGCAGAGGCTTTCGAGATCGCGCAGCCGGAACCCTCAAAGCTGATTTCCTTGATGACGCCGCCCTCTAGCTTGATGTAAACGGTGACCTTATCGCCACAAAGCGGATTGTAGCCTTCCGCTGTCCGGGTAGCGCCTTCCAGTTTATGGAAGTTTCGCGGACTTTTATTATGGTCCAGTATAACCTCTTGATAGAGATCGCTGAGCTCTGACATTAGCGGAACACCTTCAGGACCTTGTGGACCGCCCGGACCAGAACATCCACTTCCTCCTTGGTGTTATAGAAGGCAAACGACGCCCTGGCGGTAGCCGGAACACCGAACCGCTGCATCACCGGCATGGCACAATGATGGCCCGCGCGTATCGCGACTCCCTCCTGATCGAGGACCGTCCCTATGTCGTGTGGATGGACACCATCCAGAACAAAAGATAAGACCGCAGCCTTTTCCTTGGCTGTCCCGATGATCCTGAGACCCTGGACCGTGCAGAGGGCCTCGGTGGCATAAGCGAGCAACTCCTTCTCGTAAGCAGTCACCGCCTCCAGGCCAATGCCACTCAGATAATCCACCGCTGCCCCCAGCCCGACACCTCCCGCGATGTGGGGGGTTCCGGCCTCGAACTTGTACGGCAAAATATTATAGTGTGTTTTCTCGAATGTCACCAGACTAATCATGTCACCGCCGCCCTGATAGGGAGGCATGGCCTCAAGGTGTTTTGACTTCCCGTAGAGGATACCAATACCGGTCGGACCGAACAGCTTGTGGCCGGAGAAGGCGTAAAAATCACAACCCAATTCCTGGACATCTACCTTCATATGAGGGGCGGCCTGCGCGCCATCGAGCAAAACCGGGATCTTGCGGCGATGGGCCATCTCCACAAGCTGTTTAACCGGGTTCACGGTGCCAAGGGCATTCGACACGTGCGCCACGGAGACCAATTTTGTCCGGTCATTCAGCAGCCGCTCGTACTCTTCGATCAATAGCTCGCCATCGTGATTCATCGGGACAACGCGCAGCCGGGCGCCCACCTGTTCACACAGGATCTGCCAGGGCACGATGTTGGAATGGTGCTCCATCGCGGAAATAAGGATTTCGTCCCCCTGTTTAACGAACCGCCTGCCGTAGCTCTGCGCGACGAGATTGATGCCCTCCGTGGTGCCACGAACAAAAATGATCTCCCCGGTGTCGGAGGCGTTCAGAAACCGCTTCACTTTAGCCCGGCTCTCCTCGTAGTCGGCTGTGGCTATCTCGCTTAAAAAGTGAATGCCCCGATGGATATTGGAATTCTCAGTAGCATAGTATCGGTTCACGGCGTCGATCACGACCTGGGGTTTTTGGCCTGTGGCCGCGTTGTCAAGGTAAACAAGGGGCTTACCGTGAACCTGTCGCTTCAGGATCGGGAAGTCCTCCCTGATTCTCGCGACGTCCAGCGGGCTTCGGGCGCCTCGCCAACTCTTCGCGTCGGTCACTTCGTGCGCAGGTTTCATACTTCTTCCCCGTCTAGGAGCCTCCGTGGAATTTGGCCGTTAACAATTGGTCGAGCTGCTCGCGCATTGGTCCGACCTTGATCCGATTAATGACATCGCTGGCAAAGGCATAGGTCAGGAGATTGCGGGCGGCCTCCACGCCGATGCCGCGCGAACGCAGGTAAAAGATCGAGTCCTGGTCCAGCCGGCCGATCGTCGAGCCGTGGGAGCACTTGACATCGTTGTTGTAGATCTCCAACTGGGGTTTCGTGTCTATCAACGCGTCTCGGGAAAGCAGCAGGTTATTGTTGGTCTGTTTTGCGTCGCTTTTCTCGGCTGTTTTATGGACGTAAATTTTCCCGTTAAAAACGCCTCTTGACCTGCCGTCGAGAATTCCTTTGTAAAGCTCCCGGCTGGTCCCGTGCGGCTTCACATGATCGATCCGCGTATGGTTGTCGATGTGCTGCTCCCCGCTCGCTATGTAGAGGCCATTCAGCGCGCACTCGCATCCTTCTCCATCCAGGATAGCGTTGATCTCGTTCCGCGTCAGCGCGCCTCCCAGGCTAACGCTGTGCGAAAGGAAGTTGCCGCCGCGCTCCACATGCGCCTCCAGGGTTGCCATGTGGAAGGCCCGTTCGCTTTCCCGCTGCAGCTTATAATGTTCCACCACGGCATTTTCTCCGATCACGATCTCCGTCACCGCGTTAGTGAAATAGACTTCGTCCTGCCGACCCGTGTAGCTCTCGATGATGGATGCCTGGGCGCCCTTTCCGATCACGATCAAGATCCTGGGATGGGAGACCGTGGCCCCTTTCCCGGCCGCGGAGATAAAGAGAAGATGGATTGGCCCCTCCAGAACCTTGCCTTCTGGAACGTATACGAAAGCGCCGTCTTGCATAAGAGCGGTATTGAGCGCCACAAAAGCACGCTCCTGGTAGCAGGCGTAACGGGCCAAGTGCGATTCCACCCATCTAGCTTCCGCGGTAACGGCGGCCGCCAGGCTCCCCACCTCCACTCCCCGCGGCAACTGCCCGAGAGACGAAAACTCAGGCGAGTAATGGCTGTTCACAAACACCATCTCGGAGCCCTCAAAGCTACCAAGGGAGACCCACGCGGGCATGTCCGACCTGAGACTCCGGACATCGTATGGCGCCGGCTGAAAAGGGGTGTCGAGGATCAGCGCAACATTCGTGTACTTCCACTCCTCGTCCCGAAGGGTCGGAAATCCCATTTCGCCAAAGCGAGATATCGCCGTTTCGCGTAGCCTGCGGACCCATCCTTTCCAATCCTGCCCTAACTCCTTCGCGACTTGAGAGAAGTGAGCCTGATAAGAGGTCTTGGCCTGAGCGATAGTAGTCATGCCGGAGACAACCCCCTTAGAACCCTACGGGTTGGGTCTTCTGGAGCTGCTCCTCGATCCAGGCATAACCCTTTTCCTCGAGCTCCAGCGCCAGTCGCTTGTCACCCGATTTCACAATGCGACCGTCAAAGAGCACGTGGACATAGTCGGGGACAATGTAACTTAGCAAGCGCTGGTAATGAGTGATAACGATCATGGCGCGCTCCTTGCTGCGCAGCGCGTTAACACCGGTGGCCACGATCCTTAAGGCGTCAATGTCCAAGCCCGAGTCGGTCTCATCCAGAATGGCGAGCTTGGGATCGAGCACTGCCATCTGGAAGATTTCGTTGCGCTTCTTCTCGCCGCCGGAGAAACCCTCGTTGATCGGACGGTTGAGCAGGCCCTGATCCATCTCGACCAGTTTCATCTTTTCTTTGACCAGGGCAAGGAAATCCATCGCGTCCACCTCTTCGAGGCCACGATGCTTGCGCACGGCATTGAGCGCCGCCTTGAGGAAATAAGTTGTGCTGACGCCGGGGATTTCAACAGGATATTGAAAGGCCAGGAAGACCCCCTCGCGCGCCCGCTCTTCCGGCCTCATCTCCAGGAGGTTCTTTTTCTCGAAGATCACCTCGCCGGCCGTTACTTCGTAGCTCTCCCGTCCTGACAGGACATGGGCCAGCGTGCTTTTGCCTGACCCGTTCGGACCCATGATCGCATGGACCTCGCCAGTATTTACCGCAAGATCAATTCCCCTGAGAATTTCGGCGCCGGCAACCTTCGCATGCAAGTTTTTGATCTCTAACATTGCCATATTCCTTTTGAACTCTAAAAAATCAATTGTCCAGTGCGGACAGCCGCTCCCTCAGGCCGTGCTGCGCCGCGATGTCGCCAATGGAAACCTTCGCAAGGTAGTTCGCCAACAGGGTCTGGGCCTTATCCCAGACCGAAATCTGGTTGCATACGGGGCAATAGGAACAGTAATTCTCGCCTTTATCAAGGCATTCCATCAGCGCCATCGGCCTCTCAACCGTTTCATAGACCTCCTTAATGCTGATAGTTGCTGCGGGGCGCGCGAGACTAAAACCTCCCTTGGAGCCGATGTGGGACTGAACCAGACCGCCGGCCACGAGATCCTTCATGATCTTAGAAAGATAGTACGACGGTATGTCCTGCTTCTCTTCAATGTCTACCCGGCTCACTATTTTACCCGGCGGCATGCCGGCAAGGTAAGAAAGGGCGCGCACCGCATAATCGACCCGGCGGCCTACGTTCATCAGCGAGCTTCGCTCTGCTTTCTTTCTTAACCTTTTCATGAGCCCGAAACAATACCTGCTGAATATAGACCTAATAGGTCTATTTTGTCAAGCCGGGCCGGGCGCATTGCCCTGCCTTCTCCGAATCTCCGAGCCCTTCCCAAAGATTTTAAGCTATGCTAAGAAAAATTCATGTCCATACTCAAAGTGGCGAAACTGGGGAACCCGGTTCTTCGCAAGGTTGCTGGAGATGCGCCGCTGGATCAATTATCCTCTCCCCTGCTCCAGAAATTCATCGCTGACATGATCGAAACTATGCGCGACTATGACGGTGTTGGTCTGGCCGCGGTGCAGGTG
>JACPSE010000232.1 GCA_016193465.1 Deltaproteobacteria bacterium
GTAAGCGTCACAAGCAACGTAACAGTCGTGGCTTACAACAAGAAGCTTATCTCGGAAGATAAGGTCCCAGATAAATGGGAGGACTTTCTGAAACCTGAGTTCAAGGGAAAGAAATTCGCCATGATGATTCGGCCCGACGTAGCTGCCCTCGTGCCTGCCTGGGGTTTGGAGAAGACGCTTGACTTTGCCCGCAAGCTAGCCGCCCAGCAGCCCGTGTGGGGTAGCGGCGTCACCAGATTAAACACCGGCGTAGCTATCGGAGAGTATTCCCTCTACTTGGGTTCTCCTTTCGCCTCGACTAGCAGGGCTATGAGGAAGGACCCGACAGGGAACCTTAGCTACAAGATCGTCGAGCCTGTCCCTGTCAGGATTGAGTCTCCCAGTACTATCCTTAATACGGCCGGTCACCCCCATGCCGCGCTCTTATTTTTGGAGTTTCTCGCCTCTCCTGAGGGGCAGGAGATCATAGATAAATACGATCCCTTTAGGGCCTCGGTGTTTACTCCTGGCTCAGTGCCAGAGCAGATGACCCGGGGGAAGAAGCTATCCTTGGTAGACTGGGATCATGTCACCAATTATCCAGAATATACGGAGAAGCTATTTGCCGCCTACGGTTTCCCGAAAGCGGATAAAAAATAGGAGGAAGAAATAGTTTGTGGTGAGGCAATTCCGAAAGAAAGAACCTGGCACAGGCGCTGAAGTTACCCGCTAGCTGGATAACTGGGTTAAGGAAACGTAAACGGTTGTGCCTAATAAGCGGAAGCTAGTGAAGGGAGGTTGCAATGACTGAAAAGGACAATAACACAGTTACACTAATGGCCGGTGGCGACATTGGTCCAAGAGTCGAACCGACGGACAAGATTGCGGAGCTGATCTTGCCGGTGCTGCGGCAGGCGGACCTAAGGTTTGGGCAGTGCGAAAGGATCTATTCTGAGAGAGGTCGGTCCCCGCAGTATCTCTATGGATCTGGGGGAGAGCATCCTCGTCTGCACCCGCGCATGGCTTCCATCTGGGAGAGCGCTGGCATAGAGATCATCTCCCTAGCCAGCAACCATACTATGGACTGGGGGCCTAAGCCGCTCCTGGATACTGTTGATCTATTCCGTAGTATGGGAAAGCATGTTATCGGGGTTGGCAGAGATGCCGAGGAGGCCCGCAAGCCTGCCATTATTGAGCGCAACGGGGTCAAGATAGCATTCCTAGCTTATTGCTCGGTGTTGCGGGATGGTCAGGCTGCCGGGCAAGACAAGGCAGGTACCAGGATTATTACAGTGCCTTACGAAGAAGACCTGGAAGCCTTGCGAGAGGATATCAGGAAGGCGAAGCAGCAGGCCGATGTAGTGGTGATGTCCATCCACTGGGGTCTCCACAATGTGCCTAAGACCATTTGCACCTACCAGCCTCCGGTTGCCCACGCGGCCATAGATGCGGGCGCCGATTTAATCCTGGGACACCATGCCCACTGCCTGAAGGCTGTAGAGGTTTACAAGGGCAAGGTCTGTTTCTACAGCATCGGCAACTTCATGACTTCGGGGGCTATGGGGGCCCAGCCCAAGAGGCTTCAGCATAGGGATCGCGGGGTCCTCTTTTCATGGAATCTAATTTGGTTTCAGGCGGACCCAGAGTGCTTGCCACCAAACGGCATGTACCCCTTCCCTTCTCACTGCCGAAAGACTATGGTGGCAAAAGCCGTGATCGGCAAGAAGGGCGTGGAGAAGGTGTCCTTTCTGCCAACTTTCATAAACAATCAGGCTCAACCGTATGTGGTGCCGCCAGACGACCCCAAGTTCCAGGAGATACTTGAGTACACAGAGTGGGTGTCCGACCAGCATCCCCATAAGTTCCGAGTGGAGGGCAACGAGGTCGTAGTCGACACCTCCCTTGATGTGCCTACGTGAAACCCTATGGCGTAGAACGGGTCAGCTCTCATATAAAAGCGTGACGGAGGCAGAAGCAAATTTGTTTCTTCCATCTCATCCCTCACCGCACAAACGCGCCGGGCACCCGATGTCCTACGCACGCCGGTACGCCTCTCCGGGTCAAACGGAGCCCTTAGGTACCCCATAGATCTCTCTCCCGGCCCGAGGCGTTGGGCTCCATATCCTTATCCCTGGGACAGCCCCGTCAGTCGACATTTAGCAGAGGAAAAACCTTTCTAATATTTTCGTTGAAGATCTTTAGCTTGTCCCCGGCACTGAGAAAATCAATGCTGTCGATCACGGGCACGATGTCATCAGAAGGCTTGCCGGTCTCCGGATTAATGATGCCCGTGCCTGTCCCTGGGGCCTCTGTTCCGAAGAGCATGCGATCTACTCCCCTTTGCCTTATAGCCGTGACGAGAAAATCCTTATCATAAGCGCAGGTATCGAAAAAGAGATTTTTACTGACATCTCGCCCATGACCTTCCGTCCGCCGTCGGATCGCCATGCCCACCTGCCCTCCCCCCTCCCCACTTCTCTTTCCCTTGGTGACAAAACGGCTGAGCGCCCCACCACAGTGGCAAATAATAATTTTCAGCCTCGGAAAAAGCTCAAAGACATTACTGTTTTCCAAAAGCAGGGTGGCCAAGGTCTCTTCGGTGAGGTTGTTGTATTGATAGCTGTGAGGGATAATTTCGATCCGGGGATCGCGGCTGATCGAAGGATGAACGATCAGCGGGGCATTGAGTGCCTGGGCCTTTTCGTAAAGCGCAAACCAATACTCGGTATTCATTCCGGGGGTCCGCCTGTCCGCGCCAGGGTCCGGGTTGACAATCGCGCCTACAAAGCCCAACTCCTTAATGCACCTTTCTAGCTCTGCAATGCAGTTCTCAGTGCCGAGGGTTGAGCTTTGGGGTAGCTGGGCAATCCCCACGAACCTGTCCGCGTGCGCCTTGCACTGCTGGTGGATAATATTGTTGGTGGTGGTCGTCCACTTCTCCACTATAAAGGGTCGCTCCCAGTGCATCATAGCTATCGGTCGGGCGGAGATCATCTGAACATCAATGCTCCTCTCGTCCAACATTTGCAAATGGCGCTTTAGGGCCGTTTCCATGAGCTCATTTGAAATCTCCAGCTCCCCCTCGCCAGGGCTTCTCAGGGCTATTAGATTATAGGCGTATGCCCTGAAATGGGGTGGGGTTGACATGTGACCATGCACATCTATGATTTTTTTCCCGTTATACATATTCTCCTCCTAAGATGAACTTGATTTCTGCTTCGCCCGGCGCACGTTCCAACCAGCACAGAGATATAGAAATATCAAGGCCGGAACCAAGCGAAGGAAATTCCGGGCGGACACTGCCGCTTGAAGTCAGACCTGCGGAACTACCGTCACGTGAATCGCCCCGGGTAGACCCTGGCCCGCTGCTGTTTGTATCGCCTCGTGCACCTGACCTAAGCCAAACTGATGGCTGCAAAGCTCACGGAGCGGATACTTTCCAGAAGCAATGATGCGCAGCGCCATCTCTACACTCTGGTAGCTATGCCCGCGCGCCCCTTTCACCGCCAGATACTTGAGCTTAACGATTCCCAGAGGAAAACTCTCGATCTTTTGCTCCATACGGCCTGCCGCTATCACGAGCGTCCCGCGTTTCTTGTGGAGCACATCTAATGCCGGAAGGACGGTCTCCGCAGTGGCAGCCGCAACATCGATAACCACGTCCACTCCCCGACCAGATGTGATCTCGCGTATGCGCTCGCGTAAGTCTTCTTTGTCAACATCGATCGTGTAATCCGCGCCCAGACGACGGGCGATCTCAAACCTCCGGGCGTCACCAGAAAGCCCGGCGACGATGACGCAGGCGGCACCCGCCTCTTTCGCCGCAATCACACAGCCCAACCCCTGCTGACCCGGTCCCTGAATGAGAACGATCTTCCCGGGACTCACACCTCCTTCTCCATAAGCCCACTGCCAGCCGTTGCCAAGCGGCAGGGCCAAGGCTGCTTGCTCCGCAGGCACATGAGCCGGGACTTTGTGGAAAACCGAGTTGGGATGCAGATAGAGATACTGGCTAAAGCCGCCCCACAGCCCAGGCGGAACTGTCACTGGAGTTGAACCATAGCGGGCTGCATTAGGGGTGTTGTGAATGTCGGTTTGATAACACAACCGAAAATCCCCTGAGTGGCACCATTCGCAGTGGCCGCAAGGGAGATATTCTTCCAAGGCGACCCGGTCCCCCTCTTTTAGCCCCCAGCGCTGCGCCGCGATATTTCCCACCTTTGCAATATAACCGACGTTCTCGTGACCCATGATATGCGGGCCACTCCTGGGAGGCCTGGGATAGGACTGTACGTCACTGCCACAGATTCCTCCAGCCTCCATCTTAAGAAGCCCACCATCCACAGGGATATCAGGGAGGCTGAACTCCCGCACCTCGGTTTGTTTCGGACCGCTCTTTACTGCGGCTATGACTTTGTCCGCCATGCTTATGATCTTGCTCAACTAAAGTCTGCGCGCTTAACGACGCGCTATCAAAACCTCTTTTGCGCTTTCCTGCCATGGGAGATCCTTGGGCAGGATGGCGTCCGCCGCCCGGACTCCTCGATACGTGTCAGGGTCAACACCTGGCGGGTTAATCCCATTCTGAAGGTTTCTGACGGCATCGAGCAGAATACGACGATACATGATGATCGCCTTATCCGTAGTACCGAGGGATTCACGAGACCGGTCCACGATCCGCCCCATGCTTTCCTGCGCCGCAAGATCCTGTGTGTTAAGACCAGGGATGCCGGTAAAGGTCTTTGTTCTCTGCACCTCCCGGTCGATAAGCCAATCGTTTGCCCTGGTCTGGTGGCGAACTGCGCCCTCGCCGTCAGGCCCCCTCCCCGCATTAGCTTCATACTTTGCTATATATTCTTTGGTAAACGGCCTATCCTCATCTGTGGCATAAATCCAGTTGTAGATGATGGTATTCTCATCATCTACGGGAACCCACATATGCCCCCGGTTCTGCGGTATAGCGGCACGCTGGCCGTCTGTTTTGACGATCCTGGACGATCGGAACTGCTGGAAGGGTAGCACAAATTGATAGATCCGGACGTAATTCCCTATCTCACCTACATCGCGGATACCGGCGTACCTGAAGCCGTAGCTGGTTCGTTCGACATCGAGACGAGGGCTCCTGCTGATCTGGCCCAATGCCTTCTTGTTCGAGAGGTCGTTGTTATGAAGAAAAGAGGAATGGACAGTATCAATACCTCCTTCGACCGCCTGAAGGTAGTTGCAGAACTCAAGGGTCTTGGATACGTTCCGATGGCTTTCCGGCGCCCTGGTCCACTCCATACCCGGCGGCGCCGGTTCCTTCTCCGGCGGCCCCATGTATGTCCAGGTTATCCCTGCCAACTCCATCGTTGGATAGGACTTCATATGGACCTTTTCTTTAAAACGGCTCTCCAGCGGCTCGTTGGGCATATCTACGCAATTCCCGTCCACGTCAAACTTCCAGCCATGAAACACGCAGCGCAATCCATTTTCCTCGTTCCGACCCAAAAACAGAGATGCCAGTCGATGCGGACAGAACTCGTCGAGCAGGCCGACTTTCCCTTGGCTGGCCCTGAAGGCTACGAGATCCTCTCCCAACAATCTCACCCGCACCGGCGGGCAGTCCGGCGCCGGCAAGTCGGAACATAGCAGGGCTGGAACCCAGTAGCGGCGCATCAAGTCGCCCATAGGCGTCCCAGGTCCCACTCGCACCAAGAGTTCATTCTCTTCTCTGGTAAGCATAAAATACCCTCCTTAAAGACAGCGACACTTCTAACAAACCGCTATTTTTTGTCAAGGGAGAACGGGCTTCTTGACACGCGGAGGACACCATTATAGCTTCTACCCAGATTGGGAGTCCATTGATGGCCTTTTCTCGAGCATAGTCAGATAGTCCATTCAGGAGGGCGATGGGAATGATGTTTTTAAAAATGGTCTGTCTGTCGTTCGTTGCGGCGTATTTAGGGTATTGCCCTGTTGCCCTTGCCGCCTCAGCAACCTCGGGCTTGGAAAAGGCGCAAAAGGACGCCACAGCCAAAGGCCTTATCTTTCTCGGCAACCGAGAGGAGATTGTGTCCAAAGCCAAGACTGAGGGGAAGCTCCGTGTGCTAGCCGAAATGGAGCCCCCAAACATCAAAGCCTCGGTTAAGGCCTTTATGCAAAAGTATCCCTTCATCAACCTTTACGTGGAGGAGATCACCGGCACGGATAGCGCTAGGCGCAGTATCCTGGAAATAAAAAGCGGCGCGGCAAAGGACTGGGACATTGTGCATCTCAATACCGACTTCTATCACGAATACCTACCTTATCTTTGGCAGATCGACCTTCTCGGAATGGCCGAGCAAAGAGTGCTCCAGATCCCGCCTCAGATGATAGACCCGAAACATCGCAATGTTGTAGCCTTCTTTAGCCGTTTCCAGGTCACCGCCTATAACAAAAAGCTCTTACCGACTAGCCATCAGCTTAAGAGATGGGAGGATATTCTTAAGCCCGATTTCAAGGGCAGAAAGTTCGCCGCCGATATCCGCCCCACTGAAATTGCCGCCTTGACTCCAGCCTGGGGGCTGGAAAAGACCTTGGATTTTGCCCGCAAGGTAGCTGCCCAACAGCCAATCTGGGTTCGGGGGGGAAGCAGGACCTTGACTTCAATAATAGCCGGAGAGGTCCCAATGATGATCGGGCCTAACTTTCACACCGTCAAGCGCTCCCAGGCCAAAGATCCCAGTGGTTCTCTTCAGTATGTTCTGTTGGAACCTGTCCCTCTTAGGCGCTCTATGGAGGAAGCGATGCTAGCCAGCTCTCAGAATCGCCACGCAGCACTGCTCTGGCTGGAATGGATGGCTAGCCCAGAAGCCCAGAAGCTGGCTGATGAGCATGAGCCCTTCGGTTCTTCTGTTCACGTCCTTGGCGGCGCAGTAGAACGGGAGCTCAAGGGCAAGCAGCTTTCCCTGGTGAGCTGGGAACACCACCAGAATATGGACCAGTGGCAGGCGAAGGTCCTAGAGGCCTACGGATTCCCAAAAGCGGAAAGGTCAAAATAAGATCACAAACAACTGATTGACTTTCCAAGATAAGCCGTGCTAGGTTGTGTACCGTTGTGAATTTAACAAGACTCAATCCCACAAATTTGAGGAGGTTGTCCGATGCCGATGGAAGAGTCTAAATTTTGGCGGAAAGGCAATCAACAGGCTTCGTACTATGCTGATGACCTGCGTCGGGCAAAAGAGGAACAGGAGCGCGACGCCTCCTATCCAAAGGCGATCAAGCCGGAAGAGATGCCCTGGGAGGACAGCCCCCACGGGCGGATCAAGCACGTTGCGCATGAGGGGATGAATCCCAGGATTAAGGACGTTGATATGTACATTCAGGAACTTCTGCCTGGGGGATGTTCCGGCAAACACCGCCATATGGCCGAGGAGCTGATGCTTATCCTAGAAGGGCGGGGCTATTCGCTTCACTGGGATGTGGATTTCGATTTGAAGGAGGGCTACGAGTGGAAAATTGCCCAGGAACCAAAACGGTTTGATTGGGAGGAGGGAGATCTGGTCTGGATACCCGTGAACACCGTGCACCAGGACTTCAATAGCGACCCGGAAAAGCCCGCCCGTTTTATCTCAGCCAGCAACCGAATCTATAAACATCTTGGCTGGGGCGACATCGAGCAGATCGAGCCGGCGCCGTCGCCTTCCAAAAAAGGGCTGTAAAGTGAGTAAAGAGGTGGGCTAGATGGAACAGCAACTCTACGATGAGGAGCGTTGTTTTGTCCGGGGGATCGGAAGCAAGGGTTACAGCCTGGAGCAAGAGCTCAAGCGGCTGAGAGGTCTTCCCCGGGTCATTAAGGCATCCGACTGCGCCTGGCGTAACGGGCCCCAGAGATGGAACAAGAACATGATGAATCCCGGCAATGGGATGATTCAGAGTCTGCATTGCTCCCAGGAGGAGTTATCGCCTGGAGGACGCTCACAGAAGCACGGCCATCAGAACGCGGCTCTGCTCTATGTCGTGGAAGGACAAGGTTATGATATCCACGACGGGGTGCGCTACGACTGGAACGCGGGGGATCTGGTGCTGGTAACACCCGGCTGCGTGCATCAGCATTTTAACGCTCTTCCGGATCGTCCGGCGCGGGTGCTGATAATCAAGGCCAAGCCGCTCTATATCTTTATGAATCTTATATTTCAGGGCTTTGTGGAGAAGGCGCCGAAGCAGCCTGTGCCTGGTTGGGAGAATTTCAAGCCCATTGACGGCTCCTATTATTTTGAGAACCTTAAGTAGATTCCTCTGAGCCTCGGCCACTGCTGCCCTGCCGGGGGATCAACAAGGCTCGTTTTTGTAACAGATGGCAAAAATACAATCAGAAACTGTCCCTCAGACGCTGGCATGGCCGCTCTGGGCCCTGGGGCAGATGCTGAAGAGAAATTACCTCTCTATCGGTATCGCCCTGGTTCTTGTCTGGGTAGTTGCTGCCCCCATTATCATGATGCTGCTATCCAGCCTGCGAGAAGGCAATTTTATCACTCCCGGCGCCTTCACCCTCGGCAACTACCGCGCGGTCTACCTTAGCCACCAGACATATCCCGCTCTTCTCAACACGCTGCTCTTCGCATCGGCGGGAACCATTATCAGTCTTGTTGTAGCCGGGCTCTTGGCCTGGTTGGTAGAGCGCACGGACATGCCTGGTCGTGATTGGGCCTGGACCATGATGCTTCTACCGCTGGCAATGCCGGGGATCCTCCGTTCCATGGCCTGGATCCTCCTGCTGAGCCCCAGGAGTGGAATCCTCAACATCTGGGCGAGGGAAATTATAAAACTCTTTGGCGCAAATCCAGGAGAAGAGGGTCCCCTCAACATCTTTACTCTTACAGGAATGATTTTTGTCGAAGCGGCGAACGGAAGCACGAGCCTCTTCTTGCTGATGGTAGGGGCCTTCCGCCTTATGGACCCCTCCATGGAAGAAGCTGCCCGGGTATCAGGCGCCAACACCCTGACTACTGTGCGTCGAGTGACCGTAGGGCTTATGATGCCCGCCATTCTGGCGGCCGGCATGTATGCTTTCCTCGGGAATCTGGATAACTTCGAGGTCCCTCTGCTCATCGGCCTTCAGGCTGGGATCTACGTCCTACCCACGCTTATCTACTTCACAGCCTATGTCAGCCCCAGCTACGGTCTAGCCACCGCCTACTCTTCAATTTTCATTCTGTTTGCCGTCCTGCTGGTGTGGATTTACTACCGCGTGATTATCCGCCGAACAGAGAGGTACGCCTCTATTACCGGGAAGGGCTACAGGCCGCGCCAGCTCTCCATAGGCCGCTGGCGCTGGGCCGGGTTGGGACTCTTTATCGTTTTCTTCTTCCTGAACATTGGCTTGCCTTTTTTTGTGTTGCTCTGGGCTTCCGTGCTGCCCAGCTATATGGTGCCTTCACGGGCTGCGCTGCAATTCCTCACGCTGGAAAACTTTGTCACGTTAATCAATGAGCCGACGATTGTCAACTCCACTGTTAATACCGTGATCCTTGGTTTCATCACCGCGACCGGCACGATGGGCCTGGCTTATCTTGTCTCCTGGCTGATAGTGCGCTTGAAAGTCAGGGGGGGAATGATGCTGGACGGCCTGGCCTTTGTGCCTCACTCCATCCCCACGATCTCCATTGCCCTTGCTCTCATCGTCTTCTACCTGCACCCGGCTGTGCGCTGGATTCCCATTTACGGCTCCCTCTGGATCATGATGCTCGCCCTAATGACGCGCTATCTCGCCTTTGCCACCAGGACCTCCAACTCAGCCATGACCCAGCTCCATCAAGAGCTGGAAGAGGCAGCCCGGACAAGCGGTGCCGGTCACTTGACCACACTCGCAAGAATCACCTTCCCATTGCTGCTGCCGCCCTTCATAGGGGGTTGGGTCTGGGTCTTTTCCCATACCATCCGTAGCTTCAGCATCCCACTGATGCTGGCAACTCCTAGCCAGCAGACCATCGCGGTCGTCATGTACCACTATTGGGAAAGGAAGGCAGACTTTTCCCTTGCCTCGACCTTGGGGGTAGCCATGCTGGTCGTGGTTGGACTTCTAACCTATTTCTCGCGCAGATTTATCGCCCAGGGCTTCACGAAGGCGCAGTAGCGAAACCCCCTCCACGGTGTCCTATTGAGATCATGTCCCCCCGGCCCTTGAATCCGGCATACCCCTGAGCTTATAGTCGATAAACTTCATCCACCGGCAAAAAGCGTTTGCCGAGAAGGAGTAGAGTTTGCGCGTAGTCGTTCGCAGCCTGTCTAAGTCCTACGGTTTTCTGTGGGCTCTCAAGAAAATCGATATCGAGCTCCGCGCCGGAGAATGTATCGCCCTGCTCGGCCCCAACGGGGCCGGGAAAAGCACCCTCCTTAGACTCCTCTCAGCCCTTCTTCATCCGACGACAGGGGAGATTTTTATAGACGGCCAGCGGCTTAGTCAGGGCTCCTCTCCTGTTCGTTCTTCTATCGGCCTGCTCACTCCCAGCGAGCATCTCTACGAAGGCCTCACCCTCCGGGAAAATCTGCGTCTGTTCAATTCCCTCTACGCCAGGAAAAAAAGCCTGCAGGATATGGAGGAGGCCTTGAATACCGTTGGGCTTCGCCGCTGGTCGGATGACTATGTCTCTTCACTGTCGAGCGGCATGAAATGCCGTCTCACTATAAGCAAATGGCTTTTGCTCGAGCCGAAGCTTCTCCTGCTGGATGAGCCTTACGGGGTCCTAGACGGCAGTGGAGTAGATCTATTGGAATCTTATGTGAAACGCCTGTGCCAAAGCGGCGGCATCGCTGTTATGGCAACCCATCACATCTCCCGCATTCTCGCTCTCTGTTCCCGGGCCCTGATCCTGCATCAGGGAAGGCTAATTTTTGATGAGCCACGACAGGAGCCCTGGGAGAGCTTTCATCGCACCTTCGCGGAGTTCCTTCCCCGGGGAGATAAATGGAGCTCTTGAGACAGACCTTCTGGCTGCTGTGGAAGGATCTCCTCCTGGAACTCCGCCGCAGGGAGAGCATCCTTGCCATGTTTTTCTTCGGCACGCTTCTTCTATTCGTTTTTCATTTTGCCTTTGAGATTCCCGCTGAGAGGGCCGCCGAGATGGCGCCAGGGCTCTTATGGCTGGCTTTTATTTTTACCGGCACGCTCGGGTTGACCCAGCTCTTTCAAGCGGAAAGAGAAAACCACTGCCTCGAGGCCCTGCTCTTGGGTCCCATGGATCGGGCCGGTCTTTACCTCGCCAAGGTTTCTTTCAACCTATTTTTGATGCTGCTTGTCGAGTTGACCGTTTTTCCGTTGTTCTGGGTGCTGTTCAATTTAGCTTTTTGGGAGCTTTTGCCCTCTCTCTTTTTAGTCGCCCTTCTCGGGACTATTGGGTTTTGCGTCTTGGGAACCCTCTTCTCGGCGGTAACTTTAAAAGCGCGGGCACGGGAACTTTTGCTCCCTCTAATCCTTTTTCCCCTTATGATCCCTGTGATCCTGGCAACGGTCCGGGGAATGGAGATCGTCTTTCGTACCGGACAATTCGAGGAGGCTCTCCCCTGGTTGCGTCTTTTGCTCGGATTTGATGTGATATTTCTTACGGCTGGCTTTCTCGTCTTCGAATGGGTCATTGAGGCTTAATATGGCACAAGTCACGCAAAAGAAGGGCCGGGGCAGAAAAATCGTCGGCATCCTGGCACTGCTATTTGTTCTTCTAGGTCTCTATTTTGGTCTGATCAAGGCTCCTCCGGACGCCTACCAGGGAGAGGTCCAGCGCATCATGTATCTCCACATCCCCAGCATCCTCACGGCCTATCTTTCGTTTTTTATCGTCTTTGTCGGGAGCTGTCTCTTTCTGTGGAAGAGAGAGAAGAGAGATGATATCCTAGCTTCGTCAGCAGCCGAGATCGGCGTTCTGTTCACTGGCCTTACCATCATAGAGGGATCGATATGGGGAAAACCCACATGGGGCGTCTGGTGGACCTGGGATGCGCGTCTGACTTTAACGGCAATTCTCTGTTTGATATTCGTCGGCTATTTGATGTTGCGCTCGCTCATTGAAGATGAAACCCGTGGCGCCGTTTGTAGCGCCGTCCTCGGCATTATCGGATTCCTCGATATACCTTTGATCCACATGTCGGTGTACTGGTGGCGAACGCTGCACCAACCACCGTCGATTCTCCGGCCAGACAAAACGCCCTGGGAAAACATCCATCCCTCAATGCTTATCGCCTTAGCCATCAACTTCGTCGCCTTTATCCTGCTCTATTTTTATCTCCTTTCCCTGCGTTTTCGTCTTGGAGAGATGAAAGAAGAAGTCAAGACATCTAAGCTTTACGGAGGCGCCTCATGAACGCCTGGGGCTATGTCTTTCTGGCTTACGGGATAGTTTGGTTTGCCCTGCTCATTTATCTCGTCCTTCTCAACCGGCGGGTTCGCAAGGTGGAGGCGGAGCTTTCCGATCTACACCCTTCGGAGGATCTCAGTAAAAATGCCTAACACTAGAAGGTTCCTTATAGGTGGACTGATTATTGTTGCCGCCCTCACCTACCTGATCTACGGGGGTATGCGTCAGGCAATTGTCTATTTTGTCACCCCATCGGAATTAAAGGGGCAAGAGAAACCGTCTAAGGACAAGTTCCTGCGGATGGGGGGAATGGTGGTTGCGGGATCGCTGCAAAAAGATCCTCCGAACCTTACCTATCGCTTCCAATTAACCGACGGCGTCGAATTGGTCCCGGTCTATTTCCGCGGTATCCCTCCAGATCTCTTCGCCGAAGGGAAAGGGGCGGTGGTTGAGGGAAGACTCGGTGCCGATGGAGTCTTCATGGCTACCACGATCATGGCGAAGCACGCAGAAGAGTACAGTCCGCCCCAACAGGGGAAAACCCCCCACCCAAAAAGCTTCGTCCCAGGCCAGGAGGCAAAACGGCCGTGACCGCCACCATCGGCCATGTCAGTGTCGTCATCGCGCTCTGCCTAGCGTTATGGGGCATGATCGCGCCCATTGCCGGTGCCCGCAGCGGGCGACCACTATTTTTCGCCAGCACCAGGGCGGCCATCCTCGGGCAATTCTTTTTTGTCACCCTGGCCAGTTCGGCCATGATCTACGGCCTGGTGAATACAGATTTTTCCATCAAGTACGTCGCTTTCAACACTACCCGAGCAACCCCTGTCTATTACCGAGTCACCGGCCTCTGGGGCGCTCTGGAAGGCTCGCTGCTTCTATGGGAGTGGATCTTGATTATCTTTTCGGGCTTGGTGGCCAGGATGTATAAGGAGAAGCATCGGGAACTGATGCCCTGGGTCTTGATGATCTTTTCGACGGTATCGGCCTTTTTTCTTGCCGTGTTAGCTTTTGTCTCGGATCCCTTCGAGAGCATTTTTCCCGTCCCGCCTGATGGCCGGGGATTGAACCCGCTGCTCGAAGACGCGAAC
This sequence comes from Deltaproteobacteria bacterium, assembly GCA_016193465.1. Taxonomy (GTDB): domain Bacteria; phylum Desulfobacterota; class Binatia; order UBA9968; family UBA9968; genus UBA9968. The sequence continues at coordinate 13,385 of JACPSE010000232.1, forward strand.
ATGTTGACCCACCCCCCGCTGCTTTACACCGGCTTTGTGGGTCTTACCGTTCCCTACGCTTTTGCCATGGCAGCCCTGATCAAGGGCAAGCTCGACGAAGCCTGGATCATAACCACCCGGCGCTGGACCCTGACCGCCTGGTTCTTCCTGACCATGGGCAACCTTGTAGGAGCCTGGTGGTCTTACCATGTCCTCGGCTGGGGCGGATACTGGGCCTGGGACCCGGTGGAAAATGCGGCCTTCATGCCATGGCTTCCGGCCACAGCTTTTCTTCACTCCATTCAGGTGCAGGAACGGCGCCGCATGCTCAAAGTCTGGAATCTTTCGCTGATCATCGTGGCCTTTAGCCTCACCATCTTCGGCACCTTCCTTACGCGCTCGGGCATTCTTTCGTCCATTCATGCCTTTTCCAGCGGCCCGGTAGGGACGGTATTTCTAGGCTTTCTCGCCTTTGTGCTGCTCGGCTCTTTTGGCCTGCTGGCCTACCGCGCGGACCGGCTCAAAGGACAGCCGGAGCTGGATTCGATGGTGAGCCGGGAGTCCGCGTTTCTGCTGAACAACGTGGTGCTGGTCTCCGCGCTCTTTACCATTTTTCTCGGCACTATCTTTCCCCTCATCTCAGAGGCGGTAGCCGGCGTTCAGGTGAGCGTTGGGGCCCCCTACTTCAACTCGGTCACCGTGCCGCTATTCCTCTTGATGGTCTTTCTTATGGGGGTGGGCCCCATGATCGCCTGGAGAAAGGCCTCCTGGGACAATCTCAGACGAAACTTTCTCTGGCCTGCGGCCGCGTCGTTTTTTTGCGCCCTGGTTCTGTTTGCTTGGAGGATCCGCGACTTTCTTCCCCTTCTCGGCTTCACTCTTCTGATCTTCGTGGTTTTCACGATCCTGTTCGACACCGCGCTTGCGGTCCGTGCCCGGCGCAGACTTGCCGGAGAGGGAATTTTTGCCGCCCTGGCAACCTTGGCAGGACGAAACCAGCGGCGCTACGGCGGCTTTATCGTTCACCTCGGCGTTGTCCTGATCATCATGGGAATTGCGGGCTCTATGGGTTACAGCGTGGAGCGGGAGACGACTCTGCGAACCGGCGAGAGCCTTTCGCTCGGCCGATACCATATCCTCTTCGAAGGTCTGAAGGGGTCCCAGCAAGCGACCCATTTCCGGGTAGAGGGCGCCTTCAGGGTATTCAATAAAGGTGAGAATTTGGGAATTCTGTCACCGGCGCTCAAGTTTTTCCCTACCCAACAGTCGCCGGTAGGGCGCGCAGTCCATCGCAGCACCATAACTGATGACCTTTACCTGATTCTCTCCGGTTTCAGTGAGCTGCAGCAGAACCAGGCTACGCTCAAAGTTCTCCTGCGCCCTTTGGTGGCCTGGATGTGGCTTGGGGGAATCGTCATAGCTCTAGGCACTATTGTAGCCGTCTGGCCGTTTCGAAAAACTGCGCATGAAGAGAGTTGATATGGCCTGGCGACGCGTCCTCATTACCCTGGCAGTCATCCTCCCGCTCATCGGCATCCTCGCCTACGGCTTCATGAGGGATCCCCGCTACATCAACTCACCTTTGATCGGTCGTCCGGCCACACCCTTCACCGTAACTCTTTTTGACGGCAATAAGCTCACTCTCGCTGATCTCCGGGGAAAAGCCGTGTTCCTCAACTTTTGGGCCTCGTGGTGTCCCCCTTGCAGGGCAGAGGCCAGAGAGCTGGAGGCTGCCTGGCAGAGATTCAAGGACAGCGATGTTGTATTTCTGGGGATTGATATCCAGGACACTGAAGAGGATGCCCGGGCCTTTCTTAGAGAATTTAACATCACCTACCCGAACGGTCGTGATCTCTCAGGCAAGGTCGCGGTGGATTACGGCGTCTGGGGAATCCCCGAAACTTTTTTCCTCGACGCGCAGGGGCGGATTACCTATAAGCACGTCGGCAGTCTCGGATCGGCCCTCATTATCGCCAAGCTTGACGAGGCGCGGCGCGGGATCGTCAGCACTAAAGAGGGAAAAGGGGCGTATTCCTCGGTCAGGTGAGGAGCAAGGATCGTGAGGGGTGAGGAGTGAGCGGTGAGGAGTGAAAATCAGAGTATCGAAGATAGAGAATCGAGGATAGCCATCCTCCATCATCTATCTTCCATCCTCAAACTACTCTCTGCGTTCATTCTGCTCACTTCATCACTCCTCACTTCCTCACTGTTTTCCGCTCAGCAAGCGGACCTCGAGGACCAGGCGCGGCAGATCGCTGCCGAGCTGCGCTGCCCTGTCTGTCAAAACCTCTCCGCCGGCGACTCCCCTTCAGAACTGGCGCAGCAGATGCGCGCGCTCATTCTGCAACAGCTCAAGGAGGGTAAGAGCCGTGATCAGATTAAAGCCTACTTTGTCTCTAAATACGGCGACTGGGTGCTGCTCGCTCCGCCTGCGAAAGGCTTCGGTTTGCTGGTCTGGGTGCTTCCGTATGTGGTCGCAGCCGCCGGAATTGTCCTGGTGCTGCTTGCCGTGAGGCGCTGGGCGGGAAGAAAGGAGCGGCGTGAGCCAGTGGCCGTGGAGCCCTCTTTGATTGCCCAAGTAAAGCGGGAGTCAGTTATCGAGGCGTCCCCGCCAACTGAGCTGGAGAGCGGGAGTCCGCGAGCCGAGCTGCTGCAGGAGCAGGCCAGGCTCTACGCCGACATGAGAGAGCTGGATTTCGACTACCGCGCGGGAAAGCTCTCCGAAACCGACTATCAGGATCTTCGCAACGCGCTGGAGACCGAGGCTGCGGTCGTGTTGAAAAAGCTCGAGCTCTCTCCGGCAAGGCACGCGGCAGCGCCGAAAGCCTCGGAGACCAGGTCGGCGGCCGGGAAGCAAACAGTCGCAACCGAGAAGGCTTCTCGTCCGGGCTGGCGGCTCGTCGCGGGTGGAGCGTTTCTCTTACTCTTCGGCATCACGGTCGGAGTTCTATTGACCAAGTCCGTGAGACCCCGCGGCTCAGAGCAGGATAGCATGACGGGCGATTTTCTCACCGGCACCGGCCCGGGAGGGATCGGGAGCAGTTCGGGGATGGCGGGGATGGAAATGAAAGGCCCGCTATCGAAGGACCTTCCAGCGCTTCTGACTCAGGGACGAGCCGCCTATGAGAAGCAGGAATGGCCAAAGGCCATCGATGCCTTTAAGAATGCCCTCGCCCTCGATCCTAACCAACCGGAGGCGCACACTTATATGGGGTTGATCCTGGCTCAGGCTGGCCACGCAGACGGCGCCCTTATGGCCTTTGATCGAGCCCTTTCCGCTGACCCAAAGTTCCCTCTCGCCCTTTGGGGCAAAGGCATGCTCCTTTACCGGGCTAAAGAAGACCTCTCGGGCGCGCGCGATACGCTGCAGCGCCTGCTGCAGAGCATGCCGCCGGGAGCGGAAAAGGATCAGTTACAGAAAACTATCGCTGAAATCTCAGAACGCGCGAGCCGGCAGAAGGGAGATTCCAAAAAAGCCGCGACCGGCGCTTCCCCACCGCTTTCACAAGGGATACGAGGGACGATCACGGTCGACCCCAAGCTCAAATCAAAAATAGACGGCCAACTTGTGTTGTTTATCATCGCGTACTCGGCCGGCTCCACGGCCGGTCCCCCCCTAGCCGTTAAGAAGATAGAGCATCCGGTGTTCCCGCTCACCTACGCTCTAGGTCCAGAAAGCGTCATGATGCCGGGACTATCTCTCTCAGGCAAGGTACGGGTCACCGTGCGCCTGGACAAGGATGGCAACCCGATGACCAAGGAAGCGGGAAACCTCGCGGGTGAATTCAAGAAGAACCCTGTTGCGATAGGTTCTCAAAATGTAGATATCGTGATCGATCGGGTCCTGTGACGGGGAACGGCATTGGTATCACGCTTTAAAGAGGTGATGTGTGATTATGGTTCCTAGCCAACCTTTCTTTCCGGTCACGGCAACGCGATGAGACGATCCGTACTTGTGACCTTCGAAGCTTTGTCGGTCTTAGAGCCGAGCGAGCTGCCACACCCCTGACAGAGATAGTCGTAAAGCTCGCCATTCGGAAGGATCAAAAGGAGACGCTCCCGAACAGGCATCGCCCGGCCGCACTTATTACAGTAAAGAAGCGACGCTCTAAATTGATCAAACGTCTTTTCCATACGGGCAAAAAACCGTGGTCGGTGATCGTGCCGTTTACGAACACGAGCTACGAACACGAATAACGATCTACGCTTTCTGATGTGCCTCTGCAGCCGCTTTGGCTTCTTTGATTACCTTTTCAGCGAGATGCGCCGGAAGTTCTTCGTAACGGGCAAATTCCAAATGGAATCCGCCCCGGCCGCTGGTCATCGAGTGCAGATCCTGAGCATATTTTAACACCTCGGCCATCGGCACCTGAGCCTTAATGGTTTGAGAGTGACCCGTGGTCTCCATCCCGAGCACTTTTCCGCGCCTGCTGTTCAAGTCCCCGATCACATCCCCCATGCATTCATCCGGCACCGTGATCTCCATGTGCATGATGGGCTCCAGAATCACCGGCTTGGCCTTCTCGATGGCGTTTTTGAATCCCATGGAACCGGCGATCTTGAAGGCCATGTCGGAGGAGTCCACGTCGTGGTAGGAGCCGTCGTAGAGCGTCACGCGCACATCCACCATCGGATAGCGGGCCAGATGACCTTCCACCATTGTCTCCCTGATCCCCTTCTCCACCGCCGGGATATAATTCCGCGGAATGGCCCCGCCCACAATCTCATCTACAAACTCAAACCCTTTCCCGCGCGGGAGCGGCTCGATTTTCAGCCAGGTATCTCCGTACTGCCCCCTTCCTCCCGACTGTTTTTTGTACTTGCCTTGGGCGCTGGCCGACCCTTTGATGGTCTCTTTGTAGGGCACCTTCGGGGCCTTAAGCTCTACCTCGGCGCCGTACTTTCGCTTGAGCTTTTCGACCATTACCTCGATGTGGAGTTGGCCCATCCCGGAAAGGATGAATTCCCTTGTCTGCGGATCGCGGTGCATTTCTATAGTCGGGTCTTCTTCCATCATGCGATGCAATCCCTGCGGGACTTTCTCCTCGTCGGCCTTTGTCTTGGGTTCGAGGGCAAAAGAGATCAGCGGGGAGAAGTGTGTCAAGCCTTCAAACTGAATGGGCGACCTCTCTTCGCATAGCGTATCCCCGGATGCGGCCTCTTTGAGCTTTGCGGCGGCGATAATCTCGCCGGCATAGGCCTCCCGCACCGGCTCTTGTTTTTTCCCCTCGAGCCTGAAGAGCTGGCCGATCTTCTCCTTCACCTGCTTGTTGGGATTATAAGCCGTCATGTCCGTGGCGATCTTACCGGAGACGACCTCCATGACCGAAAGCTTTCCGGCAAAGGGATCAATGATCGTTTTAAAAATATAGGCGGCCAGCGGACCGCTCGGATCATGAGCCCGTTTTTCCAACTCCTTCGTGACGGGGTTTTCCCCCTGGACCTCACCTTGATCCAGAGGCGATGGGAGATAATCAATAATGGCGTCCAGGAGCTGGGACACGCCGATCTGGCGCATCGCCGAGCCGTAGAGGATAGGAAAGAGCTTCCCTTTAAGGGTGCCCGAGCGGATACCGTTCTTGAGATCTTCCAGGGGAAGGTCCTGGGCTTCGAGATATTTTTCCAGCAGGGCGTCATCCGTTTCCGCCACGCTCTCTAACAATTGGACACGCAGATCCTGGGCGGGTTTTTTGAGGTCATCCGGAATCTCCGTTTGCGAGAACTTCCCGCTCTCGCCATCGAAGATAAAAGCCTTCATGAGCAGAAGGTCGACGACTCCCTTGAAGCCTTCCTCGGCCCCGATTGGGAGTTGAAGGCAGACCCCTCTGGCTCCCAGGCCGCTAAAAATAGCCTCTACGGCTTCCCTAACGTTGGATTTTTCGCGCTCCATCTTGCTGATAAAGATCAGCCTGCTCAAGTTGCAATCGTTGGCTCGCGTCCATAATCTTTCCGTCTCGACCCTGAGTCCGGCGGAGGGATTGAGCAGAAATACCGCTCCACCCAACCCGCGTATGCAATTGATGGTGTCCGGAAGGAAGGCCGCGTAGCCGGGAGTGTCAACGAGGGTAAGACGGACTTTTTTCCATGATAAGGAGTGAAACGCGGTGGAGAGAGAGATGCGGCGCCTTATCTCTTCCGGTTCAAAGTCAAAGATCGTAGTGCCGTCCTCTACCCGACCCAACCGCTGGGATGCCCCTCCGGCAAAAAGCATCGCCTCGCCCAATGACGTCTTGCCGGCTCCCCCTTGACCCAAGATTCCAACATTGCGCAGCTTGTCTAGCTCTATCATCAGTGCTGGCCTCCCTTTTTTCTATCTCTTCAACCCTTCAACAATTTTTAATTTTAATCCTGCGCCTTCTTTTTTAGTTCCTGCGCCGAGTTCCTTTCATAAATGATCCGCAAACCTTCCAGAGTCAGAAACTCGTCCACCTCCCCGATGACGGAAGACTCAGGAGCTATCAGCGGCGCCAGCCCTCCGGTGGCGATCACCTTAGCGCGGACCCGATTCTCTTTTTGAATCCTCTGGACGATACCATCAACCAATCCCACATAGCCATAAAAAATCCCCGACTGGATGGAATGAACCGTGTTTTTTCCCACGATTTCCTTGGGCTTTACAATTTCCACGCGAGGCAGCTTGGATGCTCTCTGAAATAGGGCCTCCACCGAGATGAGCAAGCCTGGGGCGATAGAACCGCCAAGGTATTCTCCCCTTTTTGACACGAAGTCAAATGTCGTCGCCGTGCCGAAGTCGACTACGATGCAGGAATCGTGGTACTTTTCGTAGGCGGCAACGCTGTTAACGATACGATCGGCGCCCACGTCTTTGGGATTGTCGTAAAGTATCGGCATGCCGGTTTTGACGCCCGGTCCCACCACCAACGGGCTCATGCCGAAGAACCTTTCCCCGAGCTCTTGGGTCATGCCGAGCATGGGCGGAACCACACACGAAGCTATGATGGCATGAATTTGGTCGCGACGGATGCTGCGGGAAGAAACCAGATAGGAGATCAAGACGCCATATTCGTCAGCCGTCCGCTCGGGCTCAGTCAACAGGCGCCAGTGGCTTATCAGTTCTTGCCCGTCATAGACCCCCACAACGATATTGGTATTGCCGATATCAATAGCGAGAAGCATGGCATTACAACTGGTTAGATGCGACTATCCGTATCGAAAAATCGCCTGGATTGCAAAGCCTTTTTGCTCATACCCGCTTGGTTCTGGCGCGTTTTGCGCGGTACAGCGTGCTGGGTTCGGCTACACGCATCCCCACTCCGCTTTTCGCCGGCTCGAATATGATGCGGACTCTGGCGCGCAGGGCGGCGGCGACCCGGCGCAGCATACTGAGGGAGTGGCCCTCGTAGCCTGGCGACTCAAGCCGGCTGATCTGCTGCTGAGAGGTCCTGAGGAGCTTCGCGAGATCCTTCTGGGAAAGGCCAGCTTGCTGGCGTAGGGCGACGATTTGCAGCGCCACATCCCAGGCCTCGCCGGCTCGCTCAAAGCGGGCGGCAAACGCCGGATCCTTAAGCTGCTCTTCAAGGTAACGGTCGAAATTGGTTTTCTTCATCGCTCCACTCTTTTTTGCCAGTCCCGCATCCGCTCCCGGGCAGTGTGGATGTCGCGAGCCGGGATTGCCTAGCCTTTGTTGCGGATACCGTGCACTGCAATGATTCGCCGGCCCTTCCCGAAAAACCATAACACGCGAGTGTTGAGCTTGCCCAGGTGGCGCAGCTCAAACAGCCCGTTGCCAATCGCCTTTGACAAAGGCTCCCGGTGATACTGCCGGTTCCGCAGTTTTGCCAGGCCGGCGACCACCGCCGCGAAGTCGTCTGGATCACTGACCTTCAGTTCGTCCAGAAACTCCCGCACGGGGCATGCCCCCGCCTCGGTCTCATAGAACTCTACTACGAAATTCATAGCGATGCAACATCATTTTTGATGTAGAACGGTCATTCTTGCTTACGACTTTCGCCCCCGATTTCACGGATTTGTCCGAGGGCGGCTTCGAGGTCACCCACGCTCTCCTTGGCAAGGAGTAAAGACAGGGATGCAACCCCGTGCCCCTTGGCATCCCTGCCTGTCTCTGCTTTCTACACCAAAGAGATTCTTGCTGACAATGGTGCGGGTTCCGGGGGACAACCCGGTAGCAAGAATTAAATTCAAGCGTCGAACAATCCAGTCCGAAAACGGCCGGGAGCGAGAACAAACAACAAAAGACCTAACCCCTTAGTTTACTACAGACACAACAAGGTTGACGGTCGTGATCACAAGGTGGGACAATGCCTTCGTTCGAGGACGAAGCTACAACCGCCCATGATAGATGCGACTAGACGACGCGCACCCAACGCCAGGCGGGTGCGTTTCCTCGCAGGGATTGCCTTGATGGCCGTCAGCTTCCTGGTCTATCCGGCGTATTCCGTCATCATTTTGTTTTTGCCGTTGTCGGGAGAAATCAAAGTCGGTGTGATTGTTGCCGTCTCGCTTCTGAGCTGGGGTGTTTTCAGCGCCGGGATTTTCCTTGCCGGGCGGGAAGGGTACGATCGGCTCAAAGGGCTGTGGAAGCGTTGAGCGCCAGCCGTCAAGGAGAAAAATAGAAGTTACAAACCTCGATCTACAAAAGTAAACAGGCTGTTGCCCAAAACGATTTTTTTAGTGCAGTAGAAGAGGTTCATCGTTATAATGCTCTTTATGATTTGTCGTCATAGGGGGGCAAAGCGATGATGGGTCGAGAGGGTCCGCTACAATCTTCCCTTTTCTACACGGGAATCAATCTGGACAAAAG
>JACPSE010000208.1:0-2290 GCA_016193465.1 Deltaproteobacteria bacterium
CACCTGCTCCGCCTCCACCGTCTTCATTTCCGCGGTCTGATTGATGAAAGAAGCGACCCGGCCGTGGTACAGGGGACTGATCACATCGATGAGTTTGGCTCGATTTTTGGGCCAGTGGTGAAAGGTGGTGGCCAGCTCATACAGGGTCTTGGCCCAGATTTCCACCGGCAGGATAAACTCCTTGGCCTCCGCCCCGGCCAATTTTTTCCACGCCTCAAAGCAAGAGGCGCTGAGGACATCCTTCCACAGGATGCCGAAGTGTTGAAAGCCCTGTTTGTAGTTATACATCAGCAAATCCAAATTGACGTCGATAGGCTCGGGTTCGAGAAACTCTGTCAGGCCGAAGGTCTCCACGGGTTCGCTCCCCTGGATTTCCTTCCAGACGTTGACATTTTTTTCCATGAGCGTGAACAGGGTCCAGACCACCTGGCGAAACATCGGGCCCAGCGAAGCCCCGGGGTCCTTCGGATCGTGCACCTTGACTCCCAGATTGGCCTGGCAAATTCGGAAGCCGTGGGTCACCGCATGGGTGGTCATCCAGATATCGATCCCAAAGCGGGCCACATCAGTCATCCAAACGTTCTGCCTGTTGTAAGACAGGATCGTATCGGGCGAGAGGCCAAAGTCCCCTCCAATGGGTTGGCGAATCCTCTTGCCATAGAGAGCCCGTGTCAGGTTGTACACGACGTTGTTCGTAATGGTGCCGTCGTATTTGTAGCGAGAGTAGACCGGCGCCACGAACTGATAGCCCTTTTCCAGTACGGGGTCGAGGAGGTATTTGACCCAGTCCGGAGTGATGCTCCTCAAATCGGCGTCCACAACGGCGCAGGCCCGCGCCTCCAGCCTCTCGGCGGCTTCAAAGATCGCTCTGAGGGCAGTCCCCTTTCCGCCAATCCCGCGGTAGATGAAGACGACTTTCTCCTGCCAGGGCATGATCTCTTCGTCGCGCGCGACCTCGCGGGTATCGTCAGTGGAGCCGCCGTCGGAGATCAGGATCACAGACCGCGCCGACTTGTAGTGTTTGGCCAGGCCGCTGCTGACCTGTTTGAGGACGTTGGCGATGGTCGCCTCGTTGTTGTAGCAGGGGATGCCGACGACAACGTCGGCCCTCTCGATCTGCTCAATGCGCCTGGCCAGATACGTTCGAAAAGCGGTGTCGTAGTGCACGGTTATCACCCGCCTCTACTTTTCTTTACGCTGCCTTGTCTTCCTTCTTGACCGAGCGGGAGAAGCTCCACTGAAGCAGCGGCGGCGTGATCAGGGTCGTGACCATGACCATAACAAGAATAGCGGCAAACAAGGCTTCGTCTATAATGCGCTCCCCGCCCACAGAAAGAGTCAACCCAACCCCGGCAAAGATCAAACCCACCTCCCCCCGCGGGACCATTCCGATCCCGATAGACAGACGACTCAAACCCCTTTCCAGAGCCCCCAAACCGCAGGCCTGCTTGCCTAGAATCGCCACCACCGTCAGCGCCAATGCCAGCCCTAACACCTCGGGACGAAACAGGCTGCTGAGATCGATCTTCAACCCCATCTGCATGAAGAAAAGAGGAACCAGGAATGCGGAAAGGGGATGAAGCATGGCTTCCGGGGAGAGTTCGTCTTCGTCAAGATACTCTTCAAACGGCACTCTTTCCAGAATCAATCCTGCGGCAAAAGCACCCACAATAGAGGCCAGATCGATCAGCGTAGCCAGATAAGAAAGCAGAAAACAAAAGGCCAGGGAGAGACTAAATAGCATTCCCTTCATCTTCGCCTTGGCGGCCTGGCGAAAAAATCGCGGCACCAAAAGCACCCCGAGAAGCAGGGAACCGGCCAGGAAGATGGCCACCTTAGCGATCAGCCAGACGATGGACCCGGCTGAGAGGTCCAGTCCGCTACTGGCCCCTTGGATCATTCCTGTTATGATTGCCAAGACGACAAGACCCAGGATATCGTCGATAACCGCCGCTCCTAAGATAATCTTCGCCTCACGGCTGCGGATCTTGTGGATATCCTGGAGCACCCTCGCCGTAATCCCCACGCTGGTGGCGCAGAGCGTCGCGCCGATAAAAGCGTGCACGTAAAAAGAATGATCCGGGAGCATCAGGGCGCCGACCAGCCATCCGAGACCGAACGGAAGCACAACACCTACGACGGCCACCAGCAAAGAAGAGAGGCCGACTTTCATCAGATCGGCCAAGCTCGAATCCAACCCAACTTCAAAGAGCAACAGGATAACTCCCAGGCTGGCTAATATCTCCACCGCCGCATCGGTTTTGAGATTATCCAGACCATAGAGGCCGAC
>JACPSE010000208.1:2299-10302 GCA_016193465.1 Deltaproteobacteria bacterium
CGACAAGACCGAGATTGCCCAGAAGCATCCCCGCAAGCAGCTCTCCCAAGACCGCGGGCTGGCCCAACCTTTCCGCAGCCATGCCGGCCAGTTTGGCCGATGGCAGCAAGACCACCAGGGCCAGCAGCAGCGAACTCATAGAGTCGCCACCGCCCCCCGCCCCGATTAGAAACAGGGGAAACAAAAGCGTGATCGCGCATGGAGCCATGGCTTTTGCCCTATTCATACCTTGTGTCCCTTTTTTCCCTTCCCCCATCTGCTCGTCTTCGTGCAGTCTACCGCGCCTGTGTCGGTGCCCGCAATACTCCAGGCTGGCAACTTTATGTTCAAACGCAGGAACCGCTTGTGCAGAAATTCGCGCGCCGCACGGCGGGTAAGAGTCTTTAAGGCTAGATTCAACCGACTGTGACAAACAAAATTTTTGTCCCGAGCTCCACAGGACCCTTGATATTGCGGATCGCCTCGTAGCGGGCCTCCGCGTTGCGGAGAATAAGCAGGGCCGCCTTGGTGAGAAAGAATATAGCCAGCAGCAGGCCGGCGAGGACGAGCAGATTATGGGCCGCGCGCAAGACCTTGGTAGGAAGCGGGACCGCATCGACGATGACTAACAACCCGCCGACAACGAGAAAAGGTGCAGAAAATAATCGAAGAGCCTAAATAAAGGCCCTCTTCGCCTGCGCCGTGGAGAATCTCCGCCCAATCCACGTTCACCTCAGCTCTGTCCACCACTCCCTGAAGTGCCCAATAGCTCATCCTTAGTCTTGCGTTCCACCGCGCCGAAACTCTGCTGGCTTAGCTGCCTTGACACCAGACTCAGCATGATTTACAAAAAAAATATTTTTATGGGTTTGTCTTCGGGCGGCACTCCTGTCGCTTGTCTCGCTAGTTTGGATTCACGGCCTAACAGACAGGATCGCCGAAACTGATCAGAGACCGTGATGGGAGGGGCTATGCTTCTCAGCGAGCTTTCGAGGCACATAGTGTCCGGTAGATTCTGCTACAGTATAACGAAAGAGACCTTTCTCCTATTGCGGGCAAAGGCTCTTGCCGTGGCATTCATTTTGGGACTCTGGGCTCCTCAGACTCATGCCGAACCCGACGTGGTTGGAGAGGCCGCGCTCTTGATGGAACTGCACACTGGCAAGGTTGTCTGGACAAAGAACGAAAACAAGCGGCTCGCGCCTGCGTCCACCACTAAAATTCTCACGGCGCTGGTGGCGCTGGAGCGGAGTCCCCTCGAACAGATAGTCACAGTGAGTGACCATGCTGCGGCCACAGAAGGAAGCAGCGCGTATCTCCGGCCGGGGGAGCGGATCTCATTGGAAGAGCTGCTTTATGCGGCGCTTCTCCAATCGGGCAACGATGCCGCGATCGCCATCGCTGAGGGGGTAGCCGGGTCAACCGAGGCATTTGTTAGAATGATGAACGAAACGGCGCAGAGGCTCGGAGCCAAGGATTCCAGTTTTCTTAACCCCCACGGTCTGCCCGTAAAGGGCCATTACACGACGGCAAATGACCTAGCGCTGATGACGCGGGCCGCCATGCAGAACCCGAAATTCCGGGAGATTGTGGGTACCCGGACGCGCCCCTGGAAAATCGGGGGGCGAACAGGAATCCTTGTCAATCACAATAGACTCTTGGGTGATTACAAGGGTGCCATTGGCGTTAAGACGGGCTACACTGTTGAAGCTGGCCAGTGCCTGGTAGCAGCCGCTCGCCGTGGTGGCGCGACCTATCTGGCAGTGATTCTCAATAGCCAGAGCCGCGCTATCTGGGAGGATGCAAGAGGACTGCTGGATTACGCCTTCAAAAATTACGCGCTTCTGGAGTTCGCGAAAGAGGGAGAAACCGTGCTCATGGTGGATGTCGATGGGAGAGAGTTGCCTCTGGACGCGGCCGCGCCTGTGCGCTATCTCGTACCTCGCAATAGACCAGCCAAGCCTCTCTATCGCATAGTACTCGACGAGCTGAAACCCCCAATTGCAGAAGGGGAGCAATTAGGCGAGGTGGTATTCGGGGAAGGGAAGCGGGGATTGAGGCGCGTGGCTCTGGTGGCCGGGGCTGATGTACCGGAGCGGGGTTCTTTACACATCATTTTCTGGATCGGTTTGCTGGCTGCTTTGGGTATTTTTATACATTGGAGAAGGGAGCGCAGGCACCGGTTCAACCGCTACCGCTTCAGCAAGCGGCTCCGCTTCTAACGGGCGGGAGCACGGAAAAAAGGGAAACTTCGCTGTCATCCCGAAACGGTCGCAACTCCTCTATAGATAATACAGGTATTGCTGATGACGTGATAGAGCTTTATACTAGCCGCACGAGGAAAAAGGCGAGCCAGATCAACTCAATCGCCTGCTGGATTGACATGTCCTCAAAATCCCATGTCGGTTGGAAAGCCGCTGTTCTTCAGGGAGTACTTGCTTTCGCCTTGTCCCAGGCTTGCGCTCCGCCACCGGCTTATCGCTCCGCTCCCCGGCGGGCTGTGGAACTCCCGCGCAAGGTCGGCTACCCTCCTGTAATTTCTTCTAGGCCTCCGCCGAAGCCCATTTTTCGTGACACTGTTCGTGAAGAAGATCTGCCGGTGAGTCGCGCAAACCCACGCTCTGGAACCGGCCTTTTCCCAACCAGCATGATGCCCGAGGCTTCCACGACCGCCCCCGTAAAACCACCAACCGAGCCTACTGGGAAGGAGACGGCCGAGGCGAGAACGCCAAATGAGGCTCCCATAATTTTTCCTGAAAAAAACCAAGAGGGAGGGGAAAACACCCAACCTACGCTCGAACCTCTTTCTCCCCGACCTGAACAAATTTCATTGCTTTCGATGATCACCTCTGAGACCTCACCTCAACGTGCGGCTTCGTTGAGACTGACCGAAGAAGGAAGGGAGTTACTTAAAAATGACGATTACGACAAGGGCTTATCTAAACTGGAGAAAGCTCTTGCCATCGATTCCACAAATCCCTACGCCTACTACTACTTGGCTCAGGCGCATCACCTCCTGACCCACTATACGGAGTCGCTCAATTTCCTAGAAGTGACCGAAGGAAGGTTTACGCAAGAGCCCTCCTGGCAGGCGCGTGTCCTGGTTTTTAAAGGAGAAAACTTCCGGGCCCTGGGGTTGCTCGAAAAAGCAGATGAAAATTATGCTGGGGCATTGAAGCTCGACCCCACTCATCCTGTTGCTCTGGAACGGATGATTCACATAAGCGGAGAGCCCCCTGCGGCCTTGCCATAAGGCTCGTTGCCACCTCTCTCAATTTCCACCCCATTTGCCGTTAGTCACGATAGCCCCCCTCTTTGTCCTCCTGCCGATCCCTCACCCTTTTCTTTACCTGCTCGATGGCCTGATCAATAAGCCGCTGTCTTAGGCTGGGAGAAATTTCTCGCTCAGGTGGCGTGGTTCCCTCCAGGCTTGCCTGACCTGGTCCATTAGGAGCCTTTCGAGTCTCCTCGATCTGTTTCCGTACGGTCCGAATCCCAGGCTGGTGGCCGATCTCGTCATAAATCGCTAATGCACGTCGGTAATAGTTGACCGCTTCAGCCCTCTCTCCCTTAAGCCGATAGACCTCCGCAAGGTTATTCAGAGCGATGGCCATTTCTAACTTCTGTCCCGCAGCCTCAGCAAACATGATGGCCTCCCGCAACCTTTCCTGCGCCGCCTCGTACCTCCCTGCCCTCGCAGCCGAACGAGCCTCATTGATCAATAACAGCGTGGCGTCCAATTCGGCCGAGGAGCCATGGGGCTCCGGCGCCAAAAAGAGGGTTAAGACACCGAAAACAAAAGTCACCTTCCAGAAAGGACCCCGCCTTGCCATTTTTTTCCTACCTATCAAACGTAAGCGGATTCCAATCTATGGTCAAGGGCAAAAATCAACCAGCTTGACAGGAGGTTGTCACGTGGTAGGGTGGCTAAGAAGATGAGCCATTGGGCGACCAAAGTATAAGGTGAAATATCTGGATCATTTTTTGGGAGGAGGGCAACTATGCGCATAAGAAATTTATTGCTTGAACTGGTGTCCATCGTAGTGTTTCTCCTTATCGCCTGCCCGGCTGGGGTCCAGGCTGGCAATGCTGATGTCGAGGTCTGGAAGAACGAGGGCTTTTTGAAGAAAGTTCAAGCCCTCAAAAAAGAGAATTGGAATAAGGCAACCAGCCGGGATGTGGCCATGGTGGGACTTTACGAGATGGGGACCGCGCTGGATCGATTCGAGCGTCGTCTCCAGTCTCAGATGGACCGTCTCTATGTTTTCGCGTACTGGGGATCCTGGGCTATTGGAGCCTACCTCGTCTTGCAGATGATTTTGTCTCTCGCTATGGTTATACGGCTGGGGCGGAGATCATCCGTTCAAAGCAGCGCCCGCCGGATGCCGCCGGAGGAGAACTTTCAGTTATAGCAGTAAGCCCATCTGGCTTTGGCCTGTCATGCCCTTGCGCCCGCTTGCAGAGTGTTCTCTCTCTACCACAGAAAAAACTGATCTACGCCTACGACGGCCACCAACAAAGAAGAGAGGCCGACTTTCATCAGATCGGCCAAGCTCGAATCCAACCCAACTTCAAAGAGCAACAGGATAACTCCCAGGCTGGCTAATATCTCCACCGCCGCATCGGTTTTGAGATTATCCAGACCATAGAGGCCGACTCCGCAGCCATGCCGGCCAGTTTGGCCGATGGCAGCAAGACCACCAGGGCCAGCAGCAGCGAACTCATAGGGTCTCCATGGCCCTGTGCCCCCAAGATAAGAGGGATGAGAGGGACGGAGAGTAGAATCAGACTCAAGGCTTTACTTTTTGATCGGTTCCTCACTTGGATTCTACTGTTCTGACAAACCGTAACACCTGCCGCCAGAAGAAGCAAAACCGAATCTTATTGACATTCGGGGCCACGTTGGATAGGAATTTCTGGGGGCTTTATGGCGGGCGTCAAAAGCAAATTTCCGCTGGTTTCGATTGTCTGCCTTGGACTTTTCTTCGCGGCATTTCTTCTGTTTTTTGAGCAGCCCTCGGATAATCTCCCGGACAATCCGAGCTTCACGGCAGTGTCAAAAATCAAGGGTAAGGACAACGAGCACTTCGAACTGGTCTTATTAGAAATCCTGGAAGATCGGATACCCGCCCCTCCCCCATCGCTCCTATGGTTTGATTACAAACAGAACCTTCTCCTTTGGCCAGTCGTAGCAGGCGAGATAACCCGTTCCCCACCAATCGCTTCTGGGGCACCCTCGTAGGCCAAGCATTTTAGCGGCTCCTTAACTTGCTTCCGGGCTGGACGAGGCCGGCCATAGTGCTCCGTTGTCGGACGGAGGGCTTTCGATATTATTACCTCTCATCGTCGCCGACAGAAGTCCGCTCCGGCCTGGTTCCGCACCGATGGTTGAAAGGAGGTTGTTATGAGCTTTTTTGGCAGGAATCAAACGGACAGTTTTACCCGTGGAATGTTCTCTCCTGACCCCCTATCCCGGCTCCAATACGAAAAGGCACACGGAGTTAAAGAGAATTTGGCAGGGCAGCAAGCGCTGAAATCGTTGATGCTGGCAGTTTTAGAAAATGGGCTCGCTTGTTTCCAGAGTTACTTTTTTCAGCCGTCCGCCACTAATGAAAACCTATCTCAGGAAGCAGAAGAGTGGATCTCCTCTGAGGAGGAAGATGTCTTCTCGTTTAATAACGTTTGCGAAACTTTGGGCCTGGATCCGAAAAAAATCAGAAAGGGACTTCACCAGTGGAAGGCGAAGCAAATGAGGCTTCCTCTTAAGGAACGGAAGCCCCTGGTCACGAATAAGGGGAAATCCCAGATCAAGAGAAGGAAAGCTGCTTAGACCTGAAAATGTAGCTTAAATTGTCTCCAAGCCCTAAGTAGAGGTCCGATGCCTATCGACTTCACTGCTATTCCTTCGCGCTCCTTCCCAACTCGTGGAGCAGCTCTAACACGTCCGTGGGACCCGGCAGATTGAATCGGGCATAAGATTGAGCCATTCCCACCCTGATGGAGTAAGCCATTTCAGGGACAGCCTTGAATAAGTCTTCATCCGTCCAGTCATCTCCAACCGCCAGCACAAACTCAAAGCGGTCCTTGGAAAGAAAATGGAGGGCAGCAGCGCCTTTGTTGACGCCGGAGTTTTGCACTTCAACCACCTTGTTTCCCTGGATCACTTGGACGTCTATGCTCGCGGTGAAATGAACTAAATCGTCCACCAATTCTTTGGCCCGTAGGGAAGCCAGCTCCGGATCCGCCTTTCGATAATGCCAAACGTAGGAGAACTCCTTCTCTTCAATGAAAGAGCCAGGAAGACGGTCGGCGTACATTTCCAACAGAGCGAGTATTTGCGGCTTCCAATCGTTGCTCAACGGCTTCGTCATTCGCCAATCTTCGTTCTGCTCCCTGATCCAGACGCCGTGCTCCGCTACCAACGACACGGGCAGCCTGCCGAACCATGTCTCAAGAGTGTTTCTGTCGCGTCCGCTTATCAGCACGACCTGATTGGCCGCGTTGGAGGCGAGCTCCCCAAGAAGGCTCAACACAAGGTCCGTCGGTCCGGCCATTTTCGGTTCTGCCGCGTAGGCAACCAACGTGCCGTCGTAATCTAAAAGGAGAAGCCTGCGCCGGGCGCCTGCAAAGCTCCCCACCAGCTCGTCCCTCGTCTCAGGCGTTACTAGCCTGGTCTGCAACCTCTTTTGCTCGTCTTTGATGGCCACCAAGGCCCGCATGAAATCTTCCGCCCACCGGTTCACATTGTACCGGCGCAGCCGGCGTTGCATGATTTGATTGCGTCTCCTCTGCTCCTCCACTGGCGTTTCCAGAGCGTCCTTCAAGGCCTCGGCAATTTCTTCTCTATTATTCGGGTTAATGATGATGGCCTCCGCCAGCTCCTTGGCCGCTCCTGCCATCTCGCTTAGAATCAGAATGCCGGCCCCGTCTTTGCGCGTTGCCACATATTCTTTTGCCACGAGGTTCATCCCGTCGCGCAACGGAGTCACCAGGCAAACGTCGCTTACGCTATACAGCGCAACTAAAGACTGAAAAGGGACATGACGATACTGGTAGACGACGGGCGTCCAGTCGATGCGTCCGAACCGCCCGTTGATTTTCCCGACCAGCTCTTCGATCTGTCTCTTCATCAGGTCATACTGGTACACCCCGATCCGGGAGGGGACCACCACCATCAGAAGCACGACTCTGCCGTGGTATTGGGGGCTGGTCTCCAGGAAGATTTCGAAGCCTTCCAGACGGTTCAAAATGCCCTTGGAGTAGTCGAGCCGATCGACCGAGAGAACAACTTTCACCTGGGAAAAAGTATTTTTCAAATCGTCTTCTTCGCGCCGAACGTCGGGGTCGTTGAGAGCGATCGAGAACTTCTCAAAATCGATGCCCATGGGGAAACTATCCGCTTTCACGATGCCATCCGGGGTCAAGATTTGACCCATGTTATGCTCATACCCTAGAATGCGAAGAACGCTCTGAAGGAAATGCTGAACGTACTCGTGCGTATGAAAGCCGAGAAGATCGGCCCCTAACAGCCCTTCCAGGATCCCGCGCCGCCACTTTCCCGGCAAGAGCCTAAACACCTCAAATGAGGGGAAAGGGATGTGGAGGAAAAACCCGACCGACAGGTGCGGCGCCCTCGCCTGGAGCAGCCGCGGAAGCAGCATGAGATGATAGTCGTGGATCCAAACGAGATCGTCCTGCCGGACGATATCCAGCAAGGTTTCGCAAAAGACTTCATTGACGCGTTTGTATTGCTCCCAAAACTTGGGTTGATAGACGGCGTAGGAGGGAAAATAGTGAAACAACGGCCAGATGGTGGCGTTACAAAACCCAAGGTAGAACTGCTCCATCTCTTCCTCGGAGAGAAAAACAGGATGGGACTGGAACCTGGCCTGGGCTTCCCTTTTCAGCTCCGCTCGGAACTGCGCGGCGACGGTGCTGCCCGGCCAGCCCACCCAGACATGCTCCGGGGAGGGCGCAGGCGCCCGCTCCCGGGCCTCGATATAAGCCGATAGGCCGGTAACGAG
>JACPSE010000209.1 GCA_016193465.1 Deltaproteobacteria bacterium
CTTTTTTGTCGCCCGATCTTTCGAGCAAGAGAGGCCCTTTCGTTAAGAAGCTCTACGATTTTCTCATCAAGTTGATCGATTTTTTTCCTGAGCGCATCGACCGACTCTTTACGGCTCAATGAAAACCTCACCCAGGCGCACTATCTTATATTCTGCCATAACACCGCGCCAAATGACCTAAGCTATCTTAATTTCTAGGGAATTGCAAATATGGCTTTGCTCCCCTTGACGCCACAGCGATGCTCCCGATATGAAATAGCCTGTGGCATGGGAGATCATCGTTCCGCAAACCGAAGTACCCAAGAGACTGGAGAACTTTCTCAAGAAGCGTTTCCCAATAGGTTATATAAGGAAGCTCTTCCGCAAGAACGGCATCCGCCTGAATGGAAAACGCTGCCGAGCAAACGACACCGCCCGGCCAGGGGATCGCGTTACGCTCTTTATTCCCTTTGAAAGACAACCGAGCAAGTCCGCGAAGCAGGCCGCTCCAGAGCGCGGATTTGAGATCCTATTCGAAGATGACGATATTCTTGTGGTTAACAAGCACGCGGGCCTGGCGGTTCACGAGGGCAAAGAAATCCCCAAGAGTCAATCCCTGCTAGGGATGCTGGAAGCAACCTACCGTTCCCAGGGCATCCTCCCAAGGTTGGTCCATAGGATTGACAAAGAGACCTCGGGCCTCCTGGTCGTCGCCAAAAGGGAGGCGGTAGCTGAGGACTTAGAGAAGAGATTTGAGAAGGGAGAGGTGGAAAAGGAGTATCTTGCCCTGGTGCTAGGAAGGGTTCATCCGAAGGAAGGGAGCATCGATTTCCCCATCCCGGGACGTGAGGGAAAGCCCGCCCGGGCCCTGACCCGCTACCGGGTCGAGAGGGAATTGCCCGGGACAAGCCTCGTTCGCGTGAATATGGAAACCGGCAGAATGCACCAGATCCGCCTGCACTTCGCGCAACTGGGCCACCCGGTGGTCATGGACCGGGAGCACGGGGATTTCGCTTTTAACAAGCAATTCCGCAAAACGCACGGCTTAAAGCGCCAGTTCCTTCATGCCTGCACTATCTCCTTTGAGCACCGAGGAAAGAAGCGGACTTGGAATGCGCCCCCGCCCGACGATTTGACCAGGACCCTCCAATCCCTAGAGTCCGTTGCCCTAACCGGACTCTAAGGAGAAAAATTCCTCGTACCACGAATAACTCTTTGCCAGTCCGCTCTTGAGGTCGGTCGTGTGCCGCCAGCCAAGGAGCTCGCGCGCCTTGCGACAGGAAAGGTACTGTTCCTTGATCTCATGCGCTGCCTGGTTCAATACCACCGGCTTCAGGTGCTTCTTGCCAGACAATTCGATTAGTTGATTGACTATATCTAAGACCGGGGTCGGCGTCTCCGTCCCAAAATTGAAGGCCTGTCCCTTGATACTGTCGTTAGCCAGCTTCTCACCCAAAGCCAAAAAGGCTTGAGCCGCGTCTTCCACATAAAAATAGTCGCGCAGATAGGTTCCATCGCTGCGAATAACGGGATCCTGATCGCTGACCAGCGAGCGGATAGTTCCCGGAACGATTCGGCTGAAATTAAGATCCCCTGGACCGTAGAAATTCCCTGATCGTGCGATGCCTAGTGGAATACCATAGGTGTGAAAATAGCTCTGAGCTAGTAGATCCACGCAGACCTTGGAAACATCGTAGGGACTGACCCCGCTCAGGTTATCTTTCTCCGTATAGGGAAGAACCTCCTTGGTCCCGTAGACTTTGTCACTGGACGCAATCACCAATCCCTTGACCCGGTTATCGCGTCTAACGGCCTCGAGCACGTTCCACGTGCCCCGAATATTTGATTCATAGGTGGAAAGAGGAAACCGCTCGGCTGTCCCGACAATCGCTTGCGCCCCGAGATGGAAGCAAAAGTCGACCTCGAATTCGTTAAAAACGCGCTCCATCGAGAGGTAATCCTCCAGACAGCCATGGGCAACAACAACTCTATCCACGGTGCCGCTCGAATTAAAAAAAGACCTGGGAAGCGCGTCCCTGATAAAGCAGATAACGTTGGCGCCTTCCTCCGCCAACCTTTTACTCACCCACGATCCCAGAAATCCGTTGGCGCCGGTTACCAGGACGTTTCGCCCTTTCCAATGGCTTGTTGACATATTAGGTGTGAGAGTCCGCGCCTTCCATCTATCACTTGTTTTGCGATTGTATCATGGACAGGTAGCGGGTTAAATCGCCCGCTCAAGCGCTTAAACTCTCAGAGAGCCTGAGCTGCGCCAAGGCTCTCAAACTGAAGCCTTCGCGCCGGCACCATCAAGTTGAACACGCTGCCCTGCCCGACCTCGCTCTCGACTTCAATTTTTCCCCCGAGAGATTGGGCCAGCTTCCTGCATAGTCCGAGTCCCAGTCCGGTTCCGCCGTACTGGCGCGTGGAAGATCCATCGAGCTGGCGGAACTCCTCAAAAATAACCTCCTGGTCCCGTTTGCTGATCCCTATCCCCGTGTCCGAGACGGAGATCTCTACAAAGGCGGCTCCCTCGTCCGAGCGCGATTTCATTTCCAGTGCGATCTCGCCTCTTTCAGTGAATTTGAGGGCATTGGTTAAAAGCTGCATGAGAATTTGCTGTAACTTCTTGGGATCCGTCTCGATAACCTCGAGCAACGGCTCGATCTGAACCCGGAGCCGAATGGGGCGTCCCTTAATGAGCCTCGTGGCCATCATCTCTAAAGACTGTAGCATCTCCCGGAGGTTCACTTCCTGAAGATCGACCGTAACGCTTCCGGTCTCCACCCGGGAGAAGTCCAGCAGGCTATCCATCAGTTGGGACAGCTCCTGCCCGTTGGTCACGACTCTTTCCAGCACCGCGCGAGCGTCGCCCCTGAAGCTTGGGTCCGAAAGCACTTCACTGTAGCCAAGGATGGTGCTGATAGGGGTCCTGAGCTCGTGGGAGATGTTTGCCACGAATTGCTTCTTTTGTTGATCCACCTCGATCAGTCTTTTGTTTAACTCCTGAGAGCGATCGTACAACAGCCGGTAATTCTCTTTGGTCTTTTCCGACTCCTCAAATAGCATGCCGTTCGCGAGCGAGAGCGCAAGCTGATCCGCCAAGACGCAAAGCAGCCGAAAATCATCCGCGCTGCAGGCCCGCCCGGACCGCTTCCTGCCCAGGGCAACGAAACCGGCAATATTTTCCTCAAGCGCCATGGAGATCAGGAGCTCCGATCCCAGCTCATTGAAAGTTTTCAGCAGTTCGGCGCGATCTTCCCGGCACGCCGGGTCCGTTTCCACTTCGTCTCTCGATATCCCTTTTCTACCGACACCGAAGCGGCGGACCCATAACGACTGCAGGCGCGAAAGCGTTTCCGCGTCCTCGCCCGCCTCCCGCCCGGTGGAGACGGCGAGACATTTTCCCTCCTCCCGCGAGCGAAAAAAGAGAGAGGCATTCTCTATCGCCATCCGTCCTGTTACCAGTCCAAGGTACTTCTCCGCGACAACCTGCGGTCGAGACAATGATCTCAGCACCGAGCTGACCTCGCTTTGCACCTGAATCGGGTCGTATTCCTTGCGGAAAAAATAATGATCCAGCGCCCCCTCGATCCAGCGCAACAAAGGATTAAACACGATAACCACCAACACGGAGAACAGGAGTGGAACCAGGGGGTCTTTCTCATATATCCCCACGAAGGGGCCGAATAGAGCGACGAGAGAAACGTAAATCAGCAACAAGGCGCCGGTCAGCACGCCCCGCGTAAGGCCTACCTTTAATACAAGATCAAGGTCGAATAAATTATACTTGAGCAACGCATAAGCCACGGATAGGGGAAAAAACACCGCTGGAATCAATAACAGGTTGTAAGGGATCTGCCAGGAAAGGAAGCTCGTTAGCACTGTCCCGAAGGTCGGGATAAAAAAGCCCAGGATGGCGCCGAAAAAGACAACCCGCAAACGCAGCCTTTCCAGGTCGGATATAGGCTTTCTTAGCTCACTCCAGAGAAGACCGAGGAAAACAAGCGCCGCAAAACAACTATAACCATAACTCACCCGCAGCGCCCAATGCCAAGCATCGAGGTTCGTGTAAAAAGACAAGCTATACGCGAGCCCCAGAACAACTGAGACGCCGTAGATCAACATGAGGTACGGCAGGCGAATCCTGCGGAGCCTCCCTCCCTCGGTCAGCAAAAGACCCAGATGGATGCCGGCGCTTGGAGTCACGGTGAACGCAAATATCCGGGATTCCTTCGGCAATACCTGGGTCGTCACGAAGTCGAAGGCAGTGGTAAACCAAAGAAAGATAGCGCTCACCATAAAAAAGAGCGGCACGGCGGCGGCGGACGTAGAACGAAAATAAAAAGGAGTTAACCCTATGGCAAGAAACCCCACGCCAGCGAGTAGATAGATACCGTAACTCAACAACCAGTCATGAAAGGAAAAACGCATGGAGGGGATTGTCATCTCAAACTGTGTACCTCCCCTTTCGACCACGTAGCGGAACGGGGAGCCGGCAGGGGCACTGCGCACGATGTCGTAGAGCGCTCGGGAGCGCGTAATTGCTTCACCCTGCACGGCCACAACGCGGTCTAAAAATCTGATCCCTCCTCGATGCCCGCTCCATTCGGGCAGGAAATCAGGAGCAACCGCTAAATTACCGTAGAGGAAGAATCCGGGGAAGGGCCGGTCGACCCATCGAAAGGAGGAAACCAGAGTGCCTGCAACTACAAGAAAGGCAAGGAATCCCATGACTGCTAGCAAGCCCCTTCGCTGCCAGGTTAGAAGGTCCATATTCCCTCCCGCGGCCAAAAAAAAGGCCTTCTGGTATGGTTGACACCAGAAGGCCTTTATCAAGGCGAAAGAGGTTATGTCAAGGCTAAAAAGACCGTGCTCGTGATTCGTGATCGTGATCGTGTTCGTCCCCACCCCCTCCCCAACGAGCACGAGGAACGATCACGAGAAACGATAACGGCCTAGAGTCTCACTATCTTCTCGGACTGGATGCCGCGGGTAAGGTTGCGCGTGTCGATGACCAGGCGTGCATATTCTACGATCTCCTGAGCATCGAACCCCGTGTGATCTGTTGCGACGACCACCACATCGGCCAACGCCAGCGATTGGGAGTTCAACGGAACAGAATAGAGAAGCTGATTCTCAAAAGTAAGCCACGGGACATGAGGATCATGATAAGCAATCTCCCCGCCTTTTTCGCGCAGCAGTTCCATAACGTCCAAAGCGGGGGATTCCCGAACATCGTCTGAGTCCCTCTTATAGGCTGCTCCCAATATGAGAATCTTGGAGCCGTTCACGCTTTTTTGTTTCCGGTTGAGTGCCTCAGCAATCCTCTCCACAACAAAGCGAGGCATTTCCCGGTTGATCTCGTCAGCCAGCTCGATGAGTCGCGCCTTATAGGCTAACAGCTTCAACTTCCAGGAAAGGTAATGAGGGTCCACAGGGATACAATGACCTCCGAGTCCGGGACCGGGATAGAAAGGCATGAAACCAAAAGGCTTCGAGGCTGCAGCATTAATAACCTCCCAGACGCTCAACCCCAGACGATGGCACATAATAGCAACCTCGTTCACCAGCGCGATGTTGATACTGCGAAACGTATTTTCCAAGAGCTTTACCATTTCCGCCGTGTCGGTATCGCTTACAGGAACGACTTTCCCCACGATCTGGCTGTAGAGCGCCTGGGCCAAATGCAGACAACCGGGGGTGATTCCCGCTATCACTTTCGGCGTATTCGAAAGGGTAAAACAATCATTTCCAGGATCGACCCTCTCGGGCGAATAGGCCAGAAAAAAATCCTCTCCGACTCGCAACCCTTTCTCCTGCAGCATGGGGAGGAGCAGTTCCCGCGTCGTGCCGGGATAAGTGGTGCTTTCCAAGACGATCAGTTGGCCCGGGTGGAGATTCGCCGACACGGTTCGGGCCGCTTCCAAAACCAGAGAAAGATCGGGATCCCGGGTCTTACTGAGAGGGGTAGGGACACAAATGATCGCGGCATCGGCGTCCCGCAAGAGGGAGAAATCCGTCGACGCATGGATCCCCGGGGAAGGACCACATCTAACAGAGACGCCCCGGATATAAGAGATCCCATTTTTGATACTCTCCACCTTGTGGTTATCGACGTCGATCCCTAAAACAGAAAACCCCACCTCAGCAAATCTCACGGCCAGGGGGAGGCCGACATAGCCCAGTCCCAGAATGCAGACCGTCGCTTTCTTTTCACTGATCGCCCTCAAGAGCCCTTCTTCATTTTTCATCCGTATGTTGCTCCCCGCTTGTAGATCAATTATTTTCCGCTGCTGGACGCGGCAACGGCTCGGGACTTCATGCGGCCCCTTGACAGGCAATCCATCCACTTCTACCCGGCACGTTGCCTCTTGCTACCGGAAGACGGGGGACTTTTTCTAAGCCCCTCTCCAACGTCCGCTCAGCGACCTCGCGTAGGGTAACCATCTCTACATTCCGCCGACAGACCTCGCCAAGGAACTGCTCGAAGAGCGAGAGATAGGCTCGCCCTTCCACCTCGGCATGAATGGTGTGGACATTCAAGTTCTCCTTCAACAAAGCCAGAAGAAAATTGCTAATGTCTTCCTGCCTTCCTATGAGTTCATCCATTGTCGGCAGTGTTGTCGGAATTTGGAGAGTCCCAAAAGTCCGACCATCATGAACGGGAAAAAATGGAGCGGAGCCGCGCACATCGCTCGCATATAGAAACCTGAACCTTTCCTGCACCGTCAGACTGGAAGGCGTACAGCGCCAGCCAGGCGCGGCGGAACTCACCGGCCGACTGCCCAGAAGGCGCTCATAAGCAGAAACGCTCTTGGCCAATTCTGATGCAATGCCTTCCTCTCCCAGCTCTTCCAGACAATCCTGCCAACGCACATGGTCGTAGCCGTGAATTCCAAGCTCGTGGCCTTCCGCTACAATAGCCTTCAGAAGCTCTGGAGCCCCCTCTCCTATCGAGGCGGAGGGAAGCAACGTCCCGGAAAGGAGGGTCTTGATGCCGTAGAGTCGAAACGGGTTCGTGCGCCACATCTTTAGAAGAAAACCCGGCTGCCACAGACGTCTCAGGGCCCGTCCGGAATTATCTGGCCCGAAGCTGACGAAAAAACTCGCCTGCACCGAGTGGCGCCGAAACAATTCGAGCAGCCTCGGAACCCCTTGGCGCAGCCCGATGGCCGTATCCACGTCGGCTCTGATAGCGAGCTGCATACCTACGGTGACCCTTCGACGCTCTGGCCTCGGAACCAGTCAAGAGTACGTTTGAGGCCCTCCTCGAGAGAAACCTGCGGTGTTACACGGAGCACCCTCTTCATCAGTCGCAAGTCCGGCACTCTGCGAGGGATGTCTTCGTAGCTCTCGCCGTAGATCGATTCCTGCGGCACAAAGGTGATAGTGGATCTAGATCCTGACAGACGGATCATCATCTCGGCCAAGGAGCGGATGCTGACCTCTCTATCCGAACCGACATTGATGATCCTCCCGACCGCCTCGTCCGTGGCGCCGGACGCGAGGGTCGCGCGAACCGTATCTTCCACGTAAGTGAAGCAACGCGTCTGTTCTCCGTTACCGATAACCGTCAGTGGCGCCCCCCGGGTTAACTGACCGAGAAAGATGCTGATCACCCGTCCAACATCCATCCGATCCAGACGAGGACCATAGACGTTAAAGTACCGGAGCACCACTACTGGGAGACCCATCTTGTGGTAGGCAAAGCAAAAATGCTCGCCTACTGCCTTCGAGGTCGAGTAACACCAGCGATCAATTCGTGTGGAGCCCAGCACACGCTCCCCGTCCTCTGTAAAAGGGACTTCGAGGCTTCTTCCATAAACCTCCGAGGAAGAGCTGAAAACGACTTTTTTGCCGGCCTTGAAGGCAACGTTTAAGACAGTCTGCGTCCCGTTTACGTTGACATTGAGGACCTGGTAGGGATCTCCCACGTAGTGTTCCACGCCCACTACCGCAGCAAAATGATAAACGAGGTCGCACCAGGAGACGAGTCCCTCGACGATCTCGCGATTCAGGACGGAATCGCGCACATAGCGGAACTTTGGATGACCCAACTGGTGGCGCACTTTAAGATCGGAGGCGACATCGAGGATCGTCACCTCATCCCCCCGTGCTAAAAGCGCATCGGCGAGATGAGAGCCGATGAACCCCGCACCGCCTGTAATCAAGACCTTCATCTACTACTCCATTACTGTCCCAGACACGCTCCCACAGGAATCTTGCAGCTCTCCGCTGAGATCTCCGCCTCGCTTTCAAACTGCGCCTGAGTCACGAGCAAGCTGCCCTCCCCCGTGGAGACGATTATCCCCTTTCCCCTTTCCACAGCCTCAACGGACCCCGGAACCGCTCCCCTTTGGGTCAAGGTGTCCCCATCTAACCTCGCCCGCCAGAGATAAAGCTTTCTGCCCTTGTAGAAAGTAAACGCCCCGGGATAGGGATGGGTGACGGCGCGGATCAGGTTATAGATCGTTAACGCCGGACGGTCCCAAGTTATCTTTCCGTCCTCAGGACGCCTGCCGCCAAACTTCGTCGCCTGACTAGAGTCCTGCGGGATTCTTGGCGCCGTACCGCCCTTGATCAGAGGATAAGCCTCCCTGAGGAGCTGCGCCGCCGCGACTGTCATCTTGCGAAAAAGGCTTAGGACAGTATCTTCCATATCGATAGGAACGGAACGTTGCGCAATGATGTCCCCGGCGTCGGCTTTTTCCACCATATAGTGCAGCGTCACCCCCGTCTCCCGCTCCCCGTTAACCAGGACCCAATTGACCGGGCTGCGGCCACGGTACTTGGGCAGGAGGGAGCCATGAAGGTTAATACCTCCCAGGCGAGGGATCGCCAGCAGCTCGCGCGAAAGGATACGGCGGTAATAGAAGGAAAAAATGAGATCAGGGGCTAGGCGCCCGATCAGATCGACGAAGGCAGGCGTGTTCGGACTGGACGGCGTATGGACAGGGATGTGGCATCTTCGAGCGAGTTCGGCCACCGACTGAAACCATATCTCTTCAGCCGGATCGTCCTCATGGGTCACCACTGCGACGATTTCCTCATTGCCATCAAGGAGCACCTTGAGACATTCAAAGCCGATGTTGTGGTAGGCAAAAACCGCAATCTTCATTTGGTCGTTTGGTCTATTTGGTCGTTCCGTCATTTCGTGCGATGGGGCAACGAAATAGACGAAACAGGCTGATGCGACACTGTAAATTTCACTCAAGAGCCTCTTTGATTACATATCTAGGCCGGCGACGCACCTCCATGTAAATCCTGCCCACATACTCTCCTATGAGCCCCAAGGCAAGGATCTGCAAGCCAACGAAGAAAAAAAGGATAGCGAACAAAGTAAAAACCCCCTCTACCTCCGGCCCAACGAGGAGGCGTCGGACCGCCAGAAATAAGGCGAAGCCGAGACCGAGGAACGAGATCAGTATCCCGGCAAAACTTACCGCCTGGATCGGCAGCAGCGAAAAGCCTGTCAGGAGATCAAAGCTCAATCGCAAGAGACGAAAAGGAGTGTACCTCGACCGTCCAGACAAGCGTGGAGAGTGCGCAACCGGAATCTCAGCCACCGACCCGGCGAAGGCATTGGCCAGGACGGGTATGAAACTCGAAATTTCTCGACACTGGCATATCCGTTCTGCCACATCGCGACGATAGGCACGCAACATGCAGCCATAGTCCCTCATCTTCACCCCGACGATGAGCGAAGTCACCTGATTAATCGCATAGGAGAGCACGCGGCGCACCACGGAATCTTGCCGCCCTTCTCTCCAGCCGCCTACCACATCATAGCCTTCTTGAATCTTTGCGATCAGTTTTGGGATCTCCTCGGGGGGATTTTGCAGATCGCCATCCAGGGTAACTATGACCCCGCCCAACGCCTTCTCAAAGCCGGCCACCACGGCCGCGTGCTGGCCATAATTGCGGTTGAAAACAATGACTTTGACCCGCGGATTCTTCATGTGTAAACGCCGCAGAATCTCTGTCGTTCCATCCGTGCTGCCGTCATCCACGTAGATGACCTCGTAAGACCTGCCCATGGATTCAAGCGTATGGGAAAGCCTCTCGTGAAGCTCCTCTACGGTGGTTGCCTCATTATAAAGAGGTATGACTACAGAAATATCTGCGCGCTCTGTCGTGCCAGGCATGAATTAGGAATCCCACAGGTCGGTTTTAGGGTGTCCGGTTCTCCGGCGTCCGGACACCGTCGCCTGAAATTTTCGCAAAAAATTGTTCCACAGATCTCTTCACCCGTCGGGCCTCACGTTCCACAGCCGCGGGGAAAAGGGCTCGGAACAGCCCGTGGAGGCGTATGCGAAGCGAAAGATAAAGCTCCATGCGGGGACGAAGCGCGCACGCCAGCACAGCTTGTGCGACCTTTTCCGGGGACTGTAGCTTGACAGTTGGACTCCCGTACTTTTGTATGCCCCGCGCGTTCAGGAAGCGCACCGTCCTAGGCCGCATACCGGCGCCAGGAGTAACCTCTAACGCAAGATCCGTAGCGGTAAAATCAGGGTAGATGACGCTCACGTCAATGTTGGAGCTTTCCAGCTCATACCGAAGCGCCTCGGAGAAGCGCATTACGGCTGCCTTGGTCGCCGCATAGAAGCCCGCATAGGGCAATCCCAGCATTGCCGCCCCCGAGGAAATATTAATGATATGCCCGCTTCCCTGCGCCCGCATAGCCGGCAATACTGCCTGCGCCCCATAGACAACACCGTAAAAATTAACCTCCACCAAGCGCCTGAGAACCTGGTCCGGGGTATGCTCTACTGAGCTGACATGTCCGATCCCGGCATTGTTCACTAAAATATCTATCCTGCCGAACTCTTGGACCGCTCTCTTTACTAACGTTGCTACTTGCGATTTTTCGCTCACATCTGTCTCAACGAACATAGCTCTACCGCCAGATTCGCGGATCACGTCTGCAGTTGACGCCCCGCCACAGATCGGTCGCTCACGCACATCGCCGATAACGATACTGGCGCCGGCCTCAGCAAAGGCCAAAGCGGTAGCCCTTCCGATGCCTGAGGTAGCGCCCGTAATAAGCGCAACTTTTCCTCCAAGATCGCTTTTGCCTGTTCCCATTGGAGGCATCGTCTTCACGGGCAATAGCGCCGCACCACAAGACAATCGTTGTGTCCACCGAACCCAAACGAATTAGAAAGGGCGGCGCCCAGCTTGGCTCGCCTGGCTCGGTTCGGGACATAATCGAGGTCGCACTCCGGATCCGGGTACTCGTAGTTTATGGTAGGCGGAATCATCTGGTCGCGCAGCGCCAAAACGCAAGTAATCAGCTCAATGGCTCCAGCCGCGGAAATGGTATGGCCGATCATCGACTTAGTGGAGCTGACGGGCATCTGATAAGCGTGTTTACCAAAAACCCCCTTTATGGCCAGTGTCTCCACCCTGTCGTTCATCAGCGTTGAAGTCCCGTGGGCATTTACATAATCGATTTGATGAGGTGAGAGGGCGGAGTCTTCGAGGGCCCTTGTCATCGCCAAAATAGCCCCTCTGCCGTCAGGGGCCTCATCGGTAACCCGATAGGCGTCGCAGGAAGTGCCGTAACCCGCCAGTTCCGCAAGGATTGGGGCGCTGCGCTCTACGGCTCGGTCCAGCCGCTCCAGCACTAGAAACCCGGCTCCCTCACCCAGCACAAAGCCGTCCCGCTCAGCATCAAACGGGCGGCTCGCTCGTTCCGGATCCCCATTTCTTCGCGACAAGGCGCCTAGAAGACAAAAGAGCTGCATCTCGATGGGAGAGACAATGCACTCCGCCCCTCCCGCTATGGCTGCGTCCACCGACCCACGCTGGATAGCGCGCAGAGCCTCGCCTACGGCCTGAGCCGAGGAAGTGCAGGCCGTCTGCATCGTCGAGCTGGCGCCCGTGATTCCAAAACTCCCTGCAACCAAAGCCGTCACATACTGTGGAAGCAAGCGCAGCACAAAACTCTCTTCCAGACTTTTACAATACTCCTTCACGTAAGCGGCTGGCGAAATCTCGCGACCGTTTCCCGCACGGGAACGATAGGCGATCTCTGCTATGCGTCGAAGGTCCACACGACCACCACTGGTCCCCAGAAAGATGCCCTGTCTGTCTCTCCTGTAATAGGAATCCCAACGAGAAGCCTCCGTCGCCATCCGGGCTGCCGCGAGCGCAAAAAGAGCGACCCGGGATTCCTCCAGGTCAGCTCCGACCCATGAGTATAATCTTTCTATCTGCTGCTCTTCTCGGACCACGGCGGCCATCTGGCTCGGCAATCCCCCAGGGTCAAAATGAGTAATGAGCCTGGAGCCGGACACCCCGCCGAGCGCAGCCTTCCAGTAATCTTCAACCCCGATGCCGATCGGCGCAATCACACCGATCCCGGTAATAGCCGCTCTGGGCTTTTCCATTGTACTAAATGCTAGAAGGCTTGAAGGCTAGGAAGCCTGAAAGCATATCGGCCTCCTAGCTTCCCATCTTTCCTACCTATTGCCTATTGACCATTGACTATTTGCTATTCGCTACGCGCTACGCCAGCAGGGAGTAGCCACCATCCACGACAATGACTTGTCCCTGAATCATGTGGGCCTGAGGACTGGCTAAAAAGTAAATGATCTCCGCCACGTCCTCAGGTGTGAGAAGACGGCCGGAAGGGGTACGTTTCCGAATCTTTTCCAGAATCACCTGGCTCTCCGGGATCAAATTCCATATCTCTGTCGCCACGGCCCCGGCTGAGACAGCATTGACGGTAATTCCTCTAGGGGCCAGCTCGGCCGCGAGATAACGGGTGAGGCTCTCGAGCGCGGCCTTTGAGACGCCGATCGCGCCGTACTGGGGAACAACCCGGGATGAGCCTATGCTCGACAGAGAGATAATCCTGCCCCCGTTTGGCATCGTAGAGGCTGCCTCTCTCGCACACAGAAGAAGAGAGCGCGCGTTGGTTGCCATCACCCAATCCCAGTGTTTGGCTGTCAGCTCCAAAGTTTCTCTGAGCACGCCAGAGGCGGCATTATGGACCAATACATCCAGTCGGCCAAAACGATCATGAATCTCCCTGAACATGCGTCGGATCTGTTCCGCGTCTTTGAGGTCGGCCTGCAGCGAAAAGGCCTGGACCCCTCGGCTGGCAACTTCCCGTACGGTCCTCTCAGCGGACTCACGGTCTTGAAAAAAATTGATGAAAAGCTTGCAGCCTTGTTCCGCAAAACGCAGGCCTATAGCCTTACCAATTCCCCGGGACCCCCCGGTCACCAGAACAACACGGTTTTCCATGTTAAGAGCAAATGAAAAATAGTGAATAGCGAATAGGAAGCTTCAAAACAGCGGATTTTTATTGGAATGTATGTATTGGAGGGGAGGAGACCTACTGACTATTCACTATTTGCTATTCGCTGCCGCTAGAAGCGGTCCGCCAAACTTTCCCAGGCCCTATCCACGGTATCCACGGAAAGATAATCGTAGAGCCCTCTTAAGCGTTGGCAATGCGCCTTGGCTTCAGCGTTCCGATCTCCCTGGACAAGGCTAAATACCAGGGTCGCCTCAGCCACGGTTCGCCCATCCACTTCGGCATCGGCCTTCACGATGGCTTCCTCCGCGCTCTTACGGGCGACCCGGAGGTTGATGTGGAGCTGATCTCCCGGAACCACCCGGTGTCTAAATGTAACTCTGAGAACCTGCCTGAGTTCCGGATAGCACCCGAAGTCGTGCTGGTCACCTAGGAGAAACTGTGTGGCCTGGTCAAAACTTTCCAGAATCAAAACGCCGGGCATAATCGGGCACTCTGGAAAGTGGTCAGCAAAAAAGTCTTCGCTTTGGGTTACGTTCTTAACGAAGGATCCCCCCTGACCTCTCTCCATCTTTACAATTCGGTCTAGCAGGATAAATCTCATGCCGTCTTGTCCCCAACCTTCGCCGCAATGAAGTCTACCAAAGCCCCCATACTGAACAGCCGTATCATCCCCTCCATGATCTTTGGGGAGTTGATATTTTGAAGCATCTGTTGCATCACCTCTCCCCGGTCAATCAAAGAACCTTGAAAACCGACCGACTCCACTTCGCTGACGAGACGATCCGCCAGCTCTGCGGCGATCTTCTCCGCGTCGCCATTCTGGATGCCGATGCCTCTCTTCTCCGCAAGCCAGCGCAGCACTCCCGGAATACCCATGGTGTGGAGCTGTCTCATCTCTTCGGGAGACACCCCAACCCGATATCGCTCCTCAATAACTCGGCTGAGCCCCGCCATATTTCTCCAGCTCAATGCCTTTTCCTGGATCGCCCTATTAGGCAACTCCACTCCAAAGGTCTGCTGCACTCTGAAGCCGATATCGAGAAAATCGATCGACTCCGCGCCCAGATCGTGCACCAATGATGCTTCGGGAACAACCTTTTCCTCTTCCACGCCCAGGGCGTCAACAAGGATCTCTTTTAACGCTTTTTCAACTTCTTCCCTTGTCCAACCCTTTTGGATACTTACCACTCCCTGACTCATGAAATCCTCCCTTGACTCTGCCGCTATGACATCCCGCCGTCCACATGGATCACCTGACCCGTTATGTAGCTCGCCTCCTCAGAAGCTAGAAAGACTGCCAGCGGAGCAACTTCCGCCGGTTTTCCCAATCGCCGCAGGGCGACACGTTCACGAATCAAACTGTCACTAAAAGCGAGCACCCCTTGACTCATGTCTGTGACGATCAACCCCGGGGCAATCGCATTAACCGTTATCCCTTTCAGCCCCACTTCTGTAGCCAGGCTGCGAGTGAAGGCATCAATGGCGCCTTTGGATGCGGCATAGTTGGACTGTCCCCTGCCTCCCCTAACCGCCGCCACGGAACTCAGATTGATGATTCTCCCCCACCGTCTCATGACCATCTTTTTTAACACCGCCCTGGAACAGTGGTAGACGCCGAAAACATTCGTCTGTAGGACCGTGTTCCAATCCTTTGGCTCCATCTCTAAAAGCAGGAGATCACGGATGACACCGGCATTGTTAACCAAAATATCCAAATGTTCAAAGTGGGCGGAGACTCTCTCAACCATTGTTTGCACCTGATCTCCGTCCGTAACATCCGCTTGCCAGGTGATGACCTTCCCGCCCTTCCTTTCAATTTCTTGCGCCACCTCGTCGGCCCCTGCCTTGCTTTCTCTGTAATTCACCGCCACGGCGGCGCCTGCTTCAGCTAAGGCAAGGGCAATAGCCCTCCCTAAGCCTCTCGATCCCCCAGTCACCAGGGCGACCCTACCCGAGAGATCAAGCTTCACCTACTCTCCTTATCACAATACTGGCACTCTCTCCAAAGAGGCCGATAGAGTTTACCAGAGCGACCCTCATGCCCTCGTTCTTCCTTGCCTCATTTGGAACATAATCTAAATCGCATTTTGGATCCGGGCTTCTAAGATTCAAAGTCGGCGGAATGACCCTGCGATTCAATGCTAACAGGCCACTGATCAATTCGAGCGCTCCCGAGCCCGATATCAGATGACCGTGCGTCGCCTTGGATGCGCTAACTGGGATGCTTACCGCTGTAGGGCCGAACAACGCCTTGATAGCGCAGGTTTCCGCCAGGTCGTTTGCTTTCGTTGAATCACCGTTCGCGACAATTAAATCCACCCTCTCTTCCTGAGACTCCTGCAAAGCCGATTTCATAGCAAGGCCGAGACGCTCCGAAACCACCTCAACCCTTTCCGCCTTGAGGGCGATTGTAGCATCACCTGCGGCGGATCCATAACCGATAATTTCTCCGTAGATTTGAGCTCCTCTGCTGCGGGCATGTTCGTGTTCCTCCAGCAGCAACATTCCTGCCCCTTCACCCAGGACAGCGCCACTGCGCGAGCCATCAAAGGGACTACACAGCCTGCTTGGAT
The DNA here is from genome assembly GCA_016193465.1 of Deltaproteobacteria bacterium. GTDB lineage: Bacteria > Desulfobacterota > Binatia > UBA9968 > UBA9968 > UBA9968. Next base: position 15,826 of record JACPSE010000209.1, read on the forward strand.
CCGTTGCTCCACGAGCGAGAAAATCCAGCGTACACAGATTGACAAACACAAACTCCTCCAGTGGCGCTTCCGCTCCGCCGCAAAGCGCCACATCCAATTGGTTTTCCTTGATTGCCAAGAATGCCTGGCCTATGGCCTGAAGTCCGCCGGTGCAGCCATCTGCGATAACACGGCAAAAACCTCGAGCATTGTGACCTATAGCGATGTGGCCCGCGGCAAGATTGGGCATGGTCTTTAGCGAATAGTCCACGGGATTGATAGATGTCATGCAGTAGCCGTTTGCCTTACCCAGGTCTAATTCCTTGGACGGCGCGTTGGACTCCGCTTCCACCATCCAGTGAAGCACTGTTGAAAAATCCAGCGTCGTAAAAAAAGTCCCGAGAAACACCCCGCAACGCGTGGGATCAGACGAACCGTCCCGAAGACCGCCATCCTCGACAGCCAGAGAAGAGGCAATCATGCCGAAGAGCATGACACGGCTAAAAAGCTTGAGCTGTTTTCGGGGCAAGCGATAAAGCTGTCCACGAAGGAGCGCTTCCGGGATTTCTGCCACAACATCCACTGGGAAGCCCTGCGCGGTCAGACGTTGGCTGCGCGCTATTGCAGAGCGACCCGAGACCAATGCCGCCCAATAGCTTTCCGCGCCAATTCCGATGGGAGAAACAACCCCCAGGCCGGTTACTGCAACACGCCGCATAACATCTAAACAGACCGTCGAAAAAGGCCCATCTGCTTCGTTGCGCTCAACTGCCAGCCCCGCCAAGGCTGCGCCCTACCTCCAGCCCTTTACCGGCAGGCAGAGAAAAGCAATGCGCGCCTCAGCAACCGGCTGATCGGCGACAAACGCCTGGTTCCGAGTCCGAGCCAACCCGACCTTCAAACCGTCCTTGTCTTGCATGCCAACGAGTTCCGAATGAACGAGCATTCTCTGCCCCGCACGAACTCGAGCGGCAAAGCGCGCTTCGTCTATCTTGACCATAAGCGCCACAGCCCTGCTTTGACTTACAATCTCAATCAAACGACCTCCGGACGCGGCCATGGCCTCCAGAACGATGGTGGAAGGAACCTGTGATGGCTCATGAAAAGGGCTGGCAAGATAATCCTCAGATTCCGGGAAGGTCACGTGCGTAACAATCTTCTCATTTCCTTCCGTGGTCGATGAGATCACACCGTCTAAGAAGCGAAATTTCATTGCGTCGGGCTCGCCACAAGCAGAACTACAGCTATCCCATACTCCTTCGTTTGAGAGAAGGAAAGCGCATGACGGGTCACGCCTAGCTCACGGGCGATATTGGCAGTTTTGCCGCAGAGCCGAAGGAGAGGCGTGCCCGATATTCCCCTTTCCACCCCGACCTCGCGCCAATCCATATCTCCACTCAATCCGGTCCCGAGCGCTTTGAAAACGGCTTCTTTGACGGCAAAGAGGGCGGCAAGAGAGATGCAGGGCTCTTTTTGGCCGGAACAATAGCGGAGCTCCTCAGGAGTAAAAATGCCCTCTTTAAGCCCCCTTCCATGCTCAAGCAGCTTCCTGATCTTTCTAACTTCCACCAGGTCAATTCCGACTCTCAAGGGTGGCAGGCCGGATCCTGAAGCCTTTTTCCTATTCTCCATCTGAAAGGGAGATGCGCCATCTGGGAAAATGGTAGGCCAGATTGGAAGGGTCAAAGTCTGTCTCTTTGAGTTCCGGATTTAAACGGAGTTCCCTGTAAGTGTACTCACCGGTGATCGCGTTGTCCCAGTCGTACAGGGACGCCTGAACCGGAAGCCCGTTTTCCTCATCAATTCTAAGGACCATCCGGTAAGAAGCATACCCTGCCCGTTGATCCTGAGGAAGAATTCCCTCGATTTGCCTCACATCTCTTCCTATGAATTTTGTCCTGCCATGATCCACTAAGCGCAGCTCCTTCCTAGCCCATGCCCGTCTTGCATCCCTGCCAATACGTTCAATAAGACGACCTATGCCAATCTCAGTGAAGGGGTATCTGCTGTCCTTCAGAATCCGCCAACTTCCGGGGTCGAGCAGAAAAGTGAAGAAACGAGACAAGCCTCGCGGCTCATAGATCACCACCTTATTTTGATTGGCGCCCTCCACGTAAACCGCCTCTCTCCCCTCAGAAGGACCGGAGATCCAACGCATATAAACCTTAAAAGGCCGCTGGAATTTCAGAAAACTGATTTCCTCAGACCGCCACTCTCCGTCAATTCTTTCCCGCCTGTGAAACAGCGCCGTGTAGTCGCGGACATGCTCATAGCCCGCTTCCATTTTCTCCAACAGCGCAAAGAGTTCACCCTGGCCGGCTAGAGCAGGCGACAACAGTATAAAGTGAATAGCAAATAGTGAATAGACCCCACTCCACCATTTGCCATTTGCTATTCGCCATTTGCTATTCGCTATTCCCATTCGCCGTTTGCTATTTGCTATTCGCTAGCTGACGTTCATCCACAAGACGCAGCAACTTGCGCCCTTTTCTCAAGGCGCCTTTCGGATGAAAAACAAATTCTACATCTGCTAAACCTTGTTCGTAAGCCTGCCATGCCAATTTGTGTTCTCGCCGAATCGATTCGAGAATTCGCTGTCTAATGTTATCATGCCGGGATATTCCATTGTCCAGCTCTAGGCGGAACTGAAAAGTCTGCTTTCCGTCTTTCTCCCGCAGGGCGACCTGCCAGTCATCGTTGATATCCGGCACAGCCCCGAGGATCTTTTCAAAGAAATCAGGATGGACATTACCCCAAACAGAGGCCACGATCTCGTCCAAACGACCCCGTAGCGGCGAAATCCGCCGAAACGGCAGCCCGCAAGGGCATCTCTCTGTGATCAGTCGCGCTACGTCCCTCGTGCGGTAGCGGATCAAAGGCATAACACTTCGGTGAACCGTAGTGATAACCAGCTCCCCATAACCCTCACCGTCCGGCTCAACGATTTCGACATAAAAATCAAACTCGTTCAGGTGATAGCCATCCCGACGCAGACATTCGAATCCTATAAGCGTTCCAGCTTCCGTAGAGCCATAGGTCATGCATAGAGGAGCCTCCCAAAATGTCTCAATCCTGCTCCGCGCCCGATCTGTGATGCCCCCACCACCTCCTCCTACCAAGAGCTTTAGAGGAAATCGTCTACCTTCTGTCTCAGCCACCTCCGTAAAACGCAAAAGCCATGGAGTCCCACTCATCACAATGTTAAAACGATAGGCCGACATCCGGCGGTAGATCTCGGCTGGATCAACCCGACCCACGCATAATCCGAACAGCCTCCAATGGGGAAGGACCCGCTGGGCGATCTGCCCGTCAAGACAAAAACCGTAGTCGAATGTGGAAAGGACACGGTCCTCACTGGAAATACCATAGAGGGCCTTGAGCAAAATCCCCTGTCTTGCATTGTAGTCAAGCTCCCGCTGGCTCATGTACACTCGTGTTACATGTCCGGTTGTGCCCGAACTTTCAATAGCCACCTCCGGCTGACCACAGAGAAATGCTTCGGGTGTTTCCCGAACCTCCTCTGAGTTAACGTAAAAATCCCCGAGATCCTCAGGCCCTCTTATCTTCTCAATCCTGATCCCACGGTTGGCAAATCGCTCGCGATAAAAAGAGGAGCGTCTAGATGCTAATTGCAACGTGCGCCGGAAGGCGATTTGTCTGAGCTGCTCAGGAACTGCAGGAGGAAGGGCGCGAAGATAGCTCATGAAACCTTGCGGAAATAAACTCGCTATCCTTAAGGAGAAGTCGGCTATCACACTAAGGTCCATGGTTCGAGTATAGCAAGCGTGAACCATATCGGCCCAAAAGAAAGGTGCCTTTCACGGGCAACCTTTGTATGACACTTGCCCCTTCCTGCAGGCGTGTAACAAGGAATACCCGCTTCTCGCTTTGCCAGCGACGACCAAACTCCCCATCATCAAGAAATACCCCCTGCCCTTCGGGATAGCGCGAGCCGAAATCCAAATCGCCGCGCTGGCCGTTCAGAACATGAATCTGCCGGCCTGTATAAAAAGGCAGGCTGCCGCTGTATTCCAGAGAACCTTCATGGACAATGAGTTCGCCCTGTTGGGCTTGCGCCTTCAAAGCAAGAGCCACGGATTTGGCGGAGTGATGCGGCTCAATGACGAAAAGAAGCTTAAACACCACAACGGCGATTCCAGCAGCAACCCCCGTCATGGCGGTGAAGCTGGCTAGCGGTCGACTCAAATAAAAAAACACAAGCGCGAGAGGCAAACCGATCACCAGCACGACCCCCAGCTCCCTTGCGAGGGGCACAAACGGAGCAACAGAAGAGAATGGAAACGACGCGCCCTTCACCTTGAGAATACGATAGTACACGTTCATCTCCGCCAGCCAGGCAAAAACCGCCTCGGAAGTCAGGTGGTCAGCTACTACGATCAAGCCGATCCCCGCGAGGCCGCACCCTGCCGCAGATGCTACGAGCAGCCATTTTAATCCCCTAACCTGGCGATTGACCATTGACGATTGACCATTGACTGCAGAAGAAGCGGAAGCCTCTGCCCATAGAGCTCCTACCATCAGGCTCAACGCCGGCAGTGCAGGAAGTATATAGTGTTCCAGCTTTGACGACGACAGAGAAAAAAAACCGATCACCGTCAGCGCCCACAGGCCTATCAACAGACGAGGCCGCTCTCCTGGTGTAGAGAACGCGCCGAGGCTAGGGAAACCGTGCCGTAAGGTGCGCGAGAGAAATAAACTCCAAGGGAAAAACCAGACCAAGATTAGTCCTAGGAAAACGACCGTGCTTACTGGAACATCATCTTCAATAAAGGCCCGATTACTAAGGAAGCGGAGAAATTGATTGTCAACAAAATAGAACTGCAAAAATCCGGGATTTTTCCAGGCAGCAAGCAAATGCCAGGGAACTGTAAGCCCCAGAAACAACACCAGCCCCGCCGGATTAGCAAATAGCGAATAGCAAATAGCGAATAGTCCTCCACCACCTCTTCCTCTATTCGCTATTCGCCATTTGCCATTCGCCAAAAGAAACACCCCGACAATCAACACAGGCAGAATAAACCCAACCAGGCCTTTAGACAGAACCCCCAAGGCCATTCCCAACCAGAAGAGCAATGCCCCCGAGCGCCACGAGGCTAGAAGGCTTGTAGGCTTAAAGGCCTCCCAGCTTCCTAGCTTCCCAGCCCTATTCGCCATTTGCCATTCGCCATCTACCCGAAGGATAGCCCTGATAAAGCCGTACAAAGACAACGTCAAGGAAAGCACCAGCAGAGAGTCCGTCGCGGCCACCCGCGTATAGCGAAAAACGCCTACACTCGTGACCAGAATGATAGCGGACAAGAGCCCGGCGCGGCTATCATAGAGGGCCCGTCCAATACTCCATGTCAGAATCGCTGTCCCCAGGGTAGGAAGGGCGCTCCAGAGTCTTGCTGCCCACTCCGAGGGGCCAAAAAGAAAAATGGTAATAGCCGTAAACCAGAAATAGAGGGGCGGCTTTTCCAGGTAACGAATCCCGTTAAAGTGAGGGGTAATCCAATCACCCTTCTCGGCCATCTCACGTGCAATGGCGCCGTACATACCCTCATCGGGGTCAAGCAGGCTAATCGAACCGATCCCCCAAAAAACAAAGAGGAAGCTCGCCGCAAGAATAATGAGAATTTCCCTATTCCATTCAAGCTTCACTACTGGGATTGGCAGGAAGATATAACGCCGACCTCGATACGGGGACTACTGTCCAAACGAACGCGTAAACTCGATCCGGAAGAGATTATCGTTTTTTAGCGGTCCTTTGTCAGCGGCGTTCTTACGGTTTTCGTTCCTGAGACGGGCGAAGTCATACCCCAGGAAAACGGATGAGTTCGAAGAAAACCGGTAGGACACATCGAATCCGAAGGATAAACTATCCGATAGATTCGTCGAGAGAGGGTTCACTGTCGGTCCGATATGAGACTTAGCCATCTGAAACCCAAGCAGGAGATCCGGCCTTATCCAACGCGTAAGCCGCGCATAGAGATCGTTACCTTGAGTGCCAATGAAGTGGGAGAGGACCGACCCTCTGTTGGTAAAGCCGGATGTGTATATGCCATGGAAAAACTGGATATCGGAGGTCCTGGCGTACTCTACGCGGAGATCGAGCTTCGGATCGCCAAAAAGACCGGTGAGATAAGTCCCGACGATGCCTCCCGGCTTATCCGGCACGATCAACCCGAAAAGAGTATCATCCCAGCCAAAATCAAAATAAATTGCAGCGTCGCGAGCGAAAAGAATATATCGCTCGACGTCTGGAATCCTCAGCGTCCCGTCGAATGACATGACGTTATTGACGTTCGTGGCCTTACTTGGGTCGTCACTCCCCTGACCGAACAGCAGTCCAAGATATTGTCCCGGGTTCAATGTCCCACGACCTTTGCCTCCAAACTGAAACATCCGGTTAAAACCGAATTCGGCAAAGCGTGAAGGCGCAAAACCAACACGCCAACCACTCACTTTAGCCCTAGATAAATCACGATTTTCCTCAAGTTGGCTAACAAACAAGCTGGCCTTCACGGGTCCCAAATAGCTCAGAAGCCAAGGCAGTCGGAATGGCTCTGCGGAACTCAGCCGCACCTGATCAAGGGGAAAGGCATTATTGGAGAAACTCATCGAGCCACGAAATCCAGGCCCCCACCAGAGGCTTTCCCGACCGACGGTCAATTCGGTGTTCCAGAGCGTGAGCTTTCCGTAGCCGCTCAAGAGGCGGCCGTGAGATACGTCTCTGTCACGGGAGAATTCCGGCTGATAGTAAAAGGATAGGAAATCCCCTACTTGAGCTCTCCCATCCAAGGTTGAAGCAGCATTCACCCCTTTTTTAAAACGCTGACCAAAATTGTTGACAGTCTTTTGTGATCTGCCGGCAGAACCCATTCCAAACTCGGCATGGTCAACGGGATTAAACGCAAAGAAACCCGATGGGTGGCTCCGGTTGAGGGGAGTTTTGATTCCCATCTCCCCCAGTTCCGGTCCAAACTCCTCTACGAGCTGGTAGAGCAGCTCTTCCAAATACCCCCTGTGATTGTAATCCCCGTATTTGTCCCATTCCAGCCGGCGTACCGCTTGCCCCACAATCCTCGCTGCCTCGACCCGGCTAAGAGGTTTACTGTTAAGAAGCACCTGGTCTGCCAAGCCGGCCAGGACGATTTTTTCCAACGCATCGTAGACCCAGGAACGGTAAATGGAAAATCTACCCCAGTTTTTTAAGGGAACATTGGTCCTGTCAAAGGCAAAGAGCGGAGTGAAAAATGAAAAGTGAAAAATGAAAAGTGAAAAACAAGCCGCCGCCAGCCATCTGCCATTTGCTATTCGCCATTGGCTATTCACTATTCACCATTCGCTATCTGAACAATCCCTTGAAAAAAATTCGTCCCAGAGCCGGATGGCGCAAAGCAAAATAGATAACGTCCTTGTGCCAATCGAAACGAGCTTTGCTAGTCACCGAGGCTAAGATCCCATCCGATTGCACAACGCGAAAAAGATCGTCAATCTCCTCATCGGTAAGACGCTCTGCAAGTCGTCGGAAGAAAGCGCCGATTTTGATTTCCACCCCTAATTTCTGACGCCATTCCTTCTCGTACCCGCCCATCGTCCCCTCACTGAAATCCCCCTTCTTAAAAGCCCCAGTAGCTATGTGGGCCGCAGCCTCTGCGCAGAGCAAGCCGTAAAAGATTCCTCCTCCGGTGGTCGGTTTGGTTTGACCCGCCGCATCACCCACGGCCAAAACCCGTTCTGCATAGGTCCGTGGGAGTGGAGTAATAGGAATCACCCATGAGCGGATAGGAATATCGGGAGAATCCAAATGGCCGTCGCAACAAAGCCGCTCAAGAAGTTTCTTGAGATAGGGGACCGCGACTACCTTAGAACTGACACCCACCCGGGCAAATTCCTCTCCTCTCTTTGGGAAGGGAACGATCCATGCAAAAGAGCCCGGCGCCGCTTGGGAACCCATGAGGACTTTGGTCTTTTTAATTCCCCTGACCGGAGTTTCCGTTTGGGCTGTCTTTAAGAAATCGGCAGGTTCTCCCATGCCCAGCTTGCGTTGAAGCCTGTATCGGGGCCCGCCAGCTAATATTACCATCCTTGCTCGTAGCTTTGCGCCGCCGCTAACCCCCTCTTCGAAAACTACCTCCACGCAATCATCCCGCAGTTGGAGATCGGTTACCGGAGATCCGAGATGGAGAGTCGCGCCGGAAGCCATGGTCTTGTCCGCAATGGCCCGGTCGAATGCAGCGCGATCCACAATGTTGGCCAAAGGGCTTGCTGGTGAGAAATGCACTTCCAGGTCAGAAGGAGAAACCAGCGTGAGGGCGCTAATCTCTCTCAGCTTGAGCGAATCAGGAAGTCCTAACTCCTCGAATGCCTCAACCCCGACAACACCCGAGCAATCGACTGGCTCGCCGATAACCGGGTGCTCTTCGAGAACATGAACGTCGAAGCCATTCTTACTTAGGAGCGATGCCGTGTAACATCCGGCCGGCCCACCCCCCACTACCACGACGTCGTACATAATCAGTGAATAGCGAATGGAGAATAGCCTACTTGCTATTTGCCATTTGCTGCTTCTGTCTCTCGATATATTCCAGAAAAAAAGCAATAAATATTCCCAGAAAGAGGCTGACGACTCCAGCCAGAGCCATATTCAGCATGGTTTTTGGCCTAGACTTATAAACGGCAGGAACAGCCCGGTCCAAGACCTGGACCACCGGCATATCCTGCGCCTCACCGATCTTGGCCTGCTCCAGTTGTTGCGTAAGGATGGTGTAGACCGCCTCCTGAACCCTAAGATCGCGTGTCAACCGACCCAACTCTAAGCCAACCTGAGGAACTCTAGCTCCAGGAAGCCTCATAGAGTTAGCCATATCTCCCAACAAAACCGCCCGGTTTCTCTCTTGAAACTGCCTTAAAGTCTCCTCGGCTGCTTTCAGTTCCTTCTCCGCCTTGGCCAATTGCTCGCTGACAAACCGCCGCTGATTGCCTGCCGTCCCTGTGCCGAACTGGGCCATAAGTCGATCCAGATGTTCTGTATAGGCGTTGGCGATGCCAGCAGCCATCTTGGGGTCCCTGTCTTCGACTTTAACTGAGATTACCCCTTCCTTCGAGATAGAAACTCTTGTAGCATCCTGCAGAGAGATGATTGCATCTTCCAGATATAACGCCTTGTAATAATCTTTGAGTTTAAATTGCTCCACCAGTTTTTGGGCTATCGTCCGGCTCTTTAAAATGCTGATGAAAATATCTCGATTTGGCGTGACAGATGGAACCGAAACTCCGGGGATTTGCTGGATAATCCCCGACGCCCCAAGTGCGGACAAAAGGCCGCCCGTGCCGCCCTCTTTAGGGGCAAGAACTGTTGCCGTGGACTCATAGATTTTAGGCAAGATCAAGCTGAGGATCAGGGCAGCAAGGACTGAAGTCGAAAAAAGAATCCCTACTAGCCGCCTTTGCCTCCAGATAACCCGCCAGTAATCCAGCAGGCCGATTTCGTCATCATTCGATAACGGGTAATTCCCCTGTTCAGCCAACGGCTTCTCCTAAATCAATGACTGAGGATCCCCCGCCTCGTGTCAAGTGGCACACATCACATCCCTTGGCACTGTGATTATATTATCTTGCAATCGACACCAATCCGGCCAAACCAATGGCAACCTGACCTGCGATTGTGGCGGCCTCTTTCAGGAAAGGAAGCCACTGCATTTTAGCCTCGGTAGATGGGGGAACGATTACCACATCCCCCGCCTCTATGTCCCTCAGCCTCATGAATCCGGTGATTGCCGAGCCATCGGTTTTAAGCAGATAGATCCCTTTTGCATCCGCTTCGGGAGTTAGGCCTCCAGCTCGGTTGAGATAGTACTGAATATCCACGTCTTCTTTATAGAGTATCCCGGTCGGGTTACGCACACTTCCCATGACTAAGATTGTAGACGGTTTCTGAGAAATCTTTAGGCTATCGCCATCTTCTAAGATGAGATCGTTGGGAGATCCCTCAAGCTTATCCAGCTCATCTAGGCTAATGACTACCCGGCCCAACGTAACCTTGGAAGCCAACAGCAACAGCTGCTCCCTCCTTTGGGTCAAAATGGCCTGTTGGGCTACGACTTCCTCTCTTGCCAGGCCTGTAGAGACTGGAGTTAACTGGCTCGCCTCGGACAGAAGGCGCTGCTCGTGATCCCTGATAAAATCATCCAACTTTCTTTTCTCCACCTCCTGCACGGTTATACGGGTGAAAACTGCCCCTTTAAGAAAGGCCTTATCCGTGAAGCCTCCAGCTCGCTTGAGGACAGAGCTAAGCCGCTCGCCGCGTTGGAATCTATAAATCCCAGGACGTGCGACCTCTCCTTCAAGCTTGACCGCCCCAGGGAGTCTGAATTCACTACGCACTGAAATCAGATCTAGTCGCCTCAGAGGGATATCTTGACTCGTATCCCCTTCCCAGGCCTTCTTCATATCTATGCTGAGGATTTCAGTTGTTAAATCGTCTTTAAGGCGCGCAATCTCAATCCTATCGGTGTAGGACTCAGGGAGAAAATTTTCCTTTCGAAGAAGCTCGGTCAGCCGCATTCCTGGCTTCAACTCGTATTCGCCGGGATATTTGACTGCACCGTTCAGCCTTACCGTATTATAAATCCGCGGATCGGTAGGATAAATTCGAACGAGGTCTCCGTTTATTAGCTCTACATCCTTTGGCGAATCTCCATTGCCCCCAACACTGAGGTGCGTAAGATCGAGGTCGACGACTTCCCTCTCGGCATTAGGTTTGTTCCTTATCAGCTGCACCCGCTTGAGATAACTCTGTGGCATGAGCCCCCCCGCCATATCAATGATATCAGCCACACGAGTGGAGCCTTTTAACTCGTAAATGCCTGGGCGTTTTACCTCCCCTGTTATTGCAGCGACGGGGCCGACTGGAGGAACAAAGATGGTGTCGCCAGACTCCAGACGAAAATCTCGGGTCTTATCTCCCCGCAGGAGAAAATCATATAGGTCAAGTGTCCCAACTGAATGATGATTGCGCTTGATCTCAATGCTCCTCAGGGAGCCTAGCTTGAGAGGTCCCCCGGCGGAAAATAAAGCGTTGGTTACTGTGGAAAGAGAGCTGAGAGTAAAAGAGCCTGGTTGGCATACTTCCCCCACCACATAGACCCTGATGGTCCTGAGCCGTCCCATGGTAACGTTTGTCTGAAAGCCCTGATAATAACGGCCAAGTTGCTCCCTTATGAGTCGTTCCGCTTGAGAAAAGCTTAAACCCCAGACCCTCACAGGACCGACACTGGGGAGAACTACTTGACCGTTTCGGTCCACAGTCCGCATAACTCCACTCTCCATCGCTCCCCAGACGTTGATGATCAGATCATCCCCTGGGCCCAGGATATAATCCGGTCCGACTGGCACATCCAGCACTGGGGCAAAAGTGGAGACGGGAGAGGCGAAAAGGGAGTATCCATATTGCCGTATTTCTCTACGAGCTTCTCCAGGGAGGATGGGGACCTGTTGGAAAGCGGCTTCAATCATAGAGAGGGGTTCGTAGAAAGCCGGCATCGTCTGCTGAGTATTCCCAGCTTTCTGAGTGAGAGTTGAATCCTCTGGAGACTTCCGAACCATCGCTTCCAATTGGATTACGCGTTCCTTCAACCTCTCCACGTCCATAGGAGAAACCATAGGAGAAACCTTCGGCTGATCAGACCTGAGTTGAGAGCCGGTTGGCTGAAAAACTCCGCTCTCTTGGAAACCCCCTGCTTCCGGCGGAGAGCCCAGCCAGGGACCCTGGGGATTCTGCGGTACCTGTACGGGAATGGTCCCGGTGGGACCCGGCACAGCAAGCTGGGGTGGCAAAGAAGGGGCTCTAGTTAGGGGAACCGGACCACAGTATCGCGGACTGATTTGCGAGAGATCGGAAGAGGATGACTGCGACCCCGGAGTTAACCCCTGCCCCCCTTGAGGCTGCCATTGCGGAACCTGAGGAATGGGGCCATACGGCTGTCCGCTGAGTATTGAACCTAACCCCTGACCGGCTGAACCCCGTAATGCCTCACCGAGCGGTCCCAACATTGGATTCATCGGATTCAGCGGGCTAATCTGCTGGGCTAATAGCGGATAAAATCCCATACCCACTAAGGCCAAAACGCAGAGAAAGATACCAATGAATTTACTTTTCATATTCGCCCTCCTGCCTTAAATGAATAAGGCTTTAGGAAATGGTTTATAATCTCTAAATCCTAATCTGAAATCAAGCCTCTTTTTCAGTAAAAAGCTAGGATGCTTGGACGCCACGCTTTCCGGCGTTCCAGCCTCTTAAAGCTTCCTCCCTCTACGCTCCCACTTCCCCTGAAAGATAATCCAAAACCACAGGCCTATAAACTCCAGATCCAGCCAGAACCTCTCATAGCTAGGGCGTAAGTCCGTAATACACTAAACCAAGGTATTCCAAAAGGATCATCTTCCTCCCGTAGTAGCTCCTCCACCATGCATTCATTGAGAAGCTGCTATTTTCAGACGGATGAAATATAAGTCGCGTCCCCTTTCCATCAAAAACCCTGGCAAAAATCAAGCGGGTACGCCGGAGATGATAAGGAGAGGTAACAATAATGGCCGATCGCAGACCTTTCTGCTCCATAGCCTTTCTGGTTACCACGGCCTCATCGTAGGTCCTGTAAGCAGGGATGGGTGGTTCGATCCCCTGCCGGGCTATACCAAGGCAGGCATAATCGTGAGAACGAAAATTTGCCGTAAAAAGGATCCATTTAGCAAAGCCCTCCTTCAAGAGTTTCACGGCTTCCTCCTGGCGCTCCCGCTCACCGCTTAAAGCAACGACCAAGTCTGCCTCTTGTATAGGAGTTTCGACAACCAGCCAGTTTCCGATCATAATAAGGATAGGCTCCCGAAACCAGAAGAGACCGACACCCACAATAACCACAGCCACACATGCGCCTAGAATGAGCTTCCGCATCATGCTTCCAAAGTTCAAGTCAATAGCGGGCCGCCATCTCCTTGAGCTTCTCAACGGCGCCATCCCGTTTCCGCTGCGTCACCAGAGACCTTAAATTTTCAATATCTTCCTGGAACCGCTCCACATCAAAATGATGATTCTGCACCAGCAAGACCTTCTCATGGCCGCTCGGGAGGAGCATCTCCCGCTCCATCACAAGTTCTTCCTCAAGCCGCTCCCCGGGTCTCAGACCTACCATTTCAATGGCGACATCACGGCCTGGCTCCAGACCTGAAAGCTTTATAAAGTTATTCGCCAAATCGAGAACTTTGACGGGCTCTCCCATGTCAAGAAAAAAAACTTCACCTCCGCGCCCCATCACGCTCGCCTGGAGGACAAGCTGCGCAGCCTCAGATGCCAACATAAAGTAGCGAGACGCTTCAGGATCGGTGACCGTCACAGGTCCTCCTCTCGCAATCTGCCACTTGAAGACAGGAAGGACGCTGCCATCGCTGCCGAGGACGTTTCCAAACCTGACGGCGACAAAGATCGTGCCACCGCCGTTGCAGGCTTGAAGCAGGCACTCCGCTATGCGCTTTGTCATGCCCATGATTCCCACGGGCCGCACCGCCTTGTCTGTGGAGATAAAGACAAATTTCTTGACCCCCGCTTTCCTGGCTGCCTGGGCAACCGTCTCAGTACCGAAGATATTGTTTTGCAATGCCTCCAAGGGATGACTTTCCATCAGGGGCACGTGCTTGTAAGCGGCAGCATGGTAGAGGACATCAGGCGTATAGACCTGCATGACCTCCTCCACCTGGGAGTGATTCAAGATATCGCCAACGATAGGGACAACCTTGAGCGAGGGATGCCCGTGTCTGAGCTCTAAGTCAAGGAAGTATAGCTCGCTCTCCGCCCTATCGAATAGGAGAAGCATCTCGGGCGCAAATAGCGCAAGCTGCCGGCACAGTTCTGACCCAATAGAGCCTGCCGCGCCGGTCACCAATACTCGCTTCCCTGCAAGCTCGCGCCGTAACGTCTCCAGGTCCATCCGGACTGCCTCCCTACCCAGGAGCTCTTCAGGCCGCACCTCCTGCAACTGCCCGATCCAAGCCCTACCCTGAAGCAACTCAGTAAGCGGCGGAATGGTCTTAAACGGTAAACCGCTGGCACGGCACTGATCGATGATCCGGCGCTTCTGCTCCCTATCGGCGGAAGGGACTGCAATGAGAATTTCCTCTACTTGCTCGGCTCGACAGAGATACGGAAGCCGCTCGACCGTGCCGATCACCTCGATCCCATGGAGCCGCCTGCCTTGTTTTTTCGGATCATCGTCCACGAATCCTACGACCTCGTAGTTCAGCGTGAGGCTCCGTTCGATCTCCCGAATCAGCATCTCACCAGCATCCCCGCCTCCCACGACGACGGCCCGCGTCCTGCCAATTTGAGCAAGTTTCCCGGAAGACTCGCGCAATGCCCGGATGGTAAGACGCACACCGCCGACCAGAGCGAGACAGAGCACCCAGTCCAGCACCACAACCGAGCGCGGATAACCATCAGCAAATATGGCTAACACCACAATCGCAAACAGGAGAGAGCTCAGAGTCACCGCCTTGAGGATTGCCTTGATATCGTACATGCTCACATAGCGCCACATTCCCTCGTAGAGGTGAAACCATGCGAACACGATC
>JACPSE010000030.1 GCA_016193465.1 Deltaproteobacteria bacterium
AGCGTGAGAATCTCTTCCCGCGCCTCTCGAAGCGACTCCGCCGCCGATTCGTTGAGCTGGCTCAGCCACTGCTCGAAGTCCTTAAGCATCCGCTTGGCATCGAGGTAACTGTTCTGCTCCAGCGCCGCCCGAAACCTCCGGTGCGCTTCCTGTCTCCACCGCTTGGCCAGGTGACGCTGAATGTTGCGATCCTTGTGAATCGTGCACCTCTGGTGGATCAGCCCCCCACCGAAACGTTCTCTAAGCGCCTTGATGATCCCCTTGCCCCCGTCGGTGACAAAAAGAACCTTCTTCGATAACACCAACCCTCGACTCTCCAACTCCGAAAATAGCGCCTCACAGATTTCGTGGTTCTCGGTCGCCCCCTGCCAAAACCCAAGCACCCGCTTCTTTAGCTTCCCGTATGTCCTCAGCTCCATCTCTCCCCCAACCCCTCGAAGCTCTTGGAACAAACGGCTTGCCTTCTTCCTCCAAATGGTGTCTTCTCTCATAGAGTGGCTCCTTTCCTTGATCGGTTAACCGTGGATTGTTCCACGGTGGAGCCACTCATTCAAATTTCAACTAGGTCTAGTATAAGCTTCCCCAGGATAGACGAGCGTGATCTTTTGAATGCGCTTCTCAAAGCCAGGGATATCATCCAGTGCAGGCGAAGTATTGATTCCATCTTGGCCTCATAACTCTCTTCGCTCACTCGAATAACCCAATTCTCGTCCGCCGATTCAACGCGACTGACTTCTCCGCAGACCATCTTCGCGCGGCGCATCATCGCTCCCAGGCGAATATCGGCGAGAAGATCCGAATCCGGCCGCTTCGCGTCACTCAGGCCTACGCCGATCTCGGCGTCAAGCACGGCGTCCCCCTGGCGACCAGGCCTGATTTGTCCCTATGGGCGATGAGTTCCAGCTCCTGCGCTACGTTAGAAGAGAGATTAGCACTCCCATGTCATTCACGTTCTCTAGACGATTGGTTGTCTCAATTATCTCCCCTACACGACCGGAGAGATCGCGTTTCACCGCATGGTTTGCGCACCAGGTGATTTTATGGCGGAACTCCTCCGGGCTAAAAGGGTCATTGGGATCTCCATGAATGCGCTCGACCTTCTTGACAAACGTTCCCCGTTCCCCAGTCAAAACCTCCACCGTCACGGGTAGCTTGGCAGAATATTGGATTCCCGGATCGGTATCGATCACAACTTTGACCTTACGAGCCATCTCTGCGATTTCCGGGTCTCGCATTCTTGCCTCATTCAAGAAATCATCCACGGAGACCGCCCTTCGGACAACCGCGACCGACACGCCGTAGGGAATGCTGAACTGCACTCTCACTTTTAAGTCATCTTTAATCTCGAAGGGCGCCCCCACTAAATAAAAGGTTCTCTCAGGAACACGGACAACGACTTCTTCCACCTCCTCCGCTTTGATGTCATTATCAGAAAGGAGCGCAAGCGTGCCGTCAATCGCAGGATGTATCGGCCTGCCACAGGGATAAGGCTTTATTCCCAGGTTCGCACCCTCGTATTTCTTCCCCAAATCCATAAGCAGTGGTTCCAAATCATAATCGCCACGGCTGTAGAGATTGAAGAAACCGAACTTGCCCTGGAAGATGTCGCCGGCGCCGGTGATGCCCCGTTGAGCCATCAAGGCTGAAAATAGGCCCGATTTGGCCGCGTTCGCGACCTGCAATCTCTTCGTCAACGCCTTATCGATGATCGCCTGTTGGTTCCCCGATGCGAGGCTGTAAGCAATGCCGAAAGCGTTAACTACTTCCCGCTCGTTCAGATTCAGCAATTGGCCTGCCGCAGCAGCGCTCCCGAATATCCCGCAGATGGCCGACCGCGTCCAACCCCGCCCCCCTTTGAGTGTAAAGCCCAATCTCAGCATGAGATCCACGCCGGTAGCGACGGCCGTTATGAAATCCCTACCGTCAACCCCACCCTTCATTTCCGCTGCCGCCAGGCACGCTGGCAACACGCTAGCATTTGCATGACCCCCGTCGTTCCTATTCGTCTTAGGGTCATGCGCGTAGGTCTCATCAAAATCCAAAGCGTGAGCCATCATACTATTCAGGTAAGCTGCATGAATTGAAGGTACCCGGCCACCGAAAATAAGGATTGAACTTTCCTCTTTCCCGCCCCATGTCTTGAACAGATCGACGACGTCTCTGCAACTCGGATCCGAACTACCGGCCATAATGCACCCGATGGTGTCTAAAATAAATGTTTTGGTCGTTTCCACAACGTGTGCGGGAATATCCCGGAAGTTCAAGTTGACCACGTGATTTGCCAATCTGTGCGCGAGGTCCACGTCCTGCCACCCTTTCATTTCTTTCTTAAGACGAGGTCGTTGGATAAAGTGCGATACTCGGGACTTCCATCCGTTATGACCCTCCGGCCCTCTCCTGACATAAAACTCCGTAAAGCTTGGCAGCAGCGGGATGAGGGGCACGCGAGGCAAAAAAGACTGGATGCAATTTTGCAAGCAAGGATTCAGCGGCCACTTTCTATACGTAAATTAATTTACGGTTCGAAGGCTCTTAACAGGTGGCGCTTCGAGGCTGGTTCGCGTCGAGTACAGGGCCATCCTCCGCTCTTTTATACTGTCGCGGCTTGCATCGAAGAGAAATGCCAGCCCGGACAAATTGCCTTCCCCCTTGCTCCGCCCGTGACCAGGATATGAATTTTCTTTGCATCAGTGACACACGGTACCATCGTGTCGTCGTTCGTCTGATCGATCCACTTGGGCCATCGTGTGTTTCCCGTACTTCTGTTGTAGAAATACCGCTTAGCCATGTCCCCTATGCGCCTCCGCGCGTGTTCAAACAGAAATAGCCTCACACTATCCTTTGACCATCCGAGGTTTGCGAGAAATCCGGCCGCGTGGGGGCCGAGGATGACCAGCGCCTCTGAAAGGAACACCATCTGGCTCCCCCCTATAAACGAAAGCGCTTCTGCATAAGGGATCAAAATCTCCTGCGCCGATTCAATGATGGCCTCTGAGCCACCCAAGTGCAGGTGGATTGGCGCGGTAGCGGCAATCACCGAGACCGCACTCACATCCGCAGGTAATCCCGCCTCTACCTGCAGTGGCTCCCACGGATTGCCTTCCTGCTGCTCCGCAACGCAGTAGGAGTAGCGGCCAGGATGACTGAGTGGTGCTTTCGCTAACTTTCCGGGCACGGAACCACCGATGTTCCATAGGATTAGTCGGATGGCACGTCCGATCGTTGCATTAGCCCGGGAGGCGCCGCCAAACACACCATCGTCATAGTTGAACCCTAGCTCCTTGACGATCGGTCCTCCAAATACCAGTAGCGGCTCGCAAGGACTCTGAGTGGCTTCCACTCCATTCAGGTTAAAGCCCGGGTTGAGCATCGCTTTCAGAGCAGCCAAGACGGCGGGAAGGTACTGTGGCAAGCAGCCGGCCATAACGCAATTGATAGCCACCTTCTCGAGGGTCGCGATGCCATTCCCCGGTGGTATCGTCCCTACCGCCTCTTGGGGGTCTCGTCCCACATAAGCCAGCATGTCGGCAACCTTCCCGTCGGTTGCCGGGATGATCGGTAGCCCGTCGGTCCACCCTCGCTCGTAACCCAACTCGAAAGCCTCAGTGATATCCTCCACCTCAAACACTCTCGACTTGAACCCTGTAGTCTCCTGCGCCATGTCGCTCTCCCTATCCTGTTTTTGGCTCTCGTTTTTGGACCGCTTTGGCTTTATGTCGGTGACCCACGCACATCGCCTGCTGTCCTCTACACTACGGCGCGTGCCAGCCTCAAGAGCAGTGAAGCTGACGAGCAAGCCAGGGAACCGTTGGCGCCGGGCAGCACTGGTCAGATGGCCAGGCGATGAACCATGGTCATCCTTAGACACACCCCTCTGGGTACCACCACAATCCCGTTGAGGTATTCACTCCAAACCCGACAGGACCATTCGGCCAACGTCTTTAACCAACCTTCAATGCTTTTATAACTTCTTCCGCGGCCCGCTCGGCACAGAGTTCTTTCTCCTCCGCCGTATGCAAAAACCGCGTCTCCCGTATCACTACCAGCGGCAACGACGGCATCCCCAGAGCCTTCGCTTGAGCGCGGGCCAGCCCCTCGAATCGGTCCCAACATATCGTCGCTGTCGGTCTCCCTCGCCTTTCCAGTTCTACTGAGTCACGCACACAGGC
>JACPSE010000218.1 GCA_016193465.1 Deltaproteobacteria bacterium
CTTCTCTCCGGCGGGGGGCTCCAGGGTTTTTCCGCTCTTAATGTGAAAAGTGGCCCCATGCCAGGGACAGGTGACATTTTCTCCTTCAATAACCCCGGAAGAGAGTGGACCGCCCTCATGGGGACAAGTATCATGAGTGGCGTAGAACTTCCTGTCCAGGTTAAAGATGGCGATCGGTTTGCCTTCGACTTTGACTAACCTGACCGTTCCTGGCGGAATTTCTTCAACATGGCAAACCCCAACGTATCTTCCCATGGTCCAGTCCTTCACCTCTAAGCTGGTTTTCCTTGAGCCTGCTCGAGCGATGGCTTGACCGGGTCTTTTATGGTCACTGCAAAGATCACCGCCGCAAGGGCCATGAGTCCAGAGATAATGAGAAAGCCGTGAAAATAACTGAGCGAGGCGATGAGAAATCCGGCCATAATCGGCCCGGCAGCCTCGCCGGTATCCCAAATGGTTCCGAAGACGCCCATTGCTGAACCCATCCTCCCAGCCTTGGCTAGATCTGCTACTAGCGCGGTTGTCGCAGGAGTAACGATCGCTACGCCCAAGCCAAAAAGACAAGAGAGAATAAGAAGAGCAAAAAATCTCTCTCCCAAGACAATGAGGGGAAGCATGAGGGCACAGAGACCAAGCCCCGAAAGGATCATGGGCTTTCTGCCGAGCCGGTCGGAGAGCCAACCACCAACAGGTTTTCCGATCATGGTTGTCGCAAGCTGACCTCCCATAATGAGCCCTATGGCGGCATCGTTGTGTCCGATTGCCTTGGCATAAATGGGGAAAAAGCCAAGGAAGGCGCCATAGCCCACATACATGGCCGCCTCCAGCGCGGATGCAATGATAACAGCCCTGCTCGAGACGACCTCAAAAATGCCCCTTGTGAATTCCGCCCATCGTCCTGGGTTTGCCGTTGCCGGGACTGGCGCTCTTTCCTCAGCCGGGAGGCGCAGAACCATGAAGAGGGGTAAGAGACCCAGTCCCCCCACTACCAAATACGTGATCGGGTAACTAGCAGTTGAAAAGAGGATTAAGCCGCCGATTAGGGGACCTAGTGTGGCTCCCACGTCGTTAGCCGAGGCAAACCAACCGAGCTTTTCACCCCGACCTTTCTGAAAGAGGTCGGCCACGTAGGCGGACGCGACGGGCGAGAAGATCGCCGTGGCAAAGCCGTGGAGAAAGCGCAGGAGAAGAAGGCTTATGGGCTCCGTGACAAGCAGATACAAAAAGGGAGGGCCGGCGAAGAAGAGGGCTCCCAGAAGCAACATGCGCCTGCGTCCGAGAATGTCGGAGAGGGCGCCGGCGGGAAGTTTAACGAAGATGCCGGTGATCGTGGAGGCGGCGACGATGAGACCGATCAGCTCCGGGGATGAACCGAGGTCCTGGGCAAAGCGCGGTAGCACCGGGCTCCGCGCCATCTGGTAACTGAAGCGCGATAGCAAGCTGGCTATGACGAGGGTTAAAAATGGCGTCAAATTGTAGACCTCGCTTTTCAAATGGGGCTTGCCGAACAGACCCAATGTTTGTTATATACCAGCTGAACCTCAAATATAACAACTGTATCTTAATATCAAGAGCCTAAATTTATATGCAAGACTCCCTTGAAGGACGCTGGCTGCTTCTCATCCACCAGATCCCGCCAAAGCCCAATTACTTCCGGGTTAAAATCTGGCGCCGACTTCAAAGGATCGGGGCTGTGGCGGTGAAAAATTCCGTTTATGTGCTGCCAAAAAGCGACCAGGCGCAAGAGGACTTTCAGTGGACACTGCGGGAAATCATTGCGGGCGGCGGCGAGGCCACGCTCTGCGAGGCACGCTTCGTCGAGGGGCTTTCAGATGAGCAGATCGAGGAGCTGTTTGAGGCAGCCCGAAGCTCTGACTATCGCCAGATTGCTGAAGAGGCGCGACGCATCGCGAAATCCCTCCCGGCTAACTTGAGGGCCGAGGATGACCGTCGGGAACAAGCCGAGACCGACGTAGACCGTTTGAAACGCCGCTTGGCTGAAGTGGCGGCTATCGACTTCTTCGGCGCTCCCGGACGTGAGGCAGCGCAGGGACTCCTATCCGGAATTGAAGCACGACTTCATCCTACCGGGCTTGGAGCGCGCAGCGCTACTCCTGCAAAAACTAGTCTGGAGGATCTACGCGGCTACACTTGGGTTACCAGAAAGGGCCTTCATGTAGACCGCATGGCAAGCGCTTGGCTTATCCGTCGCTTTATCGACCCAGAGGCACACTTTAAGTTCGTGCCAGCAAAAGGCTACAAAGTACAACCTCGAGAACTGCGCTTCGACATGTTCGAAGCCGAGTTCACACATGAAGCAGACCACTGCACCTTTGAGGTCATGATCGACCGATTGGGCCTCGCGGATCCGGCGCTGCGGCCGATCGCGGAAATCGTTCATGACATCGATCTCAAAGATTCCAAGTTCGCCAGGCCCGAGAGTGCGGGCATCGACCGACTCATCACGGGTGTCGCCATGGCGCACAAGGACGACGAAGCGCGGCTTGCCCGCGCCTCGGCCCTGTTCGACGACCTGTACGAGTATTTCAATAGAAAACGAGGCTGATCAGGCCGATCCTCATCATTTTGACCGGCCTCGCCGGCCTCGTCCTTTTTCCCGGCCCGAAGTGAGTTCACGTTTGCGGAACAACCTGAGTTCTGATATATCGATTCCCGATAACGAAACACAGTATAAGGGGACTGTAGAGTGAGTTTTTTCGCCGCTGCCGCTATTTGCCTTGCCGCCTTGTTGGTTGCGGCTTTGGTACTGATGAGCGGCTTTGGATTAGGAACCCTTCTCACGCCACTTTTCGCCATCTTCTATGACATCAAAATCGCCGTACTCCTCGTCGCAGTTGTTCATTTCTCCAATAACCTTTTCAAGCTGGGCCTTTTCTTCCGGCACCTGGATAGGGCCGTTCTCAAGCGCTTCGGAGTTCTAAGTATCCTAGGTGCCTTTATCGGATCGTTTCTGCAAGCGTGGCTGCAGAGCGAGACGCTAAAGATCGGCCTCGGAATCCTGCTAGTTGTTTTGGGGACTGTGGAATTCTTGCCGCCGCGCTTTTCGTGGAGCTTGCCGAAGAGGCTCGACCCGATCGGGGGTTTTCTCTCAGGGCTTCTCGGAGGCGTACTGGGGAATCAAGGGGCGGTAAGAAGCGCCTACTTACTCAATTACTCGCTCTCGAAGGAGGCGTTTGTCGCCACCGCAACGATCATCGCATGCCTGATCGACGCCACTCGAATCCCCATCTACCTGCTAAGCTACTACAATGAGATCGCCATGGCCTGGCCTTATCTGGCAGCCACTATACTTGCAGCCTTCCTTGGGACGCTAATAGGGAAGTGGTTACTGGACATCGTCAGTCTCGGCGCGTTTCGAAGGGTCGTGGCCGGATCCGTTGTGGTTGTAGGGATCGCTATGGCTATGGCGTTGATTTAGCGCAAAATGAAAAGAAAACCCGGTCAGGATAAGGGGGAGCAAGATTTTTATCGAGGCATGATTCGCCTTCATATCCTCCACCATGCTTCGAAAAAGGCCGTTTTCGGCTTCTGGTTTATCGAGGAGCTGGCGCGTCACGGCTACAAGTTGAGCCCGGGGACTCTTTATCCCCAGCTTCATGAGATGGAGAGAAGAGGATATCTCCGTTCAGCAAAAAAGGAATGGCAGGGCCGAATCCGGCGCGTCTATAGAGCCACAAAAACTGGCCGAACGGCTTTACAGGCTGCAAAGGAAAGAGTCAGAGAGCTTTTCGGAGAGCTGTTTGAGGATGAATGAGGCGAACAGGAAAAAGATAATAGAGTTGGCCTGGCTGTTTTTAAAACTCGGGACCATTGCTTTTGGCGGCCCGGCAGCGCACATCGCCATGATGGAGGACGAGGTGGTCAAGCGCCGTGGCTGGCTCAACCACCAGCAGTTCCTCGACCTTCTCGGCGCCACCAATCTAATCCCCGGGCCCAACTCTACCGAGATGGCCATTCACATCGGCCTGGTGCGGGCTGGCTGGAAGGGGCTGGTCGTTGCCGGCGCCTGCTTTATTCTTCCAGCCATGCTGATTGTCTGGGCCCTGGCCTGGCTCTACGTAGAGTACGGTTCGGTGCCGCAGGCGGCCTGGCTACTCTACGGTATCAAGCCGGTCATCATTGCCATTGTCCTTCAGGCCCTCTGGAATTTGGGCAGGTCGGCAATCAAGGGGCCCCTCACGGCGCTCATCGGCTCGGCTGTCGTGGTTTTATCTTTTCTCGGCGTCAACGAAATTCTTCTTCTCTTCGCAGCCGGTCTCGTGGTGATGGCGTTGGAAAACCTGTGGCGCAGATTGAAGTTAGCAAAACTCGCGGTCGTTGGTTTACCGATGCTCTTGACTTCCTCCACCAGCGCAAGCAGCGCGGCTGCCGCTATGAGCGTAGCAACGCCGATGAGCCTTTACCAACTGACCCTTTTTTTTCTAAAGATCGGCTCGGTGCTCTTCGGCAGCGGCTATGTGCTCCTCGCCTTTCTCCGCGCTGACCTCGTGGAACGCTGGCAGTGGCTCACCGATCAACAGCTCCTCGACGCGATCGCCATTGGCCAGTTCACCCCTGGGCCTGTCTTTACCACCGCCACCTTTATAGGGTACTTGCTGGCTGGCTCTCCCGGAGCCATTCTTGCGACGGTTGGAATTTTTCTCCCCTCCTTCGTTTTTGTCCTGGCAAGCAGCCCTCTGATTCCCCGGCTGCGGCGCTCTCCTTGGACCGCCGGTTTTTTGGATGGGGTCAACGTGGCCTCCCTAGGTTTAATGGCCACAGTCACGTGGCAACTCGGCCGCGCCGCCATTATGGATTGGCTCACGCTGGCACTGGCTTTGATCTCAACCGCGCTTGTCTTTCGCCTCAAAATCAACTCTGTCTGGCTGGTCGTGGCTGGTGGAGTCGCCGGACTGCTTTATAAACTGCTTGGCTAGAGGGACGTCCACTTAAACCTTCTCAACCACTCGCACAGCCTCTTCGGGTGGGCGGACATGGCGAAAGACGGCGGTTCGGTTCCGGTCGTGAGTTGTTTGGGGGAGGATTGCCTGTTCGATTGAAAGAAAGGGCCCAACCTCCTTTCCCGAGGGGCTGATGGTTCCGAAGATTAGCGGCTGCCGCCAGTAAGATGGGATTGTTTGTCGCAACAAACGCAAGGCCCGCCAGCGCCATTAACACCGCACCTAACACAAGAAGCGACCGTCGACCGAAGGTATCTGCGACAGCCGTGAGCACTATGGTCATCACGGCTCCACCTGCAAGCGCGGCAGTAAAGATCCACCCGATCGCTGTCGTATCTAACCCGATGGCATCAAGATAGAGCCCGAGCACAACAGACAAAAATCCATAAGCAAATGAGCGCACAGCGCACGTGGCGAAGAGCACCCATCCATCCCGCGACAGCTCCATATGGCGGCCCGGTTTTCTAGACACTTACAGTGGCGCCGTCACGGTAGCTAGCTGCGCGACGCGCTGCCCATGGAATTCATCCGGCCGCCATCCACAGCTAAGATTGCGTTGGTAATATAGCTCGCCTTTTCTGATGCGAGAAAGAGCGCGGCCTCGGCCACATCCTCGGGCTGGCCGATGCGCCGGAGGGGAATGGAGTCGTACTCCACCTTCCTATTCCCCATATCCTTGCTGCCGATGGGAGTTCCGACGATGCCGGAGACAATGCAGTTGACTCTGATGTTATATGGGGCGAGATCCACCGCAGCCTGCTTGGTCAGGGCAAAGATCCCCCCCCTTGGAGACCGAATAAGCGGCTCTCCCGGGACTGGCCCTTTCGCCGGAGGCCGCGGAGATGTTGATGATCGAGCCGCCGCCATGCTCTTTCATGATCTTGGCCGCATGCTGTGTGGTAAGAAAGTAGCCCGTTAGATTGACGGCCAACGCTTGATTCCATTCCTCAAGGGGCAACTCCAGAATGCCGTTTCTGGAAGGCTGGACTGCCGCGCTGTTGACCAGAATATCGAGTCTGCGATGTTTGCTCTTGATATGATCAAAGAGCGCCTCGACTTGTTCTGCGCGGCTGAGATCCGCAGCAAAAGAGTCCCCGTTGAGATCTCTGGCGATCTTCGCCGCCTCTTCGGCGTGGCGCGAGTGGATCATAACTTTGGCGCCTTCGCGGGCAAAGGCGCGAGCGATCCCCAGACCGATGTTGTTCGTCGAGCCTGTCACCAGGGCGATCTTGTCCTTGAGCAGCATGTCGGTTCCCCTTTCTTATGTCCTTTGGTATGCTAAACTATTTGAACGTGATCCTATGATCAATCCAAGGTTTTTGCGCTTACTCCTCTCCGTCCTCCTGGCCAGCATCTCAGGCTGCGCCAGCCGAAGCGTCCTGCTGGTCCATCCCCAGAGCGGTTCTACTATGAAGTGCGGTGCCGCAGGCGTAGGTATTATGGCGGGCGCAGCGGAGGGCTTTGTAGAAGAATGTCTGAAACGCTACGAAAGCCAGGGCTACGTCGCTATGGAAAATCTTACGCCCCAGCAGCGCGCCGATCTCGAGAAGAGAGGCCTCCTGCCCAAGCCTGAGCCTCCCACTTTCCGATACGGCTATTAAACAAAAAACGCTCGGCGCATACGTTTCTAAACCCTCAACCTGCCACACTCTACGCCATTCCTTCCGGCGGATTCGCCGCTAACATAGATCCTGGTCAGCGTTTGTCGGCTAGGTGGGTTTCGGAACAGGCTTTAAGTATTGACTATTTATATACAAATAATCTATATGTCAAGAAAGCAGGCCGCCTTCGCCCTCTCTTCAAAAGAGTTCTAGCCAACGAAGAACCCGGAAGGACAAAACGAACGTCGATTCAAGACTGGGCTGTGGGCCTGTGACGCATGGAATTCAAGCGCCTATACATGTGGGTATTCTATCGCCTTTTAGAAGCCATTTTCTTCCTATTCCTGGCCCTGCTCGAAATCCTTCCTCCTAAGATCTTCCGTCTCGTGTCGATGCCGGCCCTAACCCTCCTGATCGCCATCGTTGTCCCCAGGAGACGCATCATAAAAAATTTGCGCCGGGCCTTTGGGGAGATCTACTCAGCGGCGATGAAAAAGGGATTGGCCAAGGGAGTCCAGGAACACTTCGTCAGGAACCTGGTCGATTGTTTCGTTCAATTGAACCAGTCGGATCACATTCGCGATATCGCGACCATACAGGGGATGGAAAATCTCTTGGCGGCCCTGGCAAAAGGAAGGGGCGTCATAGCGCTTGGGGCCCATATCGGTAATTTTGTTCTGGCAGGGAGCCGCTTAGGCGTGGAGGGGTATTCCTTCCACACCTTATTTCGCATTCCATCGGATCCGAGAATAGGAACTATTATCTGCAACTATCTTCCTCCGCGCCTCCATCAGCGGGTCATTCCGTCCCGTCCCAAGCGGGTTGCCGTCAGGCAGATACTCAGCGCCTTAAAGAGAAACGAGATTGTTTTTATCCTGGGTGATAACCTGAAGAAGGGAAAGGTCCAGACCCTCTTCTTTGGCCAGCGCGTGCCCTCTCCCAGAGGACCCGTAAGTCTGGCTCTGCGCTCCGGCGCGGCAGTCGTGCCGTTGTATCTGATTAGAAATTACCAGGGAGGGATGGAGCTCATCATCGAGCCCGAAATCGCTCTTCACAGGAACGGCCGGCTGTCAGAAGACATTACCCAAAATACGCACCATATAGTGGGCTATTTGGAAAAGCTGATACGACGGTATCCCGACCAGTGGAATTGGCTCACAGTGAGGATGAGAAGCTATCACGCAGAGGCGGCCGGGACCGGCCAAAGGTGAGCCCGCTTCAACCCCTCTGATATCCTGATCAGCGCGCGCCGACTGCCGGCATGTTCATCGGGATCCCTCTCCTCTTCAGCTCCCCCTCGTAGATCCGCCGAATCTCGGGATCCTCGTCCTCATGCTCGATCAGCGTCCCGCCTTCCTTTACGCTGATAAGAAGCAAGGGGGTCGCATCTTTACAGGCTGTTGCCCAAATCGATTTTTTTAGTGCAGTAGAAGAGGTTCATCGTTATAATGCTCTTTATGATTTGTCGTCATAGGGGGGCAAAGCGATGATGGGTCGAGAGGGTCCGCTACAATCTTCCCTTTTCTACACGGGAATCAATCTGGACAAAAG
>JACPSE010000219.1 GCA_016193465.1 Deltaproteobacteria bacterium
CCAGCGCTTCATGCCGGTTCGTCAGACTATCCACGAGCGCCTCGCGTACCCGCTTGTCGACCTCGTCGGGAAAGAACTGAGGGGCGGGAGCCGGTTTGTCAAAAGGGTCGTATTCGGGCAACGGTTTAAGGATGCGCTCGATGAGGTCCTCTTTTGTTTGCGCTGAGGCCCTCCCGGGCCCGAAGGAGAGATAGGCCAGGAGGCAGAGAAGCGAAACAATCAGCGTGACAACCGGCTTCACCTGTTGAGTCTCCTCATTTTTTCCATAAGCCCGCGCAGCCCCTCGATTTTTCCCTGGGCCTCGATCTTCTCCAGGATGCCATCTACCTGCGCTACTTCCGTATAGAGCCTTAAGGCGGACTTTGCAAATTGATCGAAGGCATCCGGATCAAAGCTCAATCCCTCGGGATCATTCTGGATAACGTACTCCTTCGCAAGTAAGGCGTAGAAGTCGCCGAAATCCACGAGATAACGATAAAAGTTCTTGCTCTGTCGGTGCTTGGTGACAAGCTGGCTGTACCCCAGGATAACTAGTTGGTTGCCGTCCCTCATGCGGTAGCGGTTGAGTTCGACAAAAGCGACCTTGGCCCGGTCGATCTTTTCCTCTTCCACCCGCGCAAGGTGCTCGTATGGCGTGCGTTGATACCTGGCGATGATCTCGTTCCAGGCCGCCACTTTTTCATCCAGTGCTTTAATGTATTCCATGGGATCCTGCGTCGGCAGGGGTTTTTGCAGGATGCGCCGGAAGGACTCCAGCGTATCAATATTTTTGGCCGCCTCAGTTCCCAGGCGACCGTCCGATCCGGCAACCTTGTGGTAGTAGGCAAGGGCCTGGTCGTACTCCCTCAGTCTCTCATAGGCGACAGCTCTATTAAAATTGATGATGTCAGAAAATTGACCGGGATTTTTCCTTTCGTAGTCATCGAGCCGCACCAGCGTGGCTTTGAGAATGTTGATCCCGGTAATATCTTTGGGTATCGGAAAGCGGTATACGTCCTCGCGGGCGAGCCTTTGAAAATCTTTTACAATGTCTAAGAGGCCTCCAGCAGGAATGTATTGGGGGTCGGGGACAACCGTAGTCGAACAACTCCAGAGAATAAGTGCGAAAAAAGCCAGCGTTAAAGGGTGAAAGCGTTTAAGGGTTAAAGAGTTACAGGCCTTCATAATCCTTGATCACCCATACTCCCTTCAACCTAATCTGTTTTGATCAGAGAATAAAACAGAATCATCTCGCCCTTTTTCCCTGCGGCAAAGTCGTGCGGGGTCCCTTTGGGAATATGACAGATCGTTCCCGGCCTCAACGCGATCCTGCGCCCGTTGACGCGCAGACGCCCGCTGCCCCTCAGCACGTGGCAGACCACATCCTTGTCCAGGTGTTTGATCTGTTTAGGGTCTGCATCCTTTCTAGGCTTGAATGAGATGAGACCTGTGCTGAAACCGTTGCCCTCCGCGCACTTCTTATAGCGGATCTCTTGATTGATCGTTTTCAGCTCTTTAAGGGCCTGCTTAACCTTGATGACCTTCATCTTCTTAAACGAAGGCGTGAGGCGGTAGGCGTGAGAAAAAACTCTGACTGTTGCCTCATGCCTATTGCCTTCTTCATTCCTTGATCGCTTCGAAGATCTCTCGAATGGCCTTTTCGGCCTCGCTGCTGGGCACGCGGCAGGAGCCGACCACTTTGTGGCCGCCGCCGCCGTGTTTTTCCATTAAAGCCCCCACATTGACTTTGGAGGTTGTGTTGAAGATGTTGTAGCCCACGGAGATCGCCGTGGTGTTTGGCCTTTGACTGTCGTCTGCTACTTTGATGGAGATGTTTCCAGTGGGAAAAAGCGTATAGAGAAGGAAGCGGTTGCCATCCGGCATATCCGTGATGCCGCGCAGATCCAGGAAAATAACGTTTCCTTTTAAACTCACACGGTTTAAAAGGATTTCCTTAAGTGTTTCTTGAGCATTGAGGATTCCCTGGCAGCGCTGTTTTACCTCAGGATCGTTCAGGACCTTTTCAAGCGAACCATCGCGCAGGAGATCGATCAGACGTAGCCAGTAAGATTCGTCTTCAATCCTTTTGCCGTCGAGGGTCATCGAGATCAGGACGTATCCCTCAGGATGGTGCACATCTTCAGAAACGAGACGGCCGGCGTCGATCCTGTCGGTATCTTCGAGCAAGATTCTCATGCGCTCCGAGTTTAAAATCTTCAGCCCTTCTTGAATTCGCCTATTGCCTATTGCCTGTTGCCTATAGCCTTCTGCCGCCTTCTGCCTTCCGCCTTCTGTGGTGTAGTATTCATACACGACTCTCGCGGCGCTGGGTGCAAGGCGAAATCCGCCCTTGCCCGGAACGATCGGCGTGTTGAAGTGCCAGTCCTTGTTGGTGACGTGGTGGTCGAACCAGAGGCTGCAGTCGGGATGGTAGGGGAGATTGGCGATGATATCCCCCTGGCGGATCTCGACCATGCCGTCCTGCATGAATTTGGGCTCGACGAAAAGATAGGAATCTATATCTTCCATCAGCGTGATCAACGAGCCGCAGACGATGCCGTCGAAATCTGCCCGCGTGACCAGCCTCATCCGCTGATAACCTCCTTCAGCGGTGTTAAGGCCAGTCCAAAAGCGGTTGCTACTCCGGCGTGCGTTATTTTTCCGTCGTAGATGTTGAGCCCCCTGGCCAGCGCGCCGTTTTCTTTGAAGGCTTTTGGCAAACCTTTGTCCGCGATTTCCAATCCATAGGATAGCGTTGCGTTGGTTAGCGCGTAGGTGGACGTGTTGGGCACGATGGCGGGCATATTCGTGACGCAGTAGTGGACCACCTCTTCCTCGACGTAAATAGGATAGTGGTGTGTGGTGGGACGGGAGGTCTCCGCGCATCCCCCTTGATCGATGGAAATGTCAACCAGAGCCGCCCCTGGTTTCATAAGCTTTACCAGGGTACGCGAGAGGAGCCTTGGCGCTTTCGCGCCCGGGATCAGAACCGCGCCGATGACCAGATCGGCGTCCACGACCTCCTCTTCAAGGTTGGCCCGGTTGGACATGAGCGTTGTCACATGGCCACCTAGAATATCGTGGATGTAGCGGAGTTTTGATGGGTTCACGTCCAGGATGCTGACATAGGCCCCCATGCCTGCGGCTACCTGGCAGGCATTGGCGCCGGCTATCCCGGCGCCTAAGATGACCACTTTTCCGGGACGCACCCCGGAGGCGCCGCCGAGAAGAATGCCTCTGCCGCCGTTCTCGGCCTGAAGGCACCACGCCCCAACCTGGAGCGCCAGCCGTCCCGCAACCTCGCTCATCGGCGTGAGAAGGGGGAGCGAGCCATCTTCCAGTTGGATGGTTTCATAGGCGACCGCGGTGACTTTTTTGCTGCAGAGAATCCGGGTCACTTCTTCGCTGGCGGCCAGGTGAAGATAGGAAAAGAAGGTGAGACCACTGCGAAGGAAAGGGAATTCAGAGGGTTGCGGCTCTTTAACCTTCATGATCAGATCAGCTTGGCGCCAGACCTCGGTCGCTGAATCCGCCACGGTCGCCCCGGTGCCATCATAGGAACGATCCAGGATGCCGCTGCCCAGCCCGGCCCCTTTTTCCACCAGGACCCTATGACCATGGGAGACAAAGGCGGAAACCCCTGCCGGGGTGATGGCAACTCGCTTTTCCTCTTCTTTGATCTCTTTAGGGACGCCAATGATCATCGTTTATAATAGAGTAGCGTAGCGCACGTGGGGGGTCAATGTCTATAAACTCATGCGATCCTGGAAAGGCTGGCCGCTTTTTTCCTCAGCGGCGGATCAGCGCCATACGCCCCAGGTGATTAGGAGCCAGCCGATGAGAAAGGCGAGCCCTCCGATTGGCGTGATGGCGCCAAGCCAACGCAGGTCGCTCAAGCTGAGAAGGTAGAGGCTGCCGGAGAAAATGACGGTCCCGGCCAAAAACAGCCACCCGGCTGAAGAAGAAGCGGTCCATTGATTATCTTATATCAGGTTCGAGATCAGCCATACAAGGAAATATCCATTCATAGATGTGTATGTGGAGGAGGTATCTGGCTCAGAGGCTCAACAGCGACTCCTTCTGGAGCTTAAGGCGGGGGCGGCTACTAACTGGGACGCAGCCGAGGCCAGCGAGGACTGGTATAACGAATATCCGCCTTACCTCAAGAAGTTCGACATTCTGGGCATGGCCGAGCAGGGGGTGCTGGCCATTGACCCCAGGATGGTTGACCCCAACAATCGCAACATCGTCTTCATGTCCAGCACTTTGTACAGTGTGGCCTACAATAAGAAGCTCCTCTCGCCGGACAAGGCGCCCAACAGCTGGGAGGACTTCCTCAAGCCCGAATTCAAGGGCAGGAAGTTCTTAGAGCTCTTTTTCGCCGAAGTGTATCGGCGCCGAGACGGAGTTCCATGAGAACGACAGAAGAAGGGAAACGGATGGTGTCACCGACCCGTCCAAAGACTAAATCAGCGTGGAGACCTGCGCGCAGATAGTCAACAAACACATTGGTATTGAGAAGGAGCTTGCCGGCTACAGGTACGGCCATGTCCTCTAAAAGACCCTTGAGCCGCCATAGTTAGCGCCTAACTCGTCGGAATTCCCTCACCACAAACGATTTCTTTCCCCTTTATTTATCTTTTCTCTGCTTTCGGGAGACCGTAGGCCGCGAATATCTTCTCGTTGTATTCCTGAAAGCTGGTGAAGTGATCCCAGTCTACCACGGATAGCTTCTTGCCCCGGGTCACTTGCTCTGTCACTGAGCCAGGAGTAAACACCGAGGCTGCAAGGGGCTGGTATTTATCTATTATCTCCTGACCCTCAGGAGAGGCGAGAAACTCAAACCAGAGGAGAGCGGCATGGGGGTGATCGGCCGTATTGAGGATGCCGCTTGGATGCTCAACACCCCTGGTAGGGACAGGCTCAATGATTTTGTAGCTAAAGTTCCCTGTTGGGTCCTTGCTCATAGTGTTCTTAACCGGACCGAAATTAGAAGCCAAGTAGAGGGAATACTCTCCGGCAGCTATGGAGGTGTTAACTCTGGCGGCCCCTCTACCCCACACGGGCTGCTGGGCGGCTAGTTTCCGGGCGAAATCCAACGTTCTTTCCAACCCCCAGGCAGGTACTAAGCCAGCTAGCTGCAAGGGCCGAAGATCCAAGACGAATTTCTTTCCCTTGAACTCAGGTTTCAGAAAATCCTCCCATTTAGCAGGGGCCTTATCGTCCGAGATAAGCTTCCTGTTGTAGGGTACGACTGCAAAGGTGCTGGTAACGCTTACTATGTTCCTTTCAACAGGGTGTATCATCCGGGGATCGATTTTAAGCACACCATGCCTGGCCATGCCCAGGATGTCATGCTTCATTAAATAAGGCGGATACTCTTGGGCAAAGTCGATCGGTATATGGGCGGTATCCCACCCCAAAGATTGTCCTGACTTCATCTCCAGGATAAACCTCTGGTAAGCATCGGTGCCCTGGATCTCCTCAACTTGGATATCAGTCATGAAAGGATACTTTTGCTTAAATGCACTCATCAACGGCTTGAAAGTCGGGGCATTCAGGCCGCTACTTACCCTGAGTTTTCCCTCCTTCTTTGCCA
>JACPSE010000214.1 GCA_016193465.1 Deltaproteobacteria bacterium
AGAACAAAGGCGAACGCGACAACGCCTGCGACCGACGAATTTTTTACTCCCATGTTCATCCTCCTTGCTGGGGTCCTTACCTATCTACTCCCGTCCGCCTTTTACTGTGAGGAACGTATACCCCACACTACGGTTCATGCCCAGACGGCAATCATGAGCTAGGGCACAGTATTCCGCATGCCCCGGCGTACTTCCCTGCAAAATCGCTCATGTGTGACACCCTCTCCTGAGATCTGCCAGGACGCACACGCCGGCCTCACCCGGCGCGGTGCACAGATGCCCGGCGTAGGGATTCATTGTGGCGTGCACCCTAATCGTTGGGTGCGAGCAGGGCTGCCAGGCGGGAAGCATCGACATCTTCCAGGTGCTCAAAAGTGTCGTTGAGGTCCGTCGCCTGCTGCTGGGACAGAACCGAGGTCGTGAGGTACATGAATTTCTCCACTAACTGCTGCCGACTTACGGGCCGCAGCGGATGGCCCGGTGCGTACTCCTGTTCGTCCTCAAGGATTCGGCCATCTTTGAGCTGCATCCGCACCCGGCATGGTCTTCTCATCAACTTCAACTCCCGCGAATCTGTGCTGGTCCCGGGGGATTTCTCCTCTTTCAAGCTCGGGTGCGTCAACCTTTTCATCGTTGGGTCTGCAATGATTTCTACCCGGTCGCGCGCGATGTCCAGCACGCGCCGGTCCCGCAAGGCATCGTCCGTGAATTGCGACGGCAGCACTTGTCCGTGCAGCAGAGCGGTAGCTATACAGAAATACCCGTTGTCCAATGCTGCGGCGGTATGCGGGATCCCCTCGGCCCGATTATCGGGGGTCTGTCCTTCGGATCCGATGGGTGTTACCCCCGGAAGGTACACGGTCACCTTCTCGATCTCTTCCAACGCAACGCCATACTCACGCTTAAGTTCCAGGACGCTGTGAATGGCTGAATGGTAAAAGAGCCGACAACTATACAATTTGTAACCCGAGTCGAGTATGGCCCAACGCTGGCCCAGGGAAAAGAGGAACCACTCCGGCTCGCATTCAAGGGAAAAAGCCTCGCCGATGTTGTCTTTTCCCTCGAAGACCTCATGGGGACCCTGGAACCCGTGGGCCGCCAACAGCGCCGCCGAAAGTCCGCGCTCCGCCGCGAGCCCTCCATGCAGCCGCCATGACCAGGCTCCTTCCCACCCTGATCTGCCGGTTCCGGCCGTCTGCTCCGCGGCCAGACCTAAAGCCATGGCCATCTGATCAGCATCAAGACCCAGGATCACACCTGCCGCGGCGGCCGCTGCGAAGCTGCCGAAAAAGGCGGTGTTGTTCAACCCACGCGCCCCCATCGAGATGCCTTCTCGGGTCCGAGGCAATGCCTTGACCAACCGGGGCATCACCTCGTAGCCAGCCACCACCCCATTGATCAGGGATTTACCACTGGCCCCCTGCAGCTCGGCGGCGGCAAGAGCCGCCGGTACGATGACCGCACCGGGGCGTGTCTGCGCCCAGGCGTGATAATCCTCAAAAAGATATGAGAGACTAAAAGAGCCGTTGGCCAGAGCTGCACGGGTAGGGATCGTGCGTTTGCCGTACCCTGCCACCGTCGCCTGAGTTGCGCCGTATCCCTGTTCAATGGCGAAACTGGCGAGATTCGGGCCCCAGGGTGCGTCGTGGCTGGCATAGATGGCGATCCCAAGAACATCCCGAATGTTGTTCTTCGCTGAGGTCCGCACATTCGGCGGCAAGGATTCCCAGCGCAACCCGGATACGAAAGACGCCAGTTCTCCTGTAATCGTAGCCATCGTGGAACACCTCCTCATTCACGGATCAGCTCTAGGCTCACAGATTTTATTACTTTCTTATCTCTGCTTTAGGAAAGCCGTAAGCCTCGAGAACCTTTTCCTGCCACCCTTCCATCTTGGTATGTTCTCCCAACTGCACTACAGAGAGTTGCTTGCCCCTTGTCTCTGCACTCAGAATAGAGCCGGAGCTAAAGAGGGAAGCCGAACCGGGCTTGTACTTGTCTATGATTCTTTGTCCCTCTGGGGAGGCCAAAAACTCAATCCAAAGAAGTGCAGCGTGCGGGTTTTCGGCCGTCTCCGGAACACTGGTTTCCTCTGAAACCCGAGTTGGGACTGGCTCAACAATTTTATAGCCGACATTTTTGCTTGGGCTTTTTAGCTCCAGTGTTTTGACAGAATCGTAATTAGTACCCAAATAAAGGGCATATTCTCCAGCGGCAAGGGACACAAGGTAACGAGTGCCTCCTCTGAACCACACGGGATTTTGCGAGGCTAGCTTTCGGGCGAAGTCTAGAGTTTTCTCTAAACCCCAAGCAGGTACCAAAGCGGCAACTTCTTGAGGTCTGATATCGGCAAGAAACTTCCTGCCTTTAAACTCCGGCTTCAAAAAGTCTTCCCACTTGTTAGGTACCCTTTCCGGCGCGATAAGAGTCTTGTTGTACGCCACGACTTGTATCCGGCCCACGACAGCGGCGACATTTCGGTTAGTGGGATCTATCATCTGTATAGGGATATTAAGCACACCGGATTTGGCCATACCCAGGAAGTCGACTTTTTTTAGGTATGGTAAATAGTCGTTGTAGAAATCGGACGGTGTTCTGATGATATCCGAGCCTCTAAACGCTCCCGCCTTCAGCTCGAGCAAAGTACGCTGATAGGTGTCAGTCCCTATCCATTCCTCTACGCGAGTCTCAATGAAAGGGTACTTTTTCTTAAAGGCCTCCATGACGGGATTCATAGCTTCCCTTAAACCGCTGAATGCTCGAAGCTTTCCCTCCTGTTTAGCTTTCGCTACGATCTCATCACGGCTCAGAAAAAACGTATAGCCTTTCGCATCCGCTTCCTTCTTTGCGCTGATGCGGTCTGGGTCAGACGCGGCCGCAGCGTTGTCCAGACGCGGTATCAAGCTGGATACAACGATCAACAATAGGTTGACTGTCATTCTTGTCTTCATTAGATGATTACCCCCTTTGCGAAAAGTATTCTCCCGTTAGGGCCTTATAATTTTCCCCCCATCTCAGTAAGAAATGTATAGCCCACTTGACGGTTCATGCCTAAACGGCAGTCATGGGCTAACGGGCAATATTCTGTATGTCCCATCAGATTCACGTCGGGACCTATCGTTCTAATCAACCATACAAGAAGTTCTGGTCCCGGAATATGGGTCTCGAAGATAACCTTGTCATGGCCAACCGCTGCGGCAGTGTCAATCAGAACCTGTGGGTTCTTTTGTTTCAATTGAACAATCTCCGAACGCTCGATGACGACCATCCGGGAACCGCTCTCAAGGTCGGCTCGAATCAGTTCCACCAACCTCTCGGTAGTCATCGGTTCGCTAGGAAACTTGCGACCCACCTCAGTAAACACGGCAAGCCCGGCGTCTCTAGCCTGGGCTATGATATCGCTTCTAGCCTTGGGGGCCATCGGTGGAATCACGTCCTCACTGATCTCCACTCCCGCGAATCCGATCTCCCTAAGCGTGTTGAAGAAACGCGGGGTTTGCTGTTGCAGGACCGCCACCTCGAAAGATATTCCGCCAGGAAACGTGTCGATCCCGTACTTCTTGTAAAGATCGAGCTTGCGCACAATCCAATCGGTCTTGTAATGGCTTAGCAATCGAACATGCCCAGTAAGCTTCATGTAATCGACAAGATCATGGTAGGTCTCCAGGAAATCCTCTTGAGCGCGAAGCGGCGTGCCGGAATCGCCTCCTATGAATAGTCCGACGTGTCGCGGTTTTGGTGGATGCACGGGTAATTTTAGGAAATTGAACGGATTAGCCATTTTGCATTCTCCTCTATCAACTGATGCGCTAGGTTAGCGTTGTTGAGATAACCTAACCGCTTACCACTACGGCTTGCGCCGTTGCGTATTTCTTCAACTTTCCTTCATCAAGCTCCACGCCTAGACCGGGCCCTTCAGGCACGGAGACTTCTCCGTCCTTCATGATGCAAGGGTTGACAACAATATCATCGACCAATCGCTCCAGTGGGCTTCCATAACCAATTGGTGGCTTCAGGCAGGCAGTGGATGCCGTAAAGTGGTGTATGACTGCAGCGCCGATCCCGAAGGGATGCCTTGAGCCCATGCTGCAAGGAATGCCCGCAGCTTCGGCCACGGCTGCCATTTTCTTGCTGATATAGATTCCTCCGGATTTGGCCGGCTTGAGGCAGATGACATCCGCTGCCCGTCGTTTAACGATCTCCATCACGTCACTGAGGGTTATGGCACTCTCGTCCGCAATAATAGGAGTGTCCACAGCTCTGGCAACCTCCGCCATCCCGTCAAGATCCATTTTTAAGCAGGGTTGTTCCACTCCCGAGATATTGTACTCCTCCATCTTCTTGATGGCTTTGATGGCCACATCAGGGGTATATCCGCCGTTGGCATCGACTTCGATGGGATAGTCGTCTCCTACGGCCTTCCTGATTGCAGCGACCCTCTGAATATCCAGGGCGGGATCCTCGCCCACCTTAATAGTTATCATCTTATAGCCAAGTTCCTTAAGCTGAACTGCATCCTTAGCCATTTCGGCAGGTGATCTTACGTTTAGGCTACGGGTGACGCCAAATTTCTTCCTGACAGCACCACCGAGTAATTCGTATAGAGGTCGATTCGTCGCTTTACCCATAATGTCGTAAAGAGCATCGAGGACGGCGGAAGCCGCGGTAGGAGACAACTGATGTTTTGCAACCATGGTTTCCATACGAAAGTCGCCAATAATCTTCTCTAGGTCAAAAGGATTCTGCCCTATGACTTTAGGACCGAAAAAGTGCTCTATCTCTGAGATGTCTCTTGCCTGATAAACTTTGACGCTAGCGGCACCTGTTGCTGCTTCCCCCAGGCCGATAATTCCATCATCGGTGAATACTTTGAGAATGACATGATATCCTGCCTCCGTAATATCTCCTTCACGATGCCTGCCAGGGGTCCGGTAAGGAATACTAACCGGGTAAATCTCCACTCGATTGACTTTCATTGCTTCCCTCCTTTTTATCTGCTTTTACTCATCCTCACCCTATAGTTCTACCGTCAGGTCCTGTCAAGGAGATTTCAACTTAATCCCAATGACCCCTTCTTTGCCGCAGTTAGGTTAAGCCTCCATTACTCCAAGGCGGAGCAAATGTCCCTCTCTGTCTGGAAGCCAACCCAAGTTGACATAGTAGAAGCTTTCATTTTAATCTCCCGACTGTTTAGCATGTCAAGTTTGCTAAAATGGAGGAAAGATAGCTTGACTTGTGTCCTGTCCGTGGTAATCCTCCTGGGTGTCAGCTCGACTCATAAGGTTCCATAAACGCGGAAGTAAAAGGAGATCGCTTATGAAGATCGGGTCTGTTAAGCCGCTGGCTTCATCCATAGTCCTGGCCTGCTGGTTCCTGAGTTCTCATGCCTTCGCTGCCTCAGCCAGCCCAGCCTTGCTGAAGGCCAAGCAGGAGGCTGAGTCGAAGGGGTTCATTTTCGAGACCAGCCATGACGAGATCGTAGCCAGAGCCAAGAAGGAGGGGAAACTCCGGGTGTTTAGCTCCTTGGAGTCGGATACCTTTAAACCTCTGATCGAGTCCTTCCGCAAGAAATATCCCTCCATAGAGGTCCGCATGGAAGAACTCAGCGGCACCGAAGCTACCCAGCGCTTTCTCTTGGAATTGAAGGCGGGGACAGTGAAAGACTTTGACGTAGCCGAGGCGGCCTCGGATTTCTACAACGAGTTTGCTGCACACGCCATGAAATTCGACATCCTCGGTATGGCCCAGCAAGGGGTCTTGGCGATCAATTCCAGGATGGTAGACTCGAACTACCGCAATCTCGTCTCCCTGGCTACCACCATCTGTGGCGCGGCCTACAACAAGAGCCGCGTCTCTCCGGATAAAGTCCCCGACAGGTGGGAAGACTTTTTAAAGCCCGAGTTCAAAGGCAGGAAATTCATCGCAGATATTCGCACCCAGTGCATGGCCGCGATGATACCGGGCCTGGGTGAGGAGTGGGTTTTGAACTATGCGCGGGGCTTAAAGGAACAGCAGCCCGTTTGGGTTCGGGGAAATACCCGGGCGCTCAACTCGATTGCCGTTGGGGAACAGGCGCTGCACCAGATGACATTTTACAGCAGTTGTATGCGGGCCCACCGGAAAGACCCTACAAAGTCTTTGGTATGCAAAATAATCGAGCCGGTGCCGGTGTTAATCCGGGAGACACACCACGTATTAACGGCTGCTCCGCATCCTTACGCAGCCCTGCTCTTTATAGAGCACGAGGCCAGTCCTGAAGGCCAGAAGGTGATAGACGACTATGAACCCCTGAAATCTAACTTATATGCGGAGGGAGAGGTAGCCAAGATCATCAAGGGAAAAAGGTTATCTCTCAATGACCATGGGACTTTCCAGAATACCCCGAAGTGGATGAAGATGGTGCTGGAGGCCTTTGGCTTCCCTAAGGCCGATAAATAACAGGCAAGAATAACGCTAAAAGGAACCTGCTGCTATCATTGGTCAGCCCAGGGGCGGGAAAAAGAGGAGGACTCCTGTATGCGTATTATGGCACTCAGTCACACTTTTGTGCGCGAAAAAAACGACGAAGACGAAAAGCGGCGCCTGGATAGGCTTCACCAGTACGCCTCTCCCGGGACGACGATTGAAGTTCACTATCCTGAGGATCTAGGTGGCAGCGAGGTGCTGCATCATCAAAGGAAGACAAAAACCCTGGCGGGCCTGCATCACATCTTGGAGACTCCGGCTTTGGTGAAGAAAACTATCGAAGCCGAGCGCGACGGCTTTGACGCGGTCGTGCAGACCGACGCTTTTGACCCCGGAGTGGAGGCCGCCCGGCTGGCCGTGCGCATTCCTGTCGTAGGCTCGCTGCGCGCGTCGTGCCATTTTGCTGCGACCCTTTGCGATCGCTTCGCCCTCACCGTTCCGCTGGACAGCTATGTCCCCTACGTGTGGCGTCTGGTGGAGACCTACCGCATGATCCACTTTGTCACGGGGATCAAGGTCATCGGCATGTATGAAGTCGGCGATCTAAGCAAGTATCATGACGCCATATTGGAACGCACAATCGCCGTCACGCGTGAATTGGTTGCCGGGGGGGCGCAGGCTCTCATTCCGCTGGCCGCGCGCCTGATCCCGGCGGCAGTTTCGCCGGAAGAGGTTGAGCGGGAAGTTGGGATACCCGTCGTCAACACGCAGGCAGTCGCTATCCGGTTTGCGGAGTTGATGGTCAGCAGCAAGACCATTCACAGCCAAAAGGCCTACCCGTGGGCTGCCGGGCTCAGCCCGGAGGCTGTCTCGAAGCGCGCTAATCCTGGCGGGTAAGTTTGTCGCGCGCGGGTGGTCGTTAGGGCGATTTTCGGAATTCTCAGCGGCCGAGGCTTAGAGACAAATTCCATCATTTAAACCAGGAGGAAAATATGCTTGACACCCGGACTAAATTATCAGCGGCGGCTATCCTTTTCTCGTGCCTCTGCCTGCAGGGAGTTCCATGGGCCTGGGGCCAGTCAGCGGACACGGCGAAACTCACAGAGGGAGCAAAAAAGGAAGGGGAATTGGTAATCTACGGCAGCATGAACCTGCGGGATGCCAATCTGATTATGGGCAAGTTCCGCGAGAAGTACCCCTTCGTAGATGCTAAGTTGAACCGTTTGGGGAATAAAATACTGCCCAAAGTGCTGGCGGAGACTAGAGCCGGAAAATTCTTTGCCGACATTTTACAGAACAATGCGTTGGGCCTGCACTTCCTCAAAAAGGGAGGACTCCTGGCATCTTACCTTTCTCCCGAGGATCGCTTCTATCCTAAGCAGTTCAAGGATCCCGGATACTGGACAACGACAAACATGAATGTCCATGTGATTGCCTACAACACAAAGCTGGTCGCACGCGGCAAGCTTCCAAAGAGATGGGAAGACCTTCTGAACCCCACCTGGAAAGGAAAGATGATGCTCGATCCTTCGGAGCAATGGTTTGCCTGGATACTCCAGGTCATGGGGGAGGAGAAAGGTTTGAACTACATGCGCGAGCTCGCCAAGCAGAACATCGCCATACGTAGTGAATCCAACGCCATGAGAGCCGAACTCATTGCCGCTGGGGAGGTAGGGCTCGATATCGACGGCTCCTATGGCCCCGTAACCCAGCTGCAGAGGCGTGGGGCGCCGATCGACTGGACTACACTCGGTCCTGTGCTTGTCATTCCCAGCGGTCATGGGATCGCAGCGCGCGCCCCCCATCCTAATGCCGCAAAGCTTTTCACGGATTTTCTGCTATCCAAGGAAGGGCAGCGGCTAGTTCTGAGTCTCGATAGACAAGTCATCAGGTCTGACCTTTTCCACGAGCAAGCGGCGATTAAGGATCTGCAGCTAGTTCCTGCCGATCCAGCCTTGGGCGAGAATATGGACTCTTTTGGGAAGCAGGCGAGGGAGATTTTTTCCAGGTGAAGACGATTTGATCGTTGGATACCACGGTTTAAACATTTTGAACTGTTCAAATCGTTCAAACCGTTCAAGCCGTCGGCCCTCGGTCCTCGTACCTCAGTCCTTTTACCGGTTCTTTCCCTTTGACACTCTGCGCATATCTTGCTAACGAGGAAAGAAAAATGTTTTGGAGGAGTCGTTGAAGGCTGTTCGGATCCATGAGCACGGCGGAGTAGACAAGCTCCGTTACGAGCAAGTAGCGGAACCGCGACTTACCTCCCCGGCAGACGCGATTGTCCAACTGAAGACTGCGTCGCTGAATCGCATCGATCTGTGGAACCGCGAAGGACTGACAGGCATGGATATCTCGCTCCCGCACATCCTTGGCGCGGACGGCGCAGGAATTGTGGTTGAGGTGGGCGAGGAGGTTCACAACGTAGGAAAGGGAGATGCGGTCTGTCTGTATCCTCCGAGCGGATGCGGTCACTGTGAGTTCTGTTTTTCGGACCGGGAGTTCATGTGCATTCGCCTTCGAGTGCTGGGAGAGAGACTGCAAGGCACCTACGCTGAATACGTGAGAGTCCCTGCGGCAAATTGTTTTCCCATTCCGCCTGGACTATCCTTCG
Organism: Deltaproteobacteria bacterium; assembly: GCA_016193465.1. Taxonomy (GTDB): domain Bacteria; phylum Desulfobacterota; class Binatia; order UBA9968; family UBA9968; genus UBA9968. The sequence goes on from JACPSE010000214.1 coordinate 9,020, forward strand.
AGGAGGCCGCGGCCTTTCCCCTCGTTTTCATTACCGTTTGGAGAATGCTTGTTACCAACGCGGAACTTAAACCAGGTGAACATGTAGTGATCCTGGGGATCGGAGGAGGCGTGGCCACTGCTGCCCTCCAATTAGCCAAGCAGATGGGCGCCCATATTCTCGTCACCTCCAGCAGCGACGAGAAGCTGGAGATGGCCAAGAATTGGGGAGCGGATCATGGAATCAATTATCTCAGGAGCGATTTTGCCAAGGAGGTTAGGGCCTTAACTGGAAAGCGCGGCGTGGATGTAGTAGTGGATTGTGTGGGGGGCGAGAGTTGGGTGAAAAGCCTCGCGGCCCTGGCCAAGGGGGGCCGTCTGGTTACCTGCGGGGCGACCGCAGGGGCCAATCCCCAGACTGACATCCGACGCATCTTCTGGAACCACTTGAAGATCTTCGGTTCGACTTTAGGCAGCAGAGGCGAATTTCGACAACTGCTGGGATTCATGCAGACCTCCCGGGTCCGGCCCATTATAGACCAGGTTTTCCCCTTAAAGGATGCGGCGGCAGCCCAGCGCCGCCTCGAAGAGGGTAAACAGTTTGGCAAGGTCATTTTGGAGATAGCAGAATAGCCATCAGCCTTCAGCTTTCAGCAGAGATACTCTTGCTGATGGCTGATAACTGATTGCTGAAAGCTCAATATGCGGGTTATCGGTGGCGATGCGAAGGGACGCCGTCTGAGAGTTCCCAAGGGCCGCGGCCTTCGTCCCACCGCCGCCAGGGTCAAGGAGGCGCTATTTAATATCCTGCCTCATGACCTCTCTGGAGTTAGGGTCTTGGATCTTTTCGCCGGAACCGGCAACCTCTCGTTAGAAGCGCTCAGCCGGGGCGCAACGGGAGCGATCCTTGTCGATGCATCGCGCAACGCGGTGGAGGCGATCCGCGAAAACCTGCGGACTCTAGGTTTCTCAGAGAGATCCGAGGTGTGGACGGCCTCGGTTCTTAAATCAACGCGGCTGCTGGCGCGGCGGGGGGAAAGATTCGACCTTATTTTCCTGGACCCCCCTTATGAAAAGGGCTGGGTTGAGAAAATCCTAAGGGCGATAGCCCAGGAGGGACTGTTGCGGCAGGAAGGCGTATTAGTTGCTGAGCACAGCGTAAGAGAAAAGGTAGAGAACCATTACGGTCGCCTCTATCTGCGGGATCAACGTCGCTACGGCACGACCCTGCTCTCTTTTTTCGGCTACAGCCCAGCCGAGGCTTCTTGATGCGAGGATAAAAAAATGGCGCAAACAAAAATGGCGGTTTATCCCGGCTCTTTCGATCCGATCACCAACGGGCATATCGACCTTGTGAAGCGGACCTTACAGGTCTTCGACCGGGTGATCGTTGCGATCGCTACCAACCCCAATAAAGACAACTCCCTCTTTACCGTGAAGGAGCGTTTGGAAATGATTCGAGAGGTTTTTAACAGACCGGGGAATCGCGTGCGGGCGGATAGCTTTGAGGGATTGCTGGTAGACTACGCGGAGCGGGTTGGAGCCAGTGTCATTATCCGCGGGTTGAGGGCAGTTTCGGATTTTGAATATGAATTTCAGATGGCCATGATGAACCGGGGGCTGAAGCCGAAGCTCGAGACCCTTTTTATGATGACCGGAGAGTCCTATTTCTATATCAGCTCCCACCTGGTCAAAGAGATAGTAAGCCTGGGAGGCGATGTCTCCAGTTTAGTCCCCAACAACGTCTTAAAAAAACTCAAGGAAAAATTCAAAGGCTCAATGCCAAACGGGTAACCCTTATGAAGCTGAGTGAGCGAAGCAAGGTCATCAAACCCTCAGTGACTCTGGCGCTGGCAGCAAAGGCTCAAGCGATGCGCGCCCAGGGCATCGATCTGGTCAATTTTACCGCTGGCGAGCCTGACTTTGACACGCCGCAGCGGATCAAAGACGCCGCTGTCGAGGCGCTCAGGAAAGGCATGACCAAGTATACGGACGTGCGCGGGATAGAGCCGCTACGGCAGGCTGTGACCGAGAAGTACCTAAAGGAATTCGGCCTGCGGTACAGCAAGGACGAGGTCTTGATAAGCTGCGGCGGCAAGCACGCGCTCTACAACATTTTTCAGGCGCTCATCGATCCTGGAGATGAGGTTATTATCCCTTCTCCTTACTGGGTGAGCTACTCGGACATGGCGTTGCTGGCGGGAGGCGTGCCGCGGCTCATCCGTACCATAGAACAAAACGGCTTCCGAATCACTCCCGAAGAATTAGAAGGCGCCATGACCTCCAAGACCCGCGCCTTCGTGCTCAACAGTCCGGGCAATCCGACCGGCGCGGCCTACAGCCATGACGAGCTTACGGCCCTGTCGCGTGTTTTGGAACAACACGAATGCCTCATCCTCTCGGACGATATCTATGAAAAAATCATTTACGACGGCTTTCGTTTTCATAGCATCGTCGCGCTAAACCCAAAACTGCGAGAGCGAACAATCATTTTCAATTCCGTTTCCAAGAGCTACGCGATGACCGGCTGGCGTATCGGCTACGCGCTCGGCCCGGCAGCCGCCATTTCCGCAGCCGCCAAGATTCAGAGCCAGAGCACCTCGAACGCCACCTCCTTTGCCCAGGTAGCAGCCATCGAGGCCCTGGCGGGACCACAAGATGAAGTGCAGCAGATGGTGAATGAGTTCCAAAAGAGAAGAGAGCTTATTGTCAAACGGCTTCACGCCATGCCGGGGATCACTTGTTTAAATCCCCAAGGCGCTTTTTACGTTTTTCCCAACGTGAGTTCCCTGTTAGGGAAGGAGGCTGGCGGGAAGAAGCTCGCCTCCGCGGGCGATGTGGTGGAATATTTTCTCACGGAGGCGCGCGTTCTTGCAGTTCCGGGCGAGGACTTCGGCTCGACGGAAAACATTCGCATCAGCTACGCTACCTCTTTGCAAGAAATCGAAAAGGGCTGCGAGCGGATAGCGGCGGCGATAAGGAAAATTGGATAATATAACGATGAAAGCACGAGCATATATCGACACGTCGGTCATCGGCGGGTGCTTTGATGAAAAATCCAGTGTCTGGTCTTCCGTGGAGGTTTGAGGGTCAAATCTTTCACTGTGACATTGACGCCTCAGCGAATGTCAAAGGTCAACAGTCTGGCAAGACCTGAACCCTCTATCCCTTGTAGTCGATGGTCGGTGATTCGCCTCCGGTATGGAGGTTTCTAGACAGCCTGGACTAATGTAAAACGTTAGAGATTAACATAAAACTGTTATGAAAACTCTGACACTTATATCATTATACCTATACCATAATGCAGGAGGTGGACCATGAAAATCGATTCTTTTAAGTCAATTGCATTGTTCCTAACCTTTATTCTTCTGTCCCTTGCGTCTTGGGTGACAGATTCGAGCATCCTTGCCGCAGTATCAGATCCTGCAATTCTTCAGGCCAAGAAGGAGGCTGAAG
>JACPSE010000215.1 GCA_016193465.1 Deltaproteobacteria bacterium
CACAACTACGCAACCGAGATCACCTCCACCATCGGGGAACAGAAAAAGACCAACCCCTATCTGCGATTCCACTCTCTGAGTGCCTTTCTCGCCGCCATGGGCTATGAGTAGGCGGCAGCCATGAGGCGTGAGGCAAGAGGAAGGCGAGAGCCGAGAGGCTTGAGGCGTGAGTCCCCTCCCGCCTGTTGCCTCCCGCCTACCGCCTTCTTCTATCGCCTGTTGCCTATTGCCTACTGCCTGTTGCCTGTTTTTCTTTTGTCCTGCGAGTCCGAACTGATCCGCCAACGGGAGGAGTTGATCCGCCGCCAACAGGAAGAGATCGCGCGTCTGAAGCAAGAGAGCGCGGAGATGGCAGCAGCTCAGCAAAGGGAGGAGCAAAAAAGAGAGGACTGCAACCGCGCCTTTCGCGATTTTGAAAAAGCCCAGGCCGTCAAAAAGCCCGGCGAGGCTGTCACGCTATACCGGCAGGGGCTTAGAATCTGTCCCGACGACGATGTGGCCCATTACGAGCTGGGAAAAATCCTCCAGGAAATGGGACAGACTCAGGAAGCACAGATGGAGTTTGAGGCGGCGCTTAAAATTAACCCCGACTTTCGTGATGCCAGGCGGCAGTTAGAAGCATTACAAAGAAGATAGTTCAAGGGTTTAAGGGTTAAAAGGTTCAAGGGTTCAAGGTTCAAGAGATTTGAAATCTGCAATCTGAGGTGTGAGATCCGCCCGCAGGGCGACAGGGCTGAAGGGTATAAGGTGGCAAGATGAAGAAGCTCATTTTCTTACTGTTGTCATTGTGGTTGCTTGAGGCACGGGCTTATTCCGTGGATGAAAAAAAGCTCGTCGACATGACCTATCCGTTCGCGGAGGAGACCCTCCACTGGCCGACCGCCCAACCTTTTAAGTTGGAGAAGGTCAATGAAGGGGTGACCCCTCAGGGGTACTGGTACTCCTCTTATAACTACAGCGGGTCGGAGCACGTCGGCACTCACATGGATGCGCCTTTTCATTTTGCTCAGGGAAAATGGACCACGGATCAGATACCGCTGGGGCAGACCATTGGCCCGGGTGCGATCATCGATGTCCGGCGCAAGGCCGAGGCAAATCGTGATTATCAATTGCAAGTGGTGGACATCCGGACATGGGAGCGGAGACATGGCAGGCTGCCGGATGGAGCGATTGTGCTTATGTACAGCGGCTGGGGAAAGTTCTGGGGCGACCGCAAGAGATATTTTGGCAGCGATCAAGAAGGGGATGTCACCAACCTTCGATTCCCTGGTTTTTCCAAAGATGCGGCGGCATTCCTCCTCAAAGAGCGGAAGGTTAAGGCCGTAGGGACCGATACTCCCAGCATCGATTATGGCCGTTCGCGCGATTTCATCGCGCACCAGATCTTTGGCCGGGCCAATGTCCCCATCTTCGAGAATGTCGCCAGCCTGGATCGGTTGCCGCCAAAAGGGACGACGATCTTTGCGGCTCCGATGAAGATCAAGGGCGGGAGCGGGGCCCCCCTGCGAATCTTCGCGGTCCTACCTTGACAGCAGACAAGGCGTGAGGCGAGAGCCGAGAGGCGTGAGTCCCCTGCCGCCTGTTGCCTTCCGCCTTCTATTATTGCCTACGACCTTCTTTTTGCTGCCGTCAGGCACTCCGCCTTTAGTCCTACCGTCTGGATTTTGCATTATAACGGCAAAAGCAATATAGTCCCCGCTGTTTTTAGCTACGGGAGGAAAACATGAAACACTGGCGAAAAAATTTGCTGTTCCGCGCTGGCTTTTATCTTGCGCTGTCTCTCTTTTTGTCTCCGGTCATGACTCAGGCAGGCGAGGCGGCGGCTCCCGCTGCTGAAAGCTCGGCGGCCCAGACCGAAGCGCCGCCGAGGGATAAAGTCCTTAGGCTCGACGATGCCGTGCGCATCGCCCTGGAAAATCATCCCAATCTCAGGGTGGCAAGGGAGAGGGTCGGGGCGCAGCAGGCGGTTCTAGGTCAGGAGTTTGCCGCCTACTATCCCACTGTTAGGCTCAGCAACTTTTACCGCACTAGCACATCGTCCGGAACGACCACGACCACTCAGGAGGCCTTTGATTTCTTCTCTAGTCAGGCCAGCTTTGATATGACCCTTTACAATTTTGGCAAGCGGGAGGGAGCGGTTCAATCGGCCAGAGACAGTGTCGAAGCGACCCAGTATAACCTTAGGGCAAGTGTGAACGATGTCGTTCTGGCGGTCAAGCAGGCCTATTATGGTTATCTTCAGGCTCAAGCGCTTGTCAGGGTAAGGGGAGAAACGGTTAAGAATCGCGAGCTGCTGGTGCGGCAGGCGCGCGGTTTTTTTGAGGTGGGAACGAGGGCGAAAATCGATGTGGCGCGAGCAGAGGCCAACCTCTACGGCGCGCAGGCCGATCTCATCGCCGCTCAAAACGCTGTGAAGATTGCGTGGACAACTCTCAAAAACGCCATGGGAATGCCCGATCTCCCCGAGCAACCAGTTGCGGAGGATTTGGCTATTCCACCCGTGAGTCTTCCGATAGACCGGGCCAGGCAAATCGCCTTCGACTCGCGCCCCGAGCTCAGGGGCTTCGAGGCGCAAAGGAAAGCGCAGGATGAAAAGATCGCCGCGGCAAGAAGGGGACATCTTCCAGATATCCTTTTTAGCGCGGATTATGGTCGGAGGAATACGAGCCGCGGCGGCAATACCTTTCCGCTTCAGCTCACTTGGCAGGTGCAACTGAGCTTAAATATCCCTATCTTTGACGGTTTTAGGACCACTCATAAAGTAGAGGAGGCGCTGCGCAATTACCACTCGGTCAGGGCTCAGGAGGAGGAGAAGAAGCAACAGGTTGCATTGGAGGTGGAGCAGAGCTATGTCAATCTCGTCAACGCGCAGGAGAGAATCAAGGCAACTGATTCGGCCGAACAGGCAGCCAAGGAAAATTTTGATCTTGCCACTGGCCGCTACCAAGTAGGGGTCGGATCGATCATTGAGGTTACCGATGCCCAGACTCTCTACACCGATGCGCAGACGAATCACATCCGGTCGCTTTACGATTATAAGATCGCCGAGGCGCAGTTGATCAGGGCGATGGGCAGGCAGTGATACCAGGGACTGAGTCTGATAAAATGAGGATTGCAGCGTTAAAGGGAAAGAGTTAAAAGGGGTAAAAGGGCGGGATAAAGGGGTAGACGAAATGAAGCGATACCTTTGGATCGGTGTCACTCTATTGGTCCTAGCGGCGATAGTGGGATATTGGGGACTCTCCTCCTGGTCCCAGACAAAGTCTGAAAGCGGATCGGGGTCTGAAAACAGGTCAGGTAGGAGATCCGAGGGTGGAAGGTCTGATAGAAGGTCCGGGGGGCAGCAGGTAGTGCCAGTCATGGTTGCCAGCGTGACGCAACAGAGCGTCCCTGTGCAGGTGCGGGTGATTGGGATAGTGGAGGCCTATTCCTCCGTGTCGGTCAGGTCCCAGGTCAACGGCACGCTCATGCGCGTCCATTTCAAGGAAGGTCAAGACGTAAAGAAGGAGGATCTTCTCTTCACGATCGACCCCCGTCCCTTTGAGGCCACACTTAAGCAGGCCGAGGCCAACCTGGCGAAAAATTCGGCTCTTGTGGAGAACGCCCGCGAGCAGGCGCGCCGCTATGCGGAACTGGTCAAGAAGCAGTATGTGTCCCAGGAGCAGTACGATCAGATCCGCTATAATGCCAATGCCCTCGAAGCGGTAGTGGAGGCGGATAAGGCCGCTTTGGAGAACGCCAAACTTCAACTTAGCTACTGTTATATCTATTCCTCGATGGTCGGTCGCACCGGGAGTCTCCTGGTCTATGAGGGCAACTTTGTCCGGGTCAACGATAATACGCCTTTAGTGATTATCAATCAGACCAGCCCGATTTACGTGAGCTTCTCTGTGCCGGAGCAGAACTTGCCGGAGATTAAAAGGCGCATGGCAGCGGGAAAGCTCGCGGTTGAAGCGCTCATACCCCAGAACGCAGATCGCCCCGACCGGGGGGAGCTCAGCTTTGTGGACAACACGGTGGATAGGGTTACGGGAACCATTAAGTTGAAGGGGACCTTTGCCAACAACGAGAAGCGGCTTTGGCCCGGGCAGTTCGTCAAAGTAGCCCTGACGCTCGCCGTCGAGCCCAATGCGCTTGTCGTTCCATCTCAGGCCGTCCAGACAGGACAAAAGGGCCAACATGTCTTTGTGGTCAAGCCCGATCTCGCAGTGGAATTGCGCCCGGTTGTCGTGAGCAGAACCGATGGCGGCCAGGCGGTGATTGAAAAAGGGCTCAAGCCCGGTGAGAAGGTGGTTACAGACGGGCAGTTTCTCCTTGGCCCTGGGGCCAGGGTGGAAGTGAAAGGAGAGGTGGGATCATGAATATTGCGGAGCTCTTCATCCGCCGTCCTATAGCGACGACCCTCATCATGATGGGCATTGTGATCTTCGGCCTGATGGGCTACCGAGCCCTCCCTGTAAGCGACCTCCCTACCGTGGACTTCCCGACCATCGTGGTGAGCGCGAACCTCCCCGGCGCCAGCGCGGACACGATGGCCTCAGCAGTCGCGACTCCCCTCGAGAAGCAGTTCTCCACCATCGCCGGCCTCGATTCCATGAACTCCACCAATGCCTTGGGCCGGACCCAGGTCACGCTTCAGTTCAATCTAAACCGCGACATCGACGCGGCGGCTCAAGATGTCCAGGCGCAGATCGCCCGGACCTTAAGAGACCTGCCGCCGAATATGCCCAACCCTCCCTCGTACCGGAAGGTCAACCCCGCGGATTTTCCCATTCTTTTCCTTGCCCTAAGCTCGGAGACGCTTCCTCTGTCAACGGTCAACGAATACGCGGAGAATCTCCTGGCCCAACGCATCTCTATGGTGAGCGGCGTGGCCCAGGTAGATGTCTCCGGTTCACAGAAATACGCGGTCCGCATTCAACTCGACCCTAACGCGCTCGCTGCCCGACAGATCGGCATTGATGAGGTTCAGAACGCGGTTCAGAGGAGCAACGTAGACCTGCCCATGGGCACCTTACAGGGGCCCGATCAGTCCTTTACACTGCGGGGCACCGGGATACTCACCGATGCGGCGGCCTTCCGTCCTACGATTGTGACCTATCGCAACGGCTCGCCCGTGCGCCTCCAGGATCTCGGCAATGTCATCGATAGCGTTGAGAACAACAGGCAGGCGACCTGGTACGACGACACTCGCGCCATCGTCCTTCAAGTGCTGCGCCAACCAGGCGCCAATGTCGTCGAGGTCGTGGACGCGGTCAAAGAGCTGCTGCCTGGCTTGCGCGAGCGGATACCGCCGTCCGTCAAGCTCGAGATCCTCTATGACCGTACCCAGTCGATCCGGGAATCGTTCCACGACGTCCAGTTCACTATGTTCCTGACCGTCTGTCTGGTGGTGCTCGTGATCTTTCTCTTTCTCCGCAATCTCTCGGCCACGATCATCCCCAGCCTGGCCCTGCCGATGTCGATCGTCGGCACTTTCTCAGTGATGTACCTGCTGGGTTACAGCCTGGATAACCTGTCGCTTATGGCCTTGACGCTTTCTGTGGGCTTTGTGGTGGATGATGCCATTGTTATGCTGGAAAATATCGTCCGTCATACGGAGAAGGGGGAGGGGGTCTTCGAAGCAGCTCTCAAGGGCTCAAAGGAGATCGGTTTCACCATTCTCTCCATGACGCTTGCGCTGGTCGCCGCCTTTATTCCCGTGCTTTTTATGAGCGGCATGCTGGGCCGGCTGCTGCGGGAGTTTGCCGTCACCATTTGCGTGGCGATCTTGGTCTCCGGCTTTGTTTCTCTGACTCTCACTCCCATGCTCTGCAGCCGCTTCCTACGCCCGCCCCGGGAGCAGAAGCACAACCGTCTCTACGCCCTGTCGGAGCGCTTCTTCGACGGCATGGTGCGCGCTTATGAGACGAGCCTGCAGGCGGTCTTAAGGCACCGGCAGGCGATGGTGATATGCGGAGTTGTTGTCCTGGCGCTCACAGCTTACCTTTTTGTGGCCATCCCCAAGGGCTTTATCCCTAGCGAAGACACCGGGCGCATTTCCGGCTCTACCGAGGCCGCGCAGGGCATCTCCTTCGATGCTATGGTGCGCTTGCACCAACAGGTTGCCGCAATCATCGCCCAGGATCCCAATGTGGGCTCTTTTACCACCAGGGTTGGGGGTGGCTTCGGGGGCGCGGCGGGGAACACCGGAGGTTTCTTTATTCGCTTGAAGCCGCGCTCCGAGCGATCCTTGAGCGCGGATCAGATTATTCAGGAACTCCGGCCCAAGTTGGCCAAGATTCCCGGGCTCCGTGTCTCTCTGCGAAACCCTCCGCTCATTAACATTGGCGGCCGGATCGGCGCGGGCCTCTACCAGTTCACGCTGCAGAGCCCGGACACCCAGGAGCTTTACCAGTATGCTCCTATTTTAGAGGAGAAGCTGCGGGCGCTCCCAGACATCCAGGACGTCAGAAGCGACCTGCAGCTCAAAAACCCTCAGGTGGAGATCGTCATCGATAGGGACAGGGCTGCCACCTTAGGGTTGCAGGCTCAAGGACTCTCGGCGCGACAGATTGAAGAAGCCTTTTATACTGCCTATGGCTCCCGCCAGATCTCAAGCATCAATACCCCCCAAGATCAGTACCAGGTGATCATGGAGCTGGACCCAAAATTTCAGACAGATCCCTCGGCCCTGTCCATGCTCTACATCCGGTCGAACACCGGCCAGGCCACAGGTTCGCTGATCCCACTCAGCGCCGTAGCGAGCTTAAAGCGGAGCGTTGGACCCCTCTCCGTCAACCATTCAGGCCAGCTCCCCTCTGTTACCCTCTCCTTCAACCTCAGGCCAGGCGTGGCTTTGGGAGATGGGGTGAAGGCAGTCAATGACCTTGCTCGAGAAACTCTGCCAGCCACTATAAGCACGAGTTTTCAGGGCACCGCCAAGGAGTTTGAGTCGTCGCTGCGGAGTTTATGGCTTCTCCTGGCGATGGCCATCTTGGTCGTCTACTTGGTGCTGGGAATTCTTTACGAGAGCTTCATTCACCCCTTAACCATCTTATCGGGTCTTCCTTCTGCGGGCGTAGGCGCTCTGGTGGCGCTGATGATTTTTCGCATGGACCTCAACATCTACAGCTTCGTGGGGATCATCATGCTCATAGGCATTGTGAAGAAAAATGCCATCATGCAGATCGACTTTGCCTTGCAGGGACAAAGGGAGGAAGGGAAAACCCCATTGCAGGCGATCTACGACGGCTGCCTTGTCCGGTTCCGCCCCATCATGATGACCACGATGGCTGCTCTCATGGGCGCCCTGCCCATCGCGCTCGGTTTCGGAGCCGGCTCTGAGGCGCGCCGTCCGCTGGGTCTTGCCGTGGTGGGCGGCCTTCTCGTCTCCCAGCTTCTCACGCTGTATATCACTCCGGTGTTCTATCTCTACCTGGAATCTTTCTTGGAGATGGCGCGCGGCTGGGTGCGCACCAGGCACGCAGTGCCCGAGATCGAGGGAGCGCCCGAGACAACGAAAGGATGGCGCCCCGAAGCTGCGGGAGGAGCAGCGCTGGGACCATCCCTGTTTGCCTGGTTCAGAAGAGGTGGCGCGCGAAAGTGACGGTTCTGATTCGTGCTCGTGGCTCGTGTCTCGCGGGGAGGGGACGAACACGTAACATCAAAGGACTACTTCGAAGTGACACGATCACGAGTAACGATAGTAGTTACCAACTGAACGGGTTCAACAGATCACGCAGTTTTCCGAGATCTTCTTTGATCTGCTCCAGCGCCCCTTTAGGCTCTTCCTCTCCGTCAGGCGACTTCTTCTTTTCCGCCACCTTCGTCTCCGCAGGTTTTTCTTTCACCTGAGGGGGACCCTTCACCACGGAGGCTGGGATGCTTGAAGGCTGGGAAGCTTCCAAGCTTTCTGGCTTTCCAGCTTTCTCGCTCTCTTTTGTTTTCTCCTCCGCATGATACTCTCCTGTCTCGAAGAACAGCGGCCCCTTCTCCTGCGGCAGCTTTGGAGCCAGTTCAACCTTCCCTCGACTATAAGGCTGGGAGGCTGGGATGCTTGAAGGCTGGGAAGCTTTCACGCCTCCTGGCGTCCCGGCCTTCTCGCTCTGTTTTTGTGGTTCGATCCCTTTTCGCTTCAACGCCTCGTCAATGCCGGCAATCAATTCTTTAGCGCTGGGGGAAGTGGTGGTCGCGGTTTTGGTGGCTGCCGGCTTTTGCCCTTGGCTATCCGATCTTCCGAAGATGGGTGCGGGCTCCGGCGGTGGAGGCAGCTCGGCCACATCTTTTCCTCCCTTCTTCAGGCTGGAGTCGATTTGGCCCACCAGCTCTCTCGTGTCAGTGGCAGGAGGGGCGGGCTCCTCGACCTTGGGAAGATCCGATGCCGGCGCTCTAGCGGCCGGACTCTGAGCCCCGACGTCAATGCCTCTCCGGCTTAGGGACTCGTCTATCTTGCCTACCAGATGGGGGTCTTTGGGCGCTTCCGTCGTTGCCTTATCCTCCTTGGCAAACGGGTTGAGCCCGCGCCACAGAGAGGTAAAAAAGCCTGTCTGCGTCTCCCGCGCAGGCAAGCCGCCTGATTGCTCCTTCGCGGTTGCTATTTTTTTGCCGCCATCTTCTTTTTTTCCAGAGGAAGAGGCGAAGGGGTTCAGCGCATCCAGAGCCCGGCGGAACATTCCCTTTCCCTCGCCCGGCTCTTCATAAACCACCTCTTTCTTCGCCACCAGGTTGAGCTCTTTCTGTTGCCTATTCCCTTCTGCCTGTTGCCTGCTTTCTAAAGCAGAAGCTGGCCTGCCGTCTCTCTTGAGCAGCAATGCCAGCGGGTCTTGTTTCTCTTTCGAGAGCTCTTCTAGCCGGAGCTGCGCGGTTTTCGTCAGAGGATCATCCGGATAGTGTTGGCTCAGCGCCTCATAGGCCAGGGCCGCCTTGAGCGGATTCTTCTCCAGACGATAGCTCTCCCCCAGATAGTAAAGCGCCTTGGCCGCAAGAGGCATTTGCGCGTAGCGCTTGAGAATGCCCTCCAGCCGGTCAATGGCAGCGGGATATTTCTTGTCGTTAAAATAGAATGTCGCGACATTGAATTCAGACTCTGAGAGATACTCAAGGCACTGGACAAGTTTCTCTCTTGCCGGCGCGGCGTAGGGGGAGCTGGCGTGATCCTTAACTACTGTCTCGAAGTAACCTTTGGCGATCTCCGTCATCTTCTGGTAGCGGTCGCTGCCGGTGAAATGTTCCAAGTGGGCCAGGCCGAGGTGGTAAACTACGAAGGGAATATTCTCGTTGCTCGGGTGCATGCCTTGGAATTCTTTAAAAGCCGCAATCGCCTCCGGGAGCTGCTTATTAAGGTAATAGGCCTCGGCGAGCTTTAGCTCGGCGGGCGCGAGTTGCGGGCTGAAAGGGAACTCGCTTTTTACCCTCTGGAAGCGGTCAATTGCGAGGGCATACTTCTTATTATTGAAGTAGGCCATCCCCTCCTCAAAAAGCGCCTCCGCCGTGGGATTGGACTGAACGGCGGTGGAGGACCAGGGAAGGGAAGGAAGAGAAGGGAGAGGAATAGATGAGCAACCGGAGAGCAGGAGAATGAAGATGGCGAATAGCGAACTTATCCCACGCAGATTTTTTCTTTCACTTTGCATTTTCTACTTCGATTTCTTTGGCCGGTCAAACCACCAAACTAGAGCAATCCCTACCAAACCAATCGCTGCAAGGACGGAAAAAATAATGGTTAATTGATCCATCGCTATTTTCCCTTATCAAAAAGAAGCCCCAAGAGCAAAAGGATCGAAGCTGCTGTAAAGCCAGAAATCAGAACCCAACTACCTATCTTTGCTAAATTCTCCCGCTGCTTTGAATTCAAGCTGCCCCATCTTATATGGAACCCTGGTGCGGAGTCAAGGAGAAGCTGGCACCCGCCTCCCCAAACCCTTGAACCCTTAAACCTTTCAACCCTGTAACCCTTTTTCGCCCCCCCTCCCCCCCCCTAAAAAAAGTTGTTTTTTCCCTTGACAAGGGTTTCGATATTAGTTAAAAGACCTAAGACTTTGGTTATATAATAGGTTGATCCACGGGAAAATAGGGAATAAAGTTAGGACTTTTGATTGACTGTAGTAGGCTCTTAGGTGTATAAAAATATCAAATTATTGAAAAGGAGGACAAAATGGACAAGCAACTGAGGATTCTAACGGCGGTCTGCTTCGCGCTTGCCGCTGTGATCTTCGCTACGGCGCCGCTTCGGGCCGAAAGCGTGGATCAGAAGATCCAGGCATTGGAGCAGGAGCTAACGCGGCTCAAGTCAGAGCAGATGGAGTTAAAGAAGGAGGCGGTGGCGGCTGCTGCTGCTTTGCCGGTATTCACCTATCGTCGCGGTAGTGGTCTCACGATCGCGGCGGCGGACAAAAGCTGGTCTATGAACTTTGCCTGGACCTGGAACGTGTTCATGCCCAACCATCCGGGGGGGAAGCCGGTGATCACGACGGAGACGGGGCCGGTTTCCGGGGATGTGATTAGGAGCAGGACCAACCAGAACTCCGGCCAGTTTGTTATCCGGCGCAATCGACCGGAGTGGACCTTCTGCTGGGCGGACTGCTTCTATCAGATGGAGCTCTCCATGGACATGGCTGAAGGTCCGGGGGAGACCGTAGCGAACGCTCGGGATAACAAGTTGTCTTTCCATTTTGAGAATTGGAATCCTTATTTGCCCCGTCTGCAAATCGGCACGAGGATCGAGGGCGCTGTCTATCTTGGCAGGAGTTCTTCGAGCGGCTTTAGTTCCGAGCATAGCCTTGTGCCTTCCAGCAACGACACGACATCGACCGGTTCCTCCAGCGGCATTGGCCTTTGGTGGGAGGAGATACCGGTTGGCAGTGGCGATTTTACTTTCATGGCGCGCTGGCTTGACCGAGGCGTCGGTTACGTGCTTGGAGACCTTCGTGACACCAACAGAAAGGGGGCCAACCTCTATTTTCAAACGCGGCCCTTTAAGAATACCAAAAACCGATGGATTCAGGGTATAACGTTTGCCGTTGGCAGCTATTTGCAGCCGATTGACAAGCGGGCGAATAGTGTCAATGAGCTGGAGGACGGCTTTGAGGATGACAGCGGCGACACGATTGAGCTCATTAGTCGTGACGAAGAGGAGGCATCTCGTCTGCGGATACGGACTCATGACCGCCTGGGCCGGATCACAGTCTTCGATGCCAACCGGATTGGTTCGGGACTGCACCATATGACCGGTCCGAGCCTGCGCTGGCAGGTTGGTCCTTATCAGTTTCAAGGGGTATGGCTGGCTGACAGATGGCAGGGTAAGCGGGATAGCTTTAGAGGGGTCAGGGGGGATGGTTGGAAGATAGAGAATGGTTTTTGGCTGTGGAGTCCGAAGGGCCCTTTCACCGGCTCAAGCAGCACTGCGGGCACAGTGCAATTGGGCTGGAGTTTTGAGCGCGAGGATGGTCGGTGCAACAGCCGGTTTGTGGGCAGTACTGGTGGGTGCGTGGCCGGTCCTGGCCAAGATCCGCATCAGAACTCCTTCATAAACCGTGAATTAAACCTCTATTACATTATCTCGCGAGGGCTGAGAGTCGGCTTTTGGTGGAACTGGTGGAAAGCCCACAACACGCCTACCGAGACTCAGGTGGCCGTTGGCTGCAAGAGGAACATAGCGGCTGCTGAGGCTGGTAAGGAGTCTGGCCGGGAGTGTGATTGGCACACGCTCACCTTAGGATTGCAGTATGCCTTCTAACGACTAGCTCTACAGTGGATAAAAAAGGGGCGCTTTCTAGCGCCCTTTTTTTTTGCCCGGCCCTCCTACGACTCTAGTCTTATAAATTCCGCCTCAATCGCTATAGTCCGCGTAAAAACCCTACTTAAAGCGTATTGATAGGAGGGTGCGATTCAAGTAATAAAAACGGTACGCGACAGAGGAAAAATAAGTTATAGGTAGGCATCAACCCATTGGCGAATAACCTCGAAGATCAACGAAGATCAACGAGTGAAAATAAAAGGAGGCGAAGATGAATAAGCGACTGAGATTACTGACAGCGATCTGCTTCACGCTCGCTGCCTTCTTCTTGTTGGCAGTGCCGGTTTGGGCCGACAGTGTGGACGAGAAGATCAAGGCATTGGAAAACGAGCTAACGCGGCTCAAGTCAGAGCAGATGGAGTTAAAGAAGGAGGCGGTGGCGGCTGCTGCTGCTTTGCCGGAATTCACCTATCGTCGCGGTAGTGGTCTCACGATCGCGGCGGCGGACAAGAGCTGGTCTATGAACTTTACCTGGACCTGGAACTTGTTCAATCACAGCCATCCGGGGGGGAAGCCGGTGATCACGACGGAGACGGGGCCGGTTTCTGGGGATGTGATTAGGAGCAGGACCAACCAGAACAACGCCCAGTTTACTATCCGGCGCAATCGACCGGAGTGGACCTTCTGCTGGGCGGACTGCTTCTATGAGATGTCACTCTCCATGGACATGGCTGAAGGCGCAGATGAGACCGTAGCGAACGCTCGGGATAACAACCTTTCTGTCCATTTTGAGAATTGGAATCCTTATTTGCCCCGTCTCAATCTCGGCACGAGGATCCCCGGCTCTGTCTATCTCGGCAGGAGTTCTTCGAGCGGCTTTAGTTCCGAGCATAGCCTAGTGCCTTCCAGCAACTCGACGACATCGACCGGTTCCTCCAGCGGTATTGCCCTTTGGTGGGAGGAGATACCGGTTGGCAGTGGCGATTTTACTTTCCTGGTGCGCTGGCTTGACCGGGGCGTCGGCGTCGTGCTTGGAGAGCTACGTGATACCAACAAAAAGGCGGCCAACCTCTATTTTCAAACGCGGCCCTTTAAGAATACCAAGAACATGTGGCTTCAGGGTATAACGTTTGCCGTTGGCAGCTATTTGCAGCCGATTGACAAGCGGGCGAATAGTGTCAATGAGTTGGAGGACGGCTTTGAGGATGACAGCGGCGACACGATTGAGCTCATTAGTCGTGACGTAGAGGAGCCAACTCGTCTGCGGATGCGGACTCATGAACGGCTAGGCCGGATCACGGTGTTCGATGCCAACCGGATCGGTGGGGGACTGCACCATATGACTGGTCCGAGCCTGCGCTGGCAGGTTGGTCCTTATCAGCTTAGCGGGGTATGGCTGGCTGACAGATGGCAGGGTAAGCGGGATAGTTTCAGAGGAGTGAGGGGGGATGGTTGGAAGATAGAGAATGGTTTTTGGCTGTGGAGTCCGAAGGGCCCTTTCACCGGCTCAAGCAGCACTGCGGGCACAGTGGCATTGGGCTGGAGTTTTGAGCGCGAGGATGGCCGGTGCAACAGCCGGTTTGTGGGCAGTACTGGTGGGTGCGTGGCCGGACCTGGCCAAGATCCGCATCAGAACGCCTTCATCAACCGTGAATTAGACCTCTATTACTATATCTCGCGAGGGCTGAGACTCGGCTTCTGGTGGAACTGGTGGAAAGCCCACAACACGCCTACCGAGACTCAGGTGGCCGTTGGCTGCAAGAGGAACATAGCGGCTGCTGAGGCTGGGAAGGAGTCTGGCAGGGAGTGTAGTTGGCACACGATCAGCTTTGGATTGCAGTATGCCTTCTAACGACTAGTTCTACAGTGGATAAAAAAAAAGGGGGGCTTTTAGCCCCCCCTTTTTTTTTGGCTAGTCTTTTAGCTTTTGTCTTGACTTTTATCGTCGTCGCTCCTTTCGCGCATTCTCTCTCTCACTACCCGCTCGATCTCATCTTCCATTTCTCGCCCGACCCATTCGGCGCTGGTTATAAGCTGCTTCAAGTCCATATCACGACCCCGGATCGTGGCCAGGCTGCTTTCGATCTCATCGCGGATGTTCCCTCCAGAATCCCAAAATTTCCCGTCGTAGATCCGGTAATGGATATTCTCAAGCCAATCTCCTACTCCCCTGAGCCCGGCCTCGATCTCTTTGAGCCCTCTCTCTCGGTCGCCGTCCCGAGCCAGGACCAGCCCCAGATAGAGCTTGGCCATATGATCCCAATCGTAGCGCGAGCGCGCCCGCTCCAGCGCCTTTCGCGCCTCAGCGTGGTTCCCGGCGGCATATTGTGCCCTGCCCACGTAGGTCCACACGCCCTGGTTGAAGAGCGAGAAGTTGAGGTAATAGTCGGGGTCCAGCTCAGCGGCGCGCTGGAAGCTTGCCAGGGCTGCTTTCGGCTGTCCCCGTTTTAGGGCGCTCCGCCCCGCCTGGATCTCGCTTCCCACCTGAAAGGCGGTGCCACAGCCGGAGAAAAGGAAAGCAACAGGCAACAGGCAATAGGCAACAGGAAAAATTTTGCCTTTGGCAATTTGTAATTTGAAATTTGCAATCTGCATAAGGTTTGTCCTCCTTGAGCTTAAGGCTAGCGCTTTTTTTTATGAAGTCAATATCCCCTAAGAGGGCAAGTTTGATTGTCCCAGGTCGGGCTGCTTTAAATCAATTACTGGTAAGCCCGTCTTTGTGAGGCAATCAAAAAAGGGGCGCCATCTCTGGCGCCCCTTTTTTATAGCTAGGTTTTATGCTAGGAGTACCCTATGGCCGCCAATGTCTACGCAACACTAAAGCAGGTCCTTCAAGACTTTATCGCTCCTCAGCTTGAGGCGCTGAAAGGAGAGATTTCTTCCCTCCGGGCTGAATTTAGGAGTGAGATCAAAAGGCTTGATGAAAAAATCGAGGCCGTCAAAAACGAGTTGAAGGGTGATATCGCCCGTGTCGACGAAAAGCTCACTGCCCAGGTTGCGCGCATTGATGAGAAGCTTACCTTTACTAACAAACGTCTGGATGAAGCGCTGGAGATCCGCGAAAGGTTAGCGGCTTTGGAGGCTAGGGTAGGTCGCTGACAACCGCTTGCAAAAGCAGCTTTATCGCAAAAGCATGAGAAATCTCAGTCACCCTCGCCTCCTGGCCTTTGCCTATTTACTATTCGCCATTATCTGCTTATCTCTTTTCGGTTGCTCCACCCCTAGCTGGTATTTCGGTGTCGGAGGCAAGTACAACGAGGCGAAAACGGAACTCATGCGGCCGCGCGGGGCGGATCTCAACAGGGCCATTCTAAGCCTTGAGTCCATCGTGCGCGAGAATCCCACTTATCGAGATAGCTTGACCCTCCTCGGAATGGCTTATTATCACAAGGCCCGGAATGAGGACGCTTTCCAGATCATCACGAGAGCCCTGGCGATCAATAGAGAGGACGAGATCGCCTGGTTGCTCTTGGGTCTTTTGCAATTGAGGCTAGGAGATCACGAGAGGGGGCTTGAGAGCATCAAAGGGGGATTGACTTTGATGGGAAGGGCTATGCGGGACGACTCTGGCTATAGAGGCTATTCTAAGTGGGACCCAAGTGGCAGTGTGCGGTTGTCCCTGCGCAGGGCGGTTTTCTCGGCTACAAAAGGTTTGGAGGAAAGAGAGAACCTTGTACGGGCAACGGAGGCCCTTTTTAGAGCCATTTTTAACGAAGAGTGGTTCCAGGTGAATAGGGACCGCGCCATAGAGCGGCGCGATACCGATCTAGGCAATTAACGATCTCTCCTGTCTCTTGACCTCTCTCTCAGCCTGCCCCGTTCAGAACGGCGCGAGCTGCGGAAGGACTCCAAGATACCTCTCTCTCCATCGTCATCGTATCGCCGCCTAATCCCCGGGTGGTCCCCTGCTTTTTCAGCGGTCTGGACCTCCGTGTCAGCCTGAGAGAGGGCACAACCTAGGGGAAGTAGCATCAGGAAAAGAAGAAAAGCGCAATCAGCGATTGGAAATCTTCGCTTTCCCATTCTCTAGCCTAAAAGGGTGATCCAGATTCTCACCGTGATCACGCCTACCATCGCGGCATAAACGTATCGAAGAGCGCGCGGGGAGACACGGCTGTGGACGCGCTCTCCGGCCAAAGCCCCGACGCTGGCGCCGATTACCACTGCAAGAGCCAATAGAAAAGGAATCTGCCCGGTGATGAGCTTGCCCAAAAAGCCGGAGAAGGTATTGATCATGGCGATGAAGAGAGTGCTGCCGATAGCGATCCGCGTCGGGACCTTCAGGATATAGATCAGCAGCGGGATAAAGATAAAGTTGGTGGCCCCAAGGAAGCCTACGACAATACCAATCACAGAGGAAAAGGCAGAGAGCGGGACAAGAGGAATCACCACCTCCCCTACAGGAGTCTCCTCTCGATGAGCTGAGGGCGGTGAAAGAAACATCATCGCCCCGGCGACAAGGGCCACCACGCCAAAGAGGAGCAGTAGAAACCAGTCGGAAACCCACTTCGAAGCGGCGCCTCCCAGGAAGGAGCCCGCGGCCGAGGCTGCCCCGGCTACCAGAGCGAGCTGGCCGTGCACTCGTCCGCGCCGCCAATGCGCTGTTCCACCGAACAGGGCGGAAAAAAATACCTGCGTGACGACCACCGCGGCCACAGACTTCGCATCCAGACTTTCAAAGCCCAACAGGGGAGGCGCATAAAAAAGCAGGGGAAACATCAATACCCCTCCTCCCACGCCCAAAAGACCTGCCGTAAGGCCTCCTATTCCTCCGAGGAGGGCCAGGGCTGCAAGAAAGGCCAGGCTCACCGGCCATCCCCTAACTGAAGGGTGATGAAAAGATCCCCCAGGATGGCCAGGAGATAGCCCACGCTCACGTAGGCGTTAAAATCGAAGAAGGCGCGGTTGATGCGGGAGAGATCGTCTGGCTTGACCAGACGGTGCTCCCCAAAAAGGATGAGCGCGACCACCGCCAGCCCCAGCCAATAAATGGTCCCCAGGCCCGCGTAAAAGCCCACCAGCGCCAGGAAGGTCACAGTCAAAATGTGGCAGAGACTCGATAGCCTTAAGGCCGGCGCCACGCCGAAGCGAACAGGGATCGAGTGCAGGCCGTGCCTTCGATCAAAGTCCAGGTCCTGAAGGGAGTAGAGGACATCAAAGCCGGCCAGCCAGAAGAGCACAGCCAGGCCGAGGAAAAAGGGGGTAGCGAGATCGTTCACACCATCCGGCATGCCGGTGACTGCGAGCCAGGCCCCGACAGGGGCCAGGGAGAGCGAGAGGCCGAGAAAGAGATGGGAGGTCCAGGTGAAGCGTTTGGTGAGGGAGTAGAAAAAGAGGATCGCCAGCGCCAGCGGGGAGAGGAACAGGCACAGGTAATTCAACTGATAGGCGGCGTAAACGAAAAGCAGCGAGCAGAAGGCAGTAAGCAGAGCCGCCTCCCACACCTTTACCCTCCCTTGGGGCAGCTCCCAGCCCAGGGTGCGCGGGTTGAGCGCATCCAGTTGTCTATCTGCCAGCCGGTTAAAACCCATGGCCGCGGTTCTGGCGCCAACCATAGCGATCACAACCCAGAGCAGCGTTCTAAGGCTCACCGCATGGCCAGGCCAGGCTAAGGCCACAGAGGCGAGCGCAAAGGGCAAGGCAAAGACTGTGTGGGAGAAGCGGACAAGCTTGCCGTAGCTGTAAATCCTACGAAGTAGACCTATGATTGTGCTCGTTGCTCGTGCTCGTGATCGTGGCCCGTCCTCGACCCCCGTGCTCGTGGCTCGTGGCTCGTGCTCGTAAGGAGTCATAGCTATTCATTATCCAGGGACTGTGTCAGGCGCGTAAGCATCTGGCCTACTCTCTCATAGCCCAACCGAAGCTCCTCGTAGACCTGCTTCGAGATGTAGCCCAAATCCTTGGCCAAAAACAGTTGGTAACTGACTTCAGCCGCAGAACCTCTAGCAATCCCTACAAACTGCCTAAACTCACGGCTATTTAGCCTCATTGATCCCTCAACTAAATTCATTCCTACAGAGCTTGTAGCCCGCCTCATTTGCGAGACAAGACCAAAGCTTTCTTCTTTCGGGAATTCAGCCGTTACCTTGTAGACTTTTAGGGTAAGCTCATGGGCGAGTTTGAAAACATCTAGTTCTTCGACCGATTTCATTGGTTCAGCAGGATATCGTGCTTGTTGCTCGTGCTCGCACTGGGTCGTGTTCGTTATTCGTGAGCCTGTTCGTCAAATATCGTGCTCGTGGCTCGTTTCTCGTGCTCGTACGAACACGAATCACGAACACGAGTCACGGTATCCCCAGTTTGTGCCAGATCGAATCAATATACTTCTTTGTCTTTTCGTCCATCACAATCGGCTCCGGCCACTCGCGCTCGAAGCCTTCACTCTGCCACTTCCGGGTCGCATCAATCCCCATCTTAGAGCCATAACCCATGAGCGGCGCGGCATGATCCAGGATATCTACCGGACCCTCAACGAAGAAAACATCCCGTTTGGGGTCAATGTGGTTGCCAACGATCCAGGTCACTTCGCCGAGGTCATGGACATTGACGTCATGGTCAACAACGATAATAGTTTTCGTGAACATCATCTGGCCCATGCCCCAAAGACCGTGGGCGATTTTGCGCGCGTGGGCCGGGTATTCTTTCTTGATCGAGACGACGGCCAGGTTGTGAAAGACCCCGTGCGCCGGCAGGTTCATATCTGTGATCTCCGGGAAGGTCAGGCGCAGCAGCGGCAAGAATATTCTCTCGGTGGCCTTCCCCAGGTAGACATCTTCCATGGGCGGGCGGCCAACGATGGTAGTAGGATAGATCGGCTTTTTCTTGTGCGTGATGCAGGTGACGTGAAAAACCGGATAGTCATCGGCTAAAGAATAAAAGCCCGTATGATCGCCGAACGGTCCCTCTCGGCGCAGAGGTTCTTGCGGATCGATATACCCTTCGATGACAATATCGGAATTCGCCGGCACTTCGATGTCTACCGTCTTGCACTTGACCAGCTCGAGGCCCTTTTTTCTGAGAAAGCCGGTGAATAAGAACTCATCAATCTGATCCGGCAAAGGCGCGGTTGCGGCGTAGATAAAGGCCGGGTCGCCGCCGAGACAGGCCGCAAGCTCCATGCGTTGCCCGCGCTCCTTCTGCCTCTGGAAGTGGCGCGCCCCTAGCTTGTGGAGATGCCAGTGCATGGCGGTCGTGCGGGCGTCAAACACCTGCATGCGATAGAGACCCACATTGCGGTTGCCGCTGGCAGGATCGCGCGAGATCACTGTCGGGAGGGTGATAAACGGGCCTCCGTCTCCAGGCCAGCAGGTGAGGACCGGAAGGATGTTTAAATCGGGATCGCGATGGATGACCTCCTGACACTCGCCCGCTGCGACGACCTTGGGAGAGATCCCTCCCAGGCGCGCCAGCTCAGGCAGCATGCGGAGCTTATCCCAGAGCGATCCTGGCGGCTTCATGCGCGTGAGCCGTTCGATCTCGCGGGCGATCTCCTCGATGTCGCTGACTCCCAAGGCCAGGGCCATCCGCTTGGGGGAGCCGAAGGCATTGATGAGGAGAGGCATAGTCTTTCCGACGACGTTCTCGAATAAGAGCGCCGGGCCGCCTGCCTGCGAGCGGACTCGCTCAGGCAGGCCGCTCTTCATCACCCGGTCGGCGATCTCGGTAATCTCCAGCTCCGCCTTGACCGGGTAGGCAACGCGCTTGAGCTCGCCTTCGCGTTGCAAAACTTGAACAAACTCCTCTAAGCTGTTATAGGCCATATGGCAGCAGGCTCAGCGCCTTTCGCGCTCTCGTTTAAGTGAAAACCTTTAATCCGAGAACCACTCATAAGTCAAGGATAGCCGGCCAGAAAAGCTCGGGCGCCGGAGCGCTCCGCTGGCTGATAGCGATCCTCATAGTCCCAATTACCATCACGGTTTTTTCCCCTGCGTTAGAGAACGGATTCGTAGACTGGGATGACCACGCGACCCTGGTCGAAAATGAGCGCTACCGCGGCTTAGGCTGGCCCGCGCTTCGCTGGATGTTTACCACGTTCTACATGGGTCACTACCAGCCCCTTAGCTGGCTCACGTTTAGCCTGGACTATCTCATTTGGGGACTGGACCCCTTCGGGTATCACTTGACCAATATCCTCCTTCATGCCGCCAACGCGCTTATCTTCTATTTTATCGCGCTTTCCTTGATCTCTGAGGCCTTCAGCCCTGCCGTTTCAGAAGAGCTTCCCTTGCAGGCTGCGGCAGCGCTTGCGACCATTTTTTTCGCCCTTCATCCGTTGCGGGTTGAATCGGTTGCTTGGGCAACCCAGCGGCGCGATCTCCTCTCTGGCGCCTTCTATCTCTTGACCGTTCTCTCGTATCTCAAGGCTGCCAGAGCAGAGAAGGCTCTACGGCGCCGGTGGCTGGCCGGAGCCATTGTGGTTTACAGCTTGTCTCTTTTGTCAAAATCCACGGGGATAACGCTCCCTATAGTCCTCGTCGTGCTCGATGTCTACCCGCTCAGAAGGCTGGACAGAGATCCGCGCAGTTGGGTTGCGCTAGGTGCCCGCGGGATCTGGCGGGAGAAAGTTCCCTTTTTTCTCCTGGCTATTCCCTTCGGGGTCGTCGCCCTGGCTGCGCAACAGGAGGCTGGAGCTTTAAAGCAGATAGAGAGCTATAGCTTCGCGTCACGCCTGGCCCAGGCTCTTCTTGGGATCACCTTCTATCTCTGGAAGACCATCTTTCCATTGGGGTTATCGCCGCTTTACGAGCTGCCGCGTCATTTCACTCCCTGGGACTGGCCTTTTTTGTTTAGCGGGGCGATGGTCGTTGCGGCGACTATCACTCTCTTTCTCCTGAGGGGGCGATGGCCGGCCGGATTGGCCGTTTGGGTTTATTATGTTGTGCTCCTGGCGCCTGTCTCAGGAATCGCGCAGAGCGGGCCACAGATCGCGGCTGATAGGTACAGTTACCTCTCGTGCCTCGGCTGGACATTGTTGGCAGGAGCGGCTTTTTTCTATTGCGCGCGTCTTCGGCTTATAGGGCGTCAAAGTCCGCGGATCTTCGTGTTTGCCGGCGGCCTCGCCCTTGCGGCCAGCATCTTCCTGGGAATCCTGACGTGGGGACAGGCGCAGGTGTGGCATAACTCCGAGAGACTATGGAGGCATGCCCTCGCTGTCACCGGAGGATCGAGCACGATCCACTACAACCTGGCTGCGGTCTTGCACCAGCGCGGCGAGCTGGCAGAGGCCAAGGAGCATTACCAGAAGTCGTTGGAGCACAATCCCCTCGTCGCCGATGCGCACTACAACCTGGGAAACGTCTTGGCTGAGCAGGCTCGATTGGAAGAGGCGATGGAACACTATCGCCAGGCTATCACTATAGACCCTCGTTATTGGGATGCGCACAATAATCTCGCTATCTTACTTGAACAAACAGGGGGGATCGAGGAGGCGATGAAGCACTACCGCCGCGCTTTGGAGATCAACCCTGCTGCCGTCGAGGCGCACAACAATTTGGGCCTGATCCTGGCCGGCCGGGGTGAATTCAAAGAGGCGGTTCTGCACTTTGAGCAGGCTCTGAAGATCAAGCCTGACCTTGCGGGGAGCCACTACTCCTTGGGCAAGGTATTAGCCGCCCAAGGTCGTCTCGATAACGCGATTGAGCAGTTCCGCGAGGCCTTGCGGCTCCAGCCCGACTTCGCTGGGGCCCATGAGAACCTGGGCCGGGCGCTGGCCCAACAGGGCAAAAGAGACGAGGCGGTCAACCATTACCAGGAGGCCTTGCGGATTCTCAAATCACGCGCCAAATCCTCTCCTCAAAGCTAGTTTAATCCTCGGCCAAGATGTCAGAATCCGCCATTTATCTCTCCGTGATTATTCCCGCCTGCAATGAGGCCCAGAGGCTGCCTAAGACCTTAAGGAGATTGCAAGCCTATCTGTCCACCTGCTCTTTTACCTATGAGATTCTTGTCGTCTTAGATGGCCCGACAGACGACACGCGCGATGTCTTAGAGGCTACAGGCCGGGAGATAAAAAACCTCAAAATCGTGGACCACGCTGTCAATCGTGGCAAAGGGTACGCGGTCAGGGAGGGGATGCTCAAGGCCCGGGGCCAGGTGCGTCTTTTTACGGATGCGGATAATTCCACGGATATCTCTCACCTGGAGCGGATGCTTCCGCTGTTGGAGCAAGGTTTGGATCTGGTGATCTGCTCGCGTCACCCCACAGACGCCGAGGGGGCAAGACAGGCGGTGTCACAGGCATGGCACAAACGCTTCTTGGGGATCATAGGGAATCTCTTCATCCGACTCGTCGTGGTGCGAGGAATCAGGGATACCCAATGCGGCTTCAAGGCATTTCGTGATTACGCCGCTGAGAAGATATTCTCCCGGACGGTCATTGACGGCTGGGCTTTTGATGTTGAGGTCTTGGCCCTGGCGCGGGCGCTTAAATATCGGATAGGAATAGCTCCGGCCAATTGGGTCAATGATCCGAGAAGCCATGTAAAATGGTCCGGGTATCTCCAGGTCTTGTGGGAGACAGCGAAGATTCGGAGAAATCTGGTCGCAGGCAGATATAGTCTGGGAGATGCCCCCTAGGAAATTTTTTCAAACGGCGATCATCAACTTTCTTGCTTCTAGAGACCGTTTTGGGCTATGTAGTTTAGGGCAAGGCCACCGTTCTTTTGGCGAAAGGAGGGCGCGACATGAGATATCAAAGCATGGGGGAGCTTAAAAAAAGCCTTGAGGGCGTTGTTGATATAAACGGCAAGGTGGGTGTTGTTGACCAAGAGAAGCTCCGCGGCCAGGCGATCGATCGGCTGGTTTTCAACGGGGTCTTTCATGAAAACGCCGAGATCAAACAGGCCGCCCGGGATATCGTGCGGCAGAGCGCTAAGACGCTGGGCATCCGCCCCGCCTCTATTCTTCCTCTCTATGAAGCGAGGGGCCGGGGGGATTGCGGTGGGTTCACGGTTCCGGCGATCAATATCCGGGGGCTCACCTACGATATGGCCCGTGCGGTCTTTCGGGCCGCGCTGCGTAACCGGGTGGGCGCGGCGATCTTTGAGATCGCCCGGTCGGAGATAGGCTATACCTATCAAAGACCGGCGGAGTACGCCCACGCCGTCATGGCGGCAGCGATCAAGGAGGGCTTTGCCGGTCCCCTTTTCATTCAGGGCGATCATTTCCAGGCGAGCGCAAAAAGTTTCGCAAAAAATCGCCAGGGCGAAGTCCAGGCGCTTAAGGAGCTCATCAAAGAGGCGATTGAAGCGGAGTTTTTCAATATCGACATCGACAGCTCCACTCTGGTGGACCTGAGCAAGCCCACTGTGCGGGCCCAGCAACAGGACAATTGCGAGGTGGCCGCGGAATTAACCGCCTTCCTGCGCCCTCTCGAGCCCAAGGGGGTCTCTATCTCCGTAGGCGGGGAGATCGGCGAGGTGGGGAAAAAAAACAGCACCGTGGAGGAGCTGGAGGCCTTTATGGAGGGATACCGCGAGGAGCTGGACAAAAGGGACAAGAGATCAAAGGGCATTAGCAAAATTAGCGTCCAGACCGGCACAACGCACGGCGGCGTTCCCTTGCCCGACGGGACGATCGCCCGCGTAAAGCTCGATTTCGATACCTTGGGCAGGCTCTCCCAGGTGGCGCGCGAAAAATACGGCCTGGCCGGGGCTGTGCAGCACGGCGCCTCCACTCTGCCTGAAGAGGCATTCGACCACTTTCCCCGCCGGGAATGCGCCGAGATTCACCTGGCGACCGGCTTCCAGAACATGCTCTATGATGACCCCGGTTTTCCTGGGGAAGCGAAGAAGGAGATTTACGAATACTTGCGCAAGGAATGCGCGGCAGAGAAGCAAGAGGGTGAGACGGACGAGCAGTTTATTTATAAGACGCGCAAGAAAGGGTTCGGCGCCCTCAAGGAGAAGTTCTGGAGTTTGCCCGAGGAGTTCCGCCGGGAGATCGGCGGAAAACTTGAAGAGCGCTTTGAATTCCTGTTTAAAAAGTTAAACGTGGTAAATACCGTCTCCTTGGTCCGGGAGAAGGTGCCGCTTGATTGAAGGGGACCGCAGGTCGCCTGAGCGGTCAATCTCCTATCATTCAACAAGCCTTTAAGTGTGGCGCGAAGATGATGAGGCCTGAGAAGGGAAGGCAATGATATACCTCTACGCCGTTATAGCCGGATCCTCCGACCTTCTATCTGGATGGCTGGCCCTCCGAGAGCGGGCCAACAGAATCCAGCCCCGATACGTCATCGCATTTGCAGCCGGCGTCCTCCTGGCCGTGACTTTTTTCGACATCCTCCCCGAGGCTGATTTGAAATCGGACGCCGTCTTCCTGACCCTGGGCTTTG
Organism: Deltaproteobacteria bacterium; assembly: GCA_016193465.1. Classification (GTDB taxonomy): domain Bacteria; phylum Desulfobacterota; class Binatia; order UBA9968; family UBA9968; genus UBA9968. The sequence goes on from JACPSE010000215.1 coordinate 24,048, forward strand.
TGACGTTCTATGTCTTCGAGAAGGTGATGATGATTCACGCCTGCGGAGAGACCGAGTGCGAAACGCACCGCATCGGTCCTATCGCGGTGCTGGGCATGGCCCTCGACAATGTTGTGGATGGGCTTGGCATTGCAGTGGGCTACCGTATCGATCCGCTTCTCGGTCTGGCTATCACGCTTGCCGTGGTCTTCCATGAGATTCCCCAAGGGATGACTTCAGCGCTTATCATGCGTGACGCCCATTGGAGCCATCCTAAGACACTCCTTGCCCTCGGGCTCGCTGGCTTGCTCTATCCCGTGGGCGCGCTCCTTGCCGGCTTTATCCCCCTGGAGTTTCAGCAGAAAATGCTCGCCTTTATTGCGGGCGACTTCATTTACATCGGGGCCGGAGATCTACTGCCTGAGGCGCATCGAAGGTTCAATTGGAAAGTGATTCTGTCGGTGATCGTGGGGATGGCGTTTATGCTCACCCTTAAGCTTCTGGTCCCGATCGTCTAGATAGTAGTCAAGGGGGTCAGGAACTCTAAAGAAAAGTTCCTGACCCCCTCTGGGAGTACAGTGGTCAAGAGCGGTCTCGAAGTATTACTGGAGGAACGCCCCTCGCGCCTGAAGGGCGCTCGCATAGCTCTGATCGCTAATCCCGCTTCTGTTGATTCGCGCCTGAATCATTCCATCGACCTACTTTATGCCCGGAAAGATTTTCAGTTGATGCTGATCCTTGGCCCCGAGCACGGGGCGCGAGGGGAAGCCCAGGACCAGATTGAGATGGGGGACTCGGCAGACGAGGCAACCGGGCTTCCGGTTTATAGCCTTTACGGAAAATCCTTGATTCCCACCCCCGAGATGATCCGCGATGCCGATACATTGGTTTTTGATCTTCAAGATATCGGCAGCCGCTACTATACCTATATCTACACGATGGCCTACGCTATGCAGGCCTCAGCCCGGGATGGGAAGCGTATGGTGCTCCTCGACCGGCCCAATCCCATTAACGGCATTACCGTTCAGGGAAATGTCCTGGATCCTCGTTATGTCTCTTTTGTTGGCCTCTACCCGCTGGCTGTCCGGCACGGCATGACCGCAGGGGAGCTCGCGCTGCTGATGAACCAAGAGTTTCATATCGGATGCCGGTTGGAGGTCGTTCGGATGCGGGGCTGGCGGCGTTCCATGTGGTTTGACCGGACAGGCCTTCCGTGGGTAAACCCATCGCCCAATATGCCCACGCTGGAGAGCGCGACCGTCTATCCAGGCGGTTGCCTTATAGAGGGGACTAATCTCTCGGAAGGGAGGGGCACGACCCGCCCTTTTGAGTTTATCGGCGCTCCGTACATCAAGCCGCGACCGCTCGTTGACGAGCTGGAGAAGGAAAGGCTCAGCGGCGCGCGCTTCCGCCCGCTCTACTTTCAGCCGGTCTTCAACAAGTGGGCGGGAGAGCTCTGCGGCGGCATCCAAGTCCACGTGACCGAGCGGGCGGTTTTTGACCCGTTTCTGACCTATATCGCCGTGATCCGCGCAGCTTCACAGCTCCATCCGGACCGCTTCGAGTGGCGGAGTCCTCCTTATGAATACGAGCGCGAGAAACTCCCCATTGATATCCTCTGCGGCAATAGCCTGGTGCGGGAGCAAATAGAGACAGGACGATCCCTCAAAGAAATCAAAATGTCCTGGCAGAAGGATCTCGGCGGTTTCAAAAAGCTCCGCCGAAAGTACCTGATATACGGGTGATTCAGTCCGCTATCGTCCAACTCCTTGATTGTAACTACAATTAGGACTACACTGTCTCCGTGTACGAAGTTGTCCTCTCGCCCGCGGCCCTCAGGCATTTTAAGCGACTGCCGGCCTCAGCGCGAAGTTTGCTCAAGAAGGCAATGGGTGAGCGGCTCGGCAGAGAAGATCCCACGCAGGAGGATCAAAACCGTTTTCGTATGAAGAGGGTCTCGCCCCATGCCGATTTTGAGCTAAGAGTCGAAGCCTGGAGGGTTTTCTATAGAGTGCAGGAGGCCCGGGTCATTGTCGAGCTTATCGGCAGGAAGAAAGGCAGTGTATTACTGATTGAAGGAAAGGAGTTTAAGCTATGAAGATTGAGAGTCTTCGTGAGGTGAAGGCCAAGTTGAGCAAGATCGTGCGAGATTTGCCCTCAGACAGATCCGTGGTGATTACCAAAAACGGACGGCCATGCGCTGTGCTTTTCCCGGTAACAAAGGAAACGGATTTGGAAAGCCTGCTGCTTGCACAAAATAAAGATTTTTGGCGCATGTTCGACCGCGCCCACAAGGAAGGAGAAAAAAAGGGATTCACGAGGCTGGACGAAGTGCCAGACTGATACCCGACTCCCAGCTATCGTCTCTTGTCTGTTTTGCGATTTTGCCCTATTTTACACCCAACCAAGTTCGGCTGGGTCTCCTCATGTAGTCAAATGTGGGGAAACTCTCTTCGGATAGTTGATAGTAACATGCCAGAAGATAATCTCGAAGGATTCAAGGCTCGATTAGGCGCAGCAATTCAGCAGGAGATTGGTGCAACTCCTGTTGATGTCCTCATTCTTGGACCTAGCATTGAGAAGAACAATCGGCGAAGCTCCGCTATCCTTTGCAGGAAATTAGGAAGGAGTCTTATCACGCAACCCATCGCCCGGAATTAGCTTTACTGGCCGGGGGGACTGTGGTATTACGCAAATTGCGTAACGCAACTTGCGTAATATGAAAAACCCCTTTGAATACGGTGGCGTGGTCAGCGGAGAGGCCTTCTGCAATCGGGAGAAGGAAGTCACCGATCTGCTGCGGGCCATAGAGAACAACGAGAAGCTATTCGTGTTCTCCGAGCGGCGCTACGGTAAGACCTCGCTGATCCGGACAGCGCTTGGCAAGCTACCGAAGAAGGGTGGCGTCTGCTCCTATGTGGATTTGTGGCCGACCGACAGCGAAGCCACGTTCGTCACCGCTATGGCCAAGGCAATTACCGAGTCCACGAGCACTTCCGTGGACAAGGTGCTGGAGACGGCGAAGAGGTTCTTCGGCAGTCTCGCTCCCAGCGTGACGATGGACGAGGAAGGCAAGCCGGTGCTCACGTTCGGAATCAGCAACCGTGACAAACTCGGGCCGGCGTTAGATGAAGTGCTGGAAACCCCGGCCAAGATTGCGGCGAAGGGCAAGCTGAGCGTAGTGGTGGTGTTCGACGAGTTTCAGCAGATCCTCGAATACGGCAACGACCAGGTGGAACGGAAGCTCAGGAGCGTGATCCAAAATCATCGCCATGTGAGCTATATCTTTCTCGGCAGCCGTAAGCATCTGATCCAGAAGATGTTTATGGATCGCTCCCGTCCTCTCTACCGGGCGGGTGGCCATTATCCGCTTGGACCGATCGCCGAGGAGCACTGGCAGCCGTTCATCCGCAAACGGTTCACCGACGCCGACAAGGTCATTAGTAAGGAACGCATCCATGACGTGTGCGAACTGACACACGGGCATCCGTTCTATACCCAGCACCTCTGTCATGTGCTCTGGGAACTGTGTGAGCCCAAGGCCGAGGTGAACGAGAAGATGATCCAGAGTGCCGTGCGGGTGTTGCTGGAGCGTGAGAACTATGCCTACACCACGCTGTGGGAGTCGCTGACCATTCCGCAGAAGCGGTTCTTAAACGGACTGGCCGGTGAGTCGGCTGGCGTGAAGGTCTTTGCCGGTGAGTTTGTGCGGCGGTATGGACTCGGCTCAGCCTCGAACGTGCAACGTGCGGTGGATGGTTTGTTGGAGAGGGACATCATTGATCGAGACAATGGCTCGTTCCTCATCACCGACCGCTTCTTCCGTCTCTGGATTCAGGCAGCGCAAGTGATTTGACGTTACCAGCCTGTCGATGACGCAGTTTGCGTTACGCAAATAGTGCACTACTTTTTATTTCAGATAGTGCAGCCGGACCTCGCCCCGCTTTAGCCGCTCTTCCGCCTCCTTGATCCTTTCCAACGTCCCTGTATCCTGCCAGTATCCGAAGAAGGGAAAACCGTAGAGACGGGCTCCCTGAGTCAGCATTCTAGGATAGGTGACTTTGGTGATGCCGAACTTGGAAGAAGCTCCGGTCGATTCCATGTAATCGAAAACCTTAGGATCCAGGATTTGGACACCAGTGAACATGAATTTTGTCAGACCTACAGCCGACTCGCTTTCTGGGGCTTTGTGGCCCAGAAATCTCTGGATTCTTAGGTTCCCCGAGGTTTCAATAGGCCCGTACAAATCTGCCTGCGGATCTGGCCTCAAGACGAGAGTTGCCGTTGCCCCACGTTTTTGATGGCTCTCGATCACTTCGGCCAGGGGGAGGTCGATGATCACATCGCTGTTTATGACAATGAAGGTCTCATGCCCCAAGAAAGATCTGGCGCGCAAAAGTCCGCCGCCGGTGTCGAGCAGCTCTTTCTCTTCCGAATAGGTAATTCTTAGTCCCAGCTTTTTTCCGTCTTGCAGGAGCGCTTGGATCTTCTCTCCAAGATGATGCACATTGATGATGATCTCTGTGATCCCGTAATGTCTAAGAAGCAGGAGCGGGTATTCGATCATAGGGCGGCCGGCTACAGGGATAAGCGCCTTGGGAATCTTCTCGGTCAGGGGTCGGAGCCGTTCTCCATAACCAGCGGCAAAGACCATCGCCTTCATCTTACTCATCGTGCTCGTGCTCGGTTATCGTGCTCGTTGACGAACACGAGCCACGAACACGAGCACGTTTTTCCCCTCATCTCATTTCCTCAAAGTGCGCGGCTAGGAGCGGCACGAGCCGCTCTGTTTGAGGCAGTCTTAGCAGGTTGCGCTTGAGCCGCTTGAGAGTTGGCGGCAGGTATTTTTTGTAGCCCGGTTTTCCTTTGACCAGGTCCAGATAGTGAAAACGACCGACGACTTTGAAGTCCCTCTGCAGGGCAGAGAGGAGATAGAGCTCAAAAAATTCATCCTTGGTTACTTTCTTCTCTCCCATCTCCCCACGCTTCTTCAGATAGTAATCCAGTAGGGAGTCCTCCATATCGGGCCGGATAACGCGATCGGTTTCACGGTCATTTAGAAGAGAGGCCAGGTCGTATTGGGGCGGCGCCAGGAGGGCATCCTGAAAGTCAATGACAGCGATCTCCTCATCTGAGACCATCAGGTTCCAGCTATGGTAGTCTCTGTGGTTGAGACAGGGAGGTTGGCTGTTCAGCCGGCGAGAGATCTCCTCAAAACTCTGCACCAATAGCTCTTTTTCTCTCGAGCTGATTGTGCCGCCCGGCCTTTTTTCCAGGCCGTACTCAATGAAGTGGCTAAACTCCCACATGTAAAGGCGGAAATCGAAGCGCTGCTCAAAAGCGATGCAGGAGTTGTCTCTTGCTTTTGTGCCGCCGATTTGGATCAAAAGAAGCTGGTCTATCGCCTTTTCATACCGCTGGATGACCTCAGAGGCGGAAAGGTCCTGCACGGTGTCCCAGAGAGAGCTGTCCCCTAGATCCTCCAAAAGAAGAATCCCCTCTTCGACCCAATGACCATAGAGCGCAGGAATGCGCACCCCGACTCGACCGAGGAAGCGGTGCAGATTGAGGAAAGGAAGCTCCTTGGGCGGCTCTTTGAAGATGGCTAGTTCCTCGGAGGAGAGAGGCAAGGAGCTCCCCACGAGCTCCATGACGATGACCGAGCGCGGAACGCGATGACCCTCCAATAGCGCCCGGTAGTAGCGGCGAGTTGAGGCGTCGCCCGCGAGGGGGGTGATCGAGCGGAGGCGAGCGCCGCTGCCAAAAGAGGCCTGGATTTTTTCCCCTACTAGTTCTTCGAGCGTTTTTTTTACCACCGTCTCTCTCAGGCTTGTGTCTCTCTTTTCTCTCCGGTATATTACCTTTTCTGTATGGATTTTCCGAGAGCCCTTATCGTCCTTTTCCTTTCTATGGCAGTTTATCTGGTTTCGCAGATCTATCTCTTCTTTCGCATCCGGCTCTGGCTGCGGCATCGCTTCCAGGATCCGAAACGGCAACGGTTGCTCTCCAGCATCGTGGCCGCTTTTCTCCTCATCATGCTCTTCCCGCTCGCCTGGCGGCTGCTCTACGGTTGGCATTTCGACCAGACATATCCGACGCTTTTCCGCGCTCTGTTTGCTGTCTTTGCCATCTGGGCTTTCGGCTCGATTGGTGTTGCTCTTATCTTTCTGGGATACGATCTCTTTCGCCGGCTCGTTGCCTCCTATTCCCCGCGGCCAGTGGAATCGCCCGACCTTCGGCGGCGCGACTTTCTAAAAAAAGGGCTGGGTGTCGCAGCGGCAGCTCCGTTTCTCGTCTCCGGGTACGGGGTTTTGCTGGCACGGCACCGTTTCCAAACAGAACACTTCGACCTGCCCGTCAATGATCTCTCCTCGGCCCTCTCCCAGCTCTCCATTGTTCACCTTACCGACATCCACCTGGGTCCTTTCATGCCGCAGGAGGAGGTCGCCGCTTATGTGGAGGCCGCCAATCGCCTGGAGCCGGATATCATCGCGCTTACGGGCGACTTCGTTACAAGTAGGCTGGCGGAGGCTGAACCCTGCGTTCAAGCGCTTTCAGGCCTGAAGGCGCGCTACGGAATCTTCGCCTGCTTGGGCAATCACGATGTCTATGCCCGCGCGGATGGCGAGCTTACCCGCCTGTTGGGTCAGAGAGGGGTGCGCGTGCTGCGCAACGATGCGGTCTCGATTCGGATCGGCAACACGACGCTCAATATTCTCGGCATTGATGATCTGAGGTGGGGGAGACCTGATCTCTTACACGCCCTCGACATCGCCAAGAGAAAGCCAGGAGAGGTGCAGATATTACTCTCGCATCGCCCGGAGATTTTCCCGCAGGCCGCCCGAAAGGGGCTCGATGTCGTTCTTTCAGGTCATTACCACGGCGGTCAGATCAAGCTTGCCCCTGACCCGGATAGTCTCTCCATTGCCCGTCTCATTACTCCCTATGCTGAGGGGCTGTTCCATCTGTCGCGGCGGCGCTTGGAGAGCTCCGGAGAAGGGGCCAACGATGCCGTGCTCTTTGTTAGTCGCGGGATTGGGATCACTGGCTTGCCTATCCGCATCAACTGCCCGCCGCAGATCGCCCACCTCACACTGCGGCGCGCGTAGCGCCTCGTGTTCGTGATCGTGTTCGTTAAAGACTCACAAAAGTCTCTAGTACCCTGCGAGCACGAGAAACGAGCACGAGCCACGAGAGATGGCCGGCGCCGCCGGTCCTAAACCTCTCAGGTGCCGCCAAAACCTATCGTTACCTTCCCCCCTTCGACGATGACCGGGATCTGGCGCCGGTTTTTTGAGTATTCCAGCATGCGCTTGAGACCTTCCTCATCCTTAAGCACATTGATGTAGTCGAAGAGGATCTTGCGCCGGGAGTATTCCGCACGGGCTCCCGAAGTATAGGGTCAGAGGTCTTGACCGAAGATCAGAACTTTGTCTGCTGGCATAGATATTTACTCTCCTTAAGCCAGCAAAGATCAAATTGCAAGAGACTCTATGCCTATGTTACCTTCCTAATACGGAGGAGAGCCTGTGACCTTTAAAGTCGGTATCGCGCAGATCAATCCGAGATTGGGAGATCTCCAGTCGAACCTGGCCCTTTACGAGGAAAAGATCCGTCAGGGAGAAAAAGAAGGCGCCGATCTTTTACTTTTTCCCGAGTTGAGTCTCACCGGCTATTTTCTCCGCGACATGGTTCCCAACGTGGCGTTAAAACTCGCCTCGCCCGAGATCGAAGGGCTGAAGAAGCTCAGTCGAAAAATCAGCTTTGTGGCCGGGTTAGTGGAAGAGAGTTCGGATTACCGTTTCTACAATGCGGCGGTTTATTTCGAAGCCGGAGAGATCCGACATGTCCATCGCAAGGTCTATCTGCCGACCTACGGCATGTTTGATGAACAGCGTTATTTTGCTCGCGGGGATCGTGTGCGGGCCTTCGACTCGAAGTTTGGCCGTATCGCCGTGCTCATCTGTGAAGATCTCTGGCATCCCTCCACCGTCTACCTGGCTGCGCTTGACGGGGCGGTCGCGATATTGTGTCCATCTGCCAGCCCGCTTCGCGGCATCACGGATCAGCAGGTCCAGGATGATAATGCCCGTTACTGGGAATTGATAAACCGCGCGTACGCCGAGACCTTCAGCCTGTTTGTCATTTATGGAAACCGGGTGGGGTTCGAAGACGGGGTGGGTTTTTGGGGGGGCTCAGAGCTTGTAGATCCATCCGGCCAGAGGCTTGCCAAGGCAAAATATTACGATGAAGATTTTGTTGTTGGCGGTGTAGCTCTGGAATCGGTCCGTCGCAAGCGGACCATGACGCCGCTTTTGAGAGATGAGGATTTGGATCTCACTATTAACGAGCTGGTGCGCATCCGGGGACGGCCATCGTACAAAGAAGGCAGCGGGGAAAAAAAGGCAATAGGCAATAGGCAACAGGCAACAGGAAGAAAAAAAACGAGCAAAAGGGAGAGGAAAGAAGGCGAAAGCAAGAAGGCACGCAAAACGCGCTAACACCATTATTGTAGCTCTACTATTGCCTACTGCCTGTTGCCTAATGCCTAATTTATGATTCAGATTCCGACCAATGTCACGCTGCTCCGCCGGATCCTCGTCTCGTTCATCCGCAATGAGGTGGAGAAGGTCGGGGTCCATCGGGTTGTCATCGGCCTTTCCGGCGGAGTAGATTCGGCTCTGAGCGCCATGCTCGCGGCTGAGGCCCTGGCGCCGAAGAATGTTTTGGCCGTTATGATGCCCTACAAGAACTCCAACCCCGAAAGCCTGGCCCATGCGGAGCTGGTAGTCAGGAAAAGCGCCATAGAATCTCTCACCGTGGAAATCACGCCTCAGATCGACGCCTATTTTGAGCGTTTTCCTGACGCGGACCAGAAGAGACGCGGGAACAAGATGGCGCGCGAGCGCATGACGATTCTCTACGACCATTCAGCATGGTGGAACGCCCTGGTTCTTGGGACGAGCAACAAGACAGAGTTGCTCCTCGGCTACGGGACTCTTTACGGCGACATGGCTTCTGCCATCAACCCTCTGGGGGATCTGTACAAGACGCAGGTGTGGGCCTTGGCCGGGACGGTCGGGGTACCAGAGGTGATTGTGCAGAAGAAGCCTTCGGCGGATCTTTGGGAAGGACAGACCGACGAAGGGGAGATGGGGTTCAGTTATCGCGAGGTGGATAGGCTTCTCTATCTTATGGTGGACATGCGCTATTCGCGAGCGGAGCTGATCGCTGCTGGCTTTGCCGAAAGTTTTATTGATGAGGTGACGCTCCGAATCATGAACTCGCAGTTCAAGAGGCG
>JACPSE010000005.1 GCA_016193465.1 Deltaproteobacteria bacterium
TGAGACATTTCAACGTCTCCTACAGCGCCTTTTACAATCGGCGCCATCGCCGGGTGGGGCATTTGTATCAGGGCAGATTCAAAGCCATCGTGGTGGAGGCAGACAGCTACTTACTGGAGTTAAGCCGCTACGTGCATCTAAGGGATCTAGCTTTTCGCTTTGCGGAGGCGGTTGCCGTGATCAGGAAGATAAAATGATGGCCCGGATTGCCGCTGAAGCGTGGGGAGTGCCAGGAGTGGGAGGGGGAGCAGTCCCGGCAGGCCCCAAAAACTGAATTGAAATCTCACATACCCCTGCGGCAGAGCACGAGTCAGCTCGGCCAATACTTCTCTTTGGCCCTACGCAAAAATTCCAGTTCAGCCATATTGGATGGCCCTTCCTTGCAATCTGACTTCTTAGCTACTTGCAATAGACCAATCATCCATCGTAGTCCATCCTCCGTGATGTCCGGAGTGAACTCCATGTTGTCATAGTGGCTTGCAACTTCCTCCTCATTCAGCCAGCGGATATTACGCGCGCCTATCTTCACCGCCTCGGCCTTGTTTTCCCTGATAAAGACGGTCGCGCGGACAAAACCGTTCACCGCTCCCTGAACGACATCCGGTTTTCGCTCAATCATCTCTCTGCTGGTGCACAGGCCGCCGTCGTGCCAAAGCGCTCCGGGGAGACGAAACACATGAAACCCGTGCTCGTCCGCGTATGTTTTGTAGAGAGCGCGCCCGCAGACGGCGTCGATATTGGGGTCCGCGAATGCCTTTGATCGCGCCACCTCGTCACCACGAACAAGGTCAAGATCTTTGCCAATCTCCCATTGATTCAATCGGGCGAGGTACAGGATTTCATTGCGCGAGGCGCCACCTCCCGTCATCACACGTTTTCCCCGAAGGTCCGCCACGGTCTGGATCGTGGGACGGGCAAACATCGACGAACCTCTGCTGTTGCTTGCCGCCAAGGCCTTCACGTCAGCCCAACCCAGCAAGCGCGCTTCTATCGCGGTCGAAACAGAGGTAAAAAATACCGTATCGCCGCTGACACAGAGATTGACGGTCTTGCGTTTACCGCCTTGCGCCCCGCCGCTCAACGTATAAAGATAATCTAGTTCCACGCCCTCGTCTTTAAAAAAACCCATTTCCCGCCCCACGTAGTAAGGGAGAAAAGTCATGGTCTCATAGGGCAAGCTAGCAAGCATCTTTTTCTCCTAGAATGGGAAAAAAGCCCTGGTCCACTTCATCAGAAAAGTCTATGAAACCGACCCGCTTACCTGCCCCAAGTGCCAGGGAGAGATGCGGATCATCAGCTTTATTGACCTGTCTGCGTGTACGCACAGGCAGACCAGCCTGATGTCATCAAAAAGATCCTTCAACACCTAGGTCTGTGGGAAGAATCTCACGCGCCTCCGGACAAGAAAAGAAAAAAAGAGATCACGTTTGACCCTTCCTATAGCCAGCTATTTTAAAAGCCTCATACCCCAATTGAGGGGCAGATGTCCAGCCCTGCCCGCAAGTCAAGGCCGAGTTGACATAACTGCGCGTTATCGGATACTGTTCGGCTTCAGACGAGGTCGGGCAGCCGCGTCGCGGCAGTCCGGTCGTTGCTCCGGGCTCTCCAGGGCCGCCTGAGGGGGGAGGCCGACACCGGATTTGAGTTCACTGCGGCCAACCCAAACAACAAGTTCCTATCATTTACTTTTTAGGCAGCTACTTCCACCCTGGGGTTCACTATCCGTGAGCGAGGTGGAGCAACTTTCTCAACCCAGACATGTACCACCGTCTGGCCAGGCTCCCGGCGCGTCTTTGCCAGCTCCAGGTTCTTTTCGCATAGCTCTGGGTCTTCCTTTGGAAGGAGAACAATCAAGGCGTTCTCCGGGATCTGCTCGGCCACATCGGGATGCTCCAGAAGGTAAAGGTCGAACTCCGTGGAGAGCTTCAGGTTCTTGGTGAACAACTCCTGTGCCGTCATTATTTCTGCTCCTTTAGGTACGCTTCCTTATAGCACTCCCAGTTCTCGTCAATGTCCTGATCGGCGAAAGTCAACGCTTCCGCCAAATCCTTAGTAAGTAGGGAAATCTTCTCCACCGTGCCATCAGCACGGACTCTGTCGACGTGAGGAAAGCCATGGGCCGTGTCGTACCGAATGAGAGGAAGCCATTCCCCCTCGATGTAGGTCTCATACTGCACCATGAACTGGACCACACTCCCCTGTTCGGTAACATGTTCATGCCGCTTCCGGTCATTCAAGGTCAAAAGATAGACATAGCGGGTGACCTTCATGCTCCTGTTTTATGGGACCAATGCTAACAGAAAGGATACCTGAAGGAAAGGATCAAAGCGCAGGCTTCCAAAGCCGAGACCCTCAAAGAGCGCCCCGGCCTCCCTTGGCGACTCTTCATTCATTCAGATGAGCTTTTCCGCCAGCCATCCGAGCCCATAACCCACGCTCGAAGCCAAAATTCCCAAAATCATCGTTTCCAGCCCGGAGCGGAGCGGCTTTACCTTCGTCAGCCGGGTCTTGGCCGCGCCCGCGAGAAAGAGGAACACCACCGAGAATAAAACAGCCACCCCGATGGCCGAGTGGGGATTGCCGAAAAAAAAATAGGGAAGAATAGGCGGTAAGCAACCGACAAAGAAAGAACCCCCCATGGTCAATGCTACCCGGACCGGATCATCGCGATGCTCGTCTATGAGACCGAGCTCCTCCCGCTTCATGAAGCGGAGCAAAAGCTCCTTATCCGAGGTCACGCGGTTGACGATCATATCTTGCTCGGAGAGGGTAAACCCCATTTTTCCATAGATGTCCCGAATCTCCTCCGCCTCCTTCTCCGGCATCTTCTCGATCTCCCAGGAGTCAAAGAACTCCTGCTGCGATTTGGTGGCCAGATAGGCGCCGATCCCCATGGAGATAGCTCCGGCCACGACCTCTGCCATCCCGGCCAGCAGGATATAGCGACTCTCGGAAATAGAGCTCGTAACCCCTGCAAGAAATCCGATGGTGGTCACCAGGCCGTCGTTCATCCCGAAAATAATCTCCCGGATCGCCCTCCCCTTAGGGGTATGCCAGTCCTCGCGATGATGCCGCTGGAACTGATCCGCCATAGTGAAAAAACTACCACCCCGCTGCAAAAAAAGCTAACGCCCAGTCCAACGTTGACTTCCGGAAACAACTCCTCTATTTTGCGCTTCAGTTTAAGCTGAAAGGACGCAAGCTACGGATGAATGCCAGAGGACCGCTACGCGAGGACGAGGCGGTCATCTTTTTGGACAGAAAAGAGCGAGAGTACCTGAGGCGGCTGGAGCGGGGGAAAAAAATCTCCATCCGTGATGGCAAGATCGCCGTCGAAGAAGTCATCGGTCAGGAGGAAGGCGTTATCATACGCTCCTCGATGAACGAGCCCTTTTTAGTCCTCCGTCCCACGCTCGCGCAGCTCATTCCGAATCTCCCGCGCCAGGCTCAGGTCATTTATCCCAAGGACATCGGCACCGTGCTCATCTGGGCTGATATCTTTCCCGGCGCCAAAGTTATAGAGGCGGGAGTCGGGCCGGGGGCCTTGACCATTGCCCTGCTGCGCGCTGTCGGGCCGGAAGGGCGCCTGATCTCCTACGAGATCCGCGAAGACTTCGCCAAAATGGCGCGAGACAATATCTCCCGCTATTTCGGACCGGCCATGCACTGGACCCTCAGGGTCGAAGATGTCAGCCTCCACTTGGATGAGAGCAATGTGGATCGGATCCTTCTCGATCTCCCCGAGCCCTGGCACCTTGTGGAGAAGGCCTGGAGGGCGCTGCGTCCAGGAGGCGTGCTGCTGAGCTACCTTCCAACGATGCTTCAGGTTAAGACTCTGGTGGATGCCCTGAGAGACCACGGCGGATTCGCCTGTATCGAGACCATGGAGAGCCTCATGCGCTTCTGGCATATCAAAGGGCTCAGCGTAAGACCCCAGCACCGCATGGTCGCCCATACAGGATTCATCACCGTGGCCAGGCGCGTCGCGGGCGCGGACAAGCCTTCATTGTTCTCTTAATTTCTTAATTTCACCCCTGAAAATATTGCTTGACAGGTTTCCACGGCTTGGATAACGTTTTTTCGGCTCTTAGAAAGGGAGGGCATGGCTCAAAGGAGACTGAAGCAAGAGATCGTTACCATAAGGACCCAGGACGGGCACGCGCTCGACGGCTTGGTCGTGTGGGACGGGGAAAACTGGCCTAAGGGGGCGACCATCAGCATGCACCCGGATAGCATAGGCCTTAACCACTTTGAGTTAGAGCCCCTGGCGCGATCCGGTTTTGCCGCCCTCAGGCTCAAGTCGCGCTTCGCCGGTAACAACGTCAACATGATCATGGAAGAGATCATGCTAGACATCGCCGCCGGAGTAGGCTTTCTAAGGGAACAGGGTTGCCAGAAGGTGGCCCTTTTCGGCCACAGCGGCGGCGGACCCCTGATGTCCTTCTATCAAAGTCAAGCGGAGAATCCCACAATCACCTCCACCCCGGCGGGAGACCCGCCGGACTTCACTCAAGCCTCGCTCCCGCGGGCTGACGCCATCGTCATTACCAACTCACACCTGGGACGCCACCTTGAGTTCACCAGCCGCATCGACCCCTCAGCAACGGATGAGTCTGACCCTCTCTCGGTCGATCCCTCTCTAGATATGTATAACCCTGCCAATTACGAGGTCCGAGATGGGGATGTGGTTTATTCCCCCGACTTCCTGGAAAGGTACCGCAAGGCTCAGAAGGCGCGCTGTGACCGGATCACCGATTGGGCGCGGGCCAAACTCCAAGAGATCAAAGAGAGGAGACACCAGGGTATCCACGACCTTCCCTTCACCCTTTATCGGACCATGGCCAACCCGAGGTTTCTCGACCGGGTGAATTTTAAATCCGGTATGCGGATCGGAACCTTATGGGGTGATCCCTATGCTCTCAACTATAGAGTCCACCGGGCGCGCGAAGGACCCTTCGTGACTTTAAAGTCCTGGCTCTCGCATCTCTACTACGGCACCTCTAATGCTGAAACCCTGCGTCATATTGCCCGAGTGAATGTGCCCCTGCTCGTGGTAGGCGGCACGGCAGACTACGGTGGCGACATAGCCGAAGCCGTTTACCAGGCCGCCACCACTTCTGACAAGCAACTCAAGTACGTGCAGGGAGCCACTCATTGGTTTGAAAGCGATCCGCAGCATTTAGCCCAGGCCATGAAGATCATCTCTGATTGGTTGGCGGAGCGAGGCTTCTAAAATGTACCGCAACGTTTTTGGCACCGAGCTGGAAAGCCAACTGGTGGAGCTGCGCGCCCAGGATGGGGCCCGGGTCGCCGGCACCCTTGTGTGGCGTGGGAGGAAGCATCCCAAGACCGCTATCCTCTCCATGCACCCTGGGAGCCACGGCTTTCGCCACTTTAGCATTGAAGGCTTGGGTGAGGTGGGTTTTGCCGCGATGCGACTCAGATCGCGCTTTGCGGGAGATGACAGCGCTCTGATCATGGAAGAGGTCATGCTTGATATCGCTGCCGGAGTCAAATTTCTGCGCGAATGGGGATGCAAGAGAGTGGCCCTTTTCGGCCACAGCGGCGGCGGGCCCCTCATGTCATTTTACCAAAGCCAGGCGGAGAGTCCTACGGTCACCTCCACGCCTGCTGGAGATCTCCCGGATCTCACCAAGGCCATCCTCCCTCTGGCGGACGCGATCATCACCTCCGGCGCACATCTTGGCCGGCACCGCTCGCTCGCAACACGCATCGATCCGGCGGTAACGGATGAAAACGATCCCTTCGCCACCGATCCAGACCTTGACATGTATGATCCCAAGAATGGCCCTCCCTACTCGCAGCAGTTCTTGGCGCGTTACCGAAAAGGACAATTAGCGCGGGTAGATAAAGTCACGAATTGGGCGCAGAAAAAGTTGGCCGAAGTCAAAAAGCTGAATCACCCGGTGATGCGGGATCTCCCCTTCCTGGTTTGGCGCACTGAAGCTGACCCCTTATACCTTGATCTCACGCTCGAACCGAACCTGCGCACTCCAGGGAATAATCGCGGCGACAATACCTTCGCCCTCAACTATGGCCCGAAGGCACAGGGGCGCTTTAGCTCGCTGCGCTCTTGGCTCTCCCAGTGGAGCTATTCCACCTCCAATGCTGATACCCTGGAACATATCGCCCGGGTAAGCGTCCCGCTCCTTATCACCCACGGGACCGCAGACCGCTCCCCCATGGGCAATGCCAAAAAGATCTATGAGGCGGCCACCACTAAGGACAAAACCATCTATTGGGCCGAAGGGGCCACCCATTACTATCGGGGACAAAAAGAGATTCTGCTGAAGACCTGCTCGACTATCAAGGAATGGCTCAAGGCGCGGGGGATGTGAAAAGGCGGTATAGGTCCACATTCTGACATAAGAGGAGGAGTCCATGCAGAAAGCGATTTTCATTCTTTCACTCGCACTGATCTTACACTCAACAGGCACCAGCGCCTTTGGCCAAACTCTGCAGCAGGTCATAGAAGCAGCGAAAAAAGAGGGACAGGTACGTATCTATTCTTCCATGCGCAAGGAATCGACTAAGGCTTTCATCGATGCCTTTCGCAAGAAGTATCCCTTCATTACAAGAGTTGACCACCATCGTTTCACGGGTCTGGAGGAGTCAGAGAGGGTCCTCGCCGAGTTCCGGGTTGGTCGAGTCGATATGGACGTATTACTGGTGCGTAGCGAGTTGTGGGAGCGTCATAAGCCCTTTTTGGCCGGCCCCATTGATTGGAAGGCACTGGGTGTTCCCGGCGACCGCATTGGGAAGGGAGGCTTCGAGACCATCTGGGCCGGTGGCAGCATTGCAGGCATCGCTTACAACACGAAGGTGGTCCCACCTGATAGGGCGCCCAAGAGTTGGGATGACTGTATCGATCCGCGCTGGAAAGGAAAAATCGCAGTTTATGCACGCCCTATTTTTATGATGCATCTGATGCCAGCATGGGGGGAAGAAGAGGTCGTCGCATTCGCCCGTAAAATGGCCGCTAACCAGCCGGTATGGGATCGAGATCAAACCGGAGCCATGGAGAAAGTAGCCATCGGGGAGACGCCGCTCTTCTGCGGCGGAGACCATGTGCGCTGGTTTGAGGTACATAGAAAAGGGGCTCCGGTAAAACTAGTCAATCCTGAGCCCATCCCTACGAGCGAAGGGAGGGGGTTTTCTCTGGTCAAAGGCGCAAAGTATCCAAACGCCGCCAAACTCTTTATGACCTTTATGGCCAGCGATGAGGCGCAACTGCTCATAGACAAAACTGAGAGGAGAGGCCACAGGTCTGTCCCGGGCACACTCGCCTATGAGCTTACCAAGGGGAAAAAGATCTCGGAGTTTACCGAGGAGTGGGACCTCCGCTCCAAGGACCTTTCAAAAAAGATCATCGAGGCGTGGGGTTTTCCCGTAGCCAGATGAAAAAACAAAGATGGCTCAGGTTAGCCTAGCCCTTCCCTTCTATCGCCGGGCGGCCTCGGCGTTACGTCCTCGCCTCATTTTCATCGCTGTCGTTGGCGTTCTCCTTTGGATTGTCCTGATCCCGCTTGGCCAGCTTATTGTCAGTAGTTTACGCGAGGGCTATCCGGGAGAGCCAGGACCCTGGACCGTCTCCAAATATGCGGCGGTCTATGCCACTCCTTTGACCTATAAGATGTTGCTCAATACATTTGTTCTGGCCACCGGCGACACCCTGATTACTCTCTCCCTTGCCCTACTCTTCGCCTGGCTGATTGAGCGGACAGACATGCCTTACAAGAATTTCGCCTGGACTCTTATCTTGATCCCTATGGCCATGCCAGGAGTGTTGTTCTCCATGTCCTGGGTCCTGCTCCTCAGTCCAAATACGGGCATCGTGAATGTGTGGGCGCGTGCCCTCCTGGATCTCTTCGGGATTCACCTGGAAAGGGGGCCGATCAATATCTTCTCTCTGGGGGGCATGATCTTTCTCGAGGGCATCCGTGGCCTCACGAGTCTCTTCCTCATCCTGGTGGCCGCTTTTCGGATGATGGACCCGGCTTTGGAAGAGGCCGCGAGGGTAGCAGGAATCGGCGGTTGGAAGACGGTAAGATATGTCACACTGCCCGTCCTTGTGCCAGCCATATTCGTGGCCGGCATCTATTCGTTCATGTCCTCTTTGGATTCTTTCGAGGTCCCCCTCGTGGTGGGCCTCCCGGCCAGGGTCTTTGTTCTGAGCACCATGATTTTCTTCACCGCGCGCCAGGCGGCCCCCATCGATTACGGTCTCTCCGCGGCCTACGCCTCTCTGTCTCTCATTATCACGGTGCTGCTTGTTTATATTTATCATCGGGTCGTAAAGCGTTCGGAAAGCTACACCACAGTTACCGGCAAAGGATACCGCCCAAGGCAAATCCAACTGGGGAGATGGCGCTATGCGGCCCTGGGAACCTTTTGCCTTTACTTTGTGCTGACGATCGGGGCGCCTTTTGCGGTGCTTGTCTGGAGCTCCTTTCTGCCGCGCTACCAGCCACCCTCCCTACAGGCTTTGTCTTCTCTGACCCTTGCGAACTACCACAGCATACTCGCGGATGAGGGGGCGCTCAACGCCGTCGCTAATACAGTGAGACTGCTCCTCGTTACAGCCACCTTGACTATGGTCCTGGCGCTTTTTATCTCCTGGCTGATCGTGCGCTCCCAGGCAGGCGGCCGTTGGATTTTGGATGCCATAGCCTTCATCCCTCACGCTATCCCAGGCGTGGTCATTGGCTTGGCTTTAATCTTTCTTTATCTGCAGCCGCCTTTCAGTTACCTTCCCATCTACGGAACGGTTTGGATCATCACGCTTGGTTTGGTGACCCAGTATCTGGCATACTCCACCAGAGTCACGAATGCCGCTATCATTCAGATCCACAAGGAGCTCGAAGAAGCGGCTCGAATAAGCGGCTGCAATCGCCTGAAGACGATAGTCTGGGTGACCGTGCCGCTGATGATGCCAGCCTTGGTGAGCGGCTGGATCTGGGTGGCGATCCACTCCATCCGCGCCTTCTCCACGCCCCTCATGCTCGCTGGCCGATACAACGAAGTGATCGCGGTGCGGCTGTGGGACTATTGGGACCACGGGGAGCTGACAACAGCCATGGCCTTCGGAGTTCTTTTTGTCCTGGTCTTGGGTATCATCACTTTCTCCGGGCGGAGGCTTATCATGAGATTCCTTCCCGGCGCATAGCTTTCATCCAAGGAGGTAACGCACATGGCAGAACCCATTCCCGCCACACGTCACGTGAATGCATGGCTGGCGGATCAGATCCCCTCCCCGATCTTCTCCCTTGCCGAGCGTGACCGGCGTTGGACAGCGGTGCGGGAGGCGATGGCTCAAGAGGGACTGGAGGGTCTCGTCGCTCCTGGGACCGAGGACGATGCCGATGCGCTTTACCTGACCCAAATCGGGGGTCGCACGCGCAAGGGCTGGGTTATGTTTCCCCAGGATTCGAAGAAAGACGTGTTTGCCATCGTCGAGAACCGGCGCGGGCAAAGTTTCTGGCTGGAAGCGATAAATTGGCTGGCGGAGGGGAATTACCGTATTGCCGCAGAAAACATCTCAGAATCCGTCGTCAACGCGATCAAGGAACTGGGATTAGAAAAAGGCCGCTGGGGCGTCACCCAGCTCACGGGCATAGGGTTCGACCCCGAGGGATTGATCCCCTTCACTACCTTTGAACGCATGACCAAGTCATTGCCGCAGGCAACCTTCGTCTCGACGGATGTTGTGCACCGCGCGCGCATGCTCAAAAGCGCTGAAGAGATCGACCTGTTAAGGAAGATCGTGGCCGCTGATGAGGAGGCGCTGCTGACTTTGATCGCCGCGGCAGCGCGCCCGGCTAAGACGCAGGCAGAGCTTTGGTTCCCTACCTATATGAGGCTCTCCCTGTCCACCGGCGAACTGCCAACTCGTCTCTCCATGGCCCTCGACCGACCCGGCAATTCAACTCTTGGAGCTCCTACGCAGGATCCCGTCCGCCCCGGACGAATTCTGAGCGAAGAGATCGCAGCCAACTGCCAGGGATATCGCGCCCAGATCAATCATTCTCTGTTCATCGGAGCTAAGACCGTGGCCGGCTTCGACTATTATGCTAAGGCGTTAGAAGTAGCGATTAAAATCTTCGAGCTCTTGGTGGATTCCATTCGTCCGGGAAAGACCACAACTAAAGAGCTGATCGACCGCTATGTCGAGGCGGGAACAGAGCTAGGGGTGGAATCCCTGGGCGGCGTGGTGATCCACAGCAGCGGCATCGGCAATCAGCGTCCGCGCGTCGGCCCTATTACCAAACACGATATGGACGTTGTGCTCAGGCCCGGCATGACCTTCGACATTAAACCGGCAATCACCATGAAAAGAGAACGACTCCAAGACGTAGCCCCGAAAAACCGCTCAGTGCAAATCGGCGACCAGATTCTGGTGACAGAGCAGGGCGCCGTTCGCCTGGGAAAACGGGCTTTAGTCCCTTTAGCCACAGAGGCTTGAAAGGCGCGGAGGTATTCCTTGATTGTCGTTAAAGAACTCGGGAAAATTTTTGCCACGCGCGAAGGTGAGGTCTGCGCGGTCAACCAAACCAGCTTTCAAGTCCAGAAAGGCGAATTCTACACGCTGTTAGGTCCGAGCGGCTGTGGCAAGACCACGACCCTGAGGTGCATTGCCGGTCTGGAAAAACCGACCACGGGGGACATTTTTCTTAACAACCGGCTGGTGGCCTCCGCCAGCACCTTTGTGCCGCCGGAAGAGCGCGGCATCGGGATGGTCTTTCAATCCTATGCGATCTGGCCCCATTTAACTGTTTTTGACAATGCCGCATTCCCCTTAAAACACGGCAAAGTAAAACTTTCCAAGACCGACATCAAGGGCCGGGTCATGGAGGCCCTTGCTCTGGCGCAGATAGAAGAGTTAGCCCAGAGACCGGCTCCCCTCTTAAGCGGCGGGCAGCAGCAAAGGGTGGCATTGGCGCGCGCCCTGGTGTCGAGACCCCAAGTGCTCCTCCTCGATGAGCCCCTGAGCAATCTGGATGCCAAGCTCAGAGAAGAGCTGCGCCTTGAGATCAAAGAGCTGGTGCGGCGTGTAGGAATCACCACAGTCTATGTAACCCATGATCAGTCAGAGGCCCTGGCGATGTCCGACCGAATCGCGGTAATGCTCAACGGCAAGATCCTCCAGGAAGGCAAGCCCAAGGAGCTTTATCTTTCACCCAACTCAAAGTTCGTCGCCCAGTTTATCGGCCAGATTAACTTCATTGAAGGAAGCGTCCTGGATACGGCTGCGGATGGAAAGGGAATCGTGGAGTGTGCCGAGGGCCGCATACGCTGTTCTCTCCCACCTCGCATGACCAAAGGCGAGGGTGCTTTGGTCGCGGTGCGACCGGAGGAGCTCCGAGCCGCCAAGAGGCCGGGCTCGCTGGAGGAGAATACCCTGGAGGGAAGAGTGGAAAAGGCGGTATTTTTGGGCGATTTTGTTGATTGTCAAGTGTCGGTCCACGGCCGCACGATCCGGGCCAAATTGCATCCCAGCGATGACTTCGCCGAGGGTGATCAGATCTTTCTCTTGTTCGATCCCCGCTCGTGCGTCGTCATCTCGCGCCACCCCTCCGATTGAGCCCTTGCATTGTCTGAACCGCCTGAACAGCAGCTTCCGGCAGGATCAATTTGAGGTTCTCTCAATCGTCTGTTATCTTAGTTTTTTCCTGCCCGGACCATTTTTTGCTGTGGTATGAACAATGCTCTCAAGTTTCGTGATTTTCGCCTGCTGTGGCTTGGCTCGCTGATCTCCAACACCGGCGAGGGGATGCGGGAGGTAGCCGAGGATTGGCTCGTCATTGTCATGACAGGCTCCCCCTTGCTGCTGGGAGTGGTCTCATTCTGCAAGGGTCCTTCACGCCTGCTTTTAGGACCCATCTTCGGGGTCATTGTAGACCGGCTCAATCGCAAATGGATCATGATCGCCGCGCAGCTTTTCCACATGCTCCTGACAGTGGTCTATGCC
>JACPSE010000216.1 GCA_016193465.1 Deltaproteobacteria bacterium
CGATCCCTATAGCCCTTCCCTGCACGGCCTGGTCCATCATTTCGACCTTCACCCGCTTGCCTTGCAAACGGAAGAAGCCAGCCCAGCGCTCCGCCATAGGCGCGAAGCCTTGCCTCTCAAGATCCCCGTAGCACCGCTCCAAGTTCTGAATCAATTGAAGGACGAAGGCGGAGCGGTCAACCGCTTTGCCGCCCAGGATCAATAAAGAGGTGGCAATTCCTCTTATCGATTCCGGCATCAGCTCCCGGGAAAAATTCACATTTACCCCGATCCCAAGGATCACATAGAGAATTCGCTCGCGGTCGCAGGAAGACTCGGTCAGGATGCCCGCCAATTTCTTCCCCTTTGCCATGATATCGTTCGGCCATTTGATCTCCGGAGGGAAAGGTACAAACGATTGCACGGTCTCGGCCATAGCAACCGCAGACATCAAGGTAATCTGGGGGGCGTGGAGCGGCGGGAGCTTGGGACGGAGGATTACAGAGAGATAAACATTCAGATTGGGGGGAGATATCCAGATCCTTCCCAGCCGCCCCTTCCCGCCCGTCTGGCTCTCGGCAATGACGATCTCTCCTTCAAATGCTCCTTCCTCCGCCAGCTTACGGGCATAAAGATTGGTGGAATCGAGCGCGGAAAAATAGTGGATCTTCCGACCCAAGCGCTGCCCTGTCAAAGCCTTTTCGATCTCTTCGGCCCTGAGGGCCGCTTCGAATCCGTCAACCCCGTTGTTCATTATCTTGAAAATGAATTATTGCCGCCCGGCGTCGACAGCGGCGATCTTCATATTAAAATCGACCGCCGGCGCCGAGTGGGTCAAGGCGCCGACTGAGATGAAGTCAACGCCGGCCTCCGCCACTTCACGCAGCCGCTCTAGCGTGATCCCTCCCGAAGCCTCCACCCATGCCCGCTTGTTGATCAGCCGCACAGCCGCGGCCATCTCCTTAGTTCCCATGTTGTCCAACATGATCACATCGGCGCCCGCGTCCAGCGTCTCTTGTACTTGCTGGAGATCCGAACATTCCACTTCAACCTTGGCCATGAAAGGAGCGTGCCGGCGGATCTCTCCTACCGCATGACCTATGGAGCCGGAAGCGGCAATGTGATTATCCTTGACCAGGGCTGCGTCATAAAGACCGAGACGATGATTCGTGCCACCACCCATCCGCACTGCGTATTTTTCGAGTGTGCGCAGCCCGGGCGTGGTCTTCCGGGTGTCGATGATCTTACATGGAAAGCCCTTTACGGCTTCTACGTAGCGACGGGTCAACGTAGCCGTGCCTGACAAACGCTGGAGAAAGTTGAGCGCGGTCCTTTCCCCCATCAAAAGGGCCCGGACAGGGCCTTCCGCCTCCGCCACCACGCTGCCCTTAGCCACCGGATCTCCATCGCGGCATAGACGACGAACTTGGACCTCGTTATCCAGCAACGAGAATATCTTTTGCAGGAGAAACAGGCCGGCCACGACGCAGTCGCGCTTGGCGCGGAACAAACCCTTTCCTCGCCCCTCCGGCGGGACCGTGCTCAAGGTGGTGAGGTCGCCGGCGCCGATATCTTCCTCCAGGGCGATTTTGATGAGACTCTCGATCTGCGCAGTGATTACAACATCCATGACGACAATTTCTCCTCGGCCTATTGGATCTCCAGCAGCCTTTGCAGACTGCGCTGCAGCGTGCGCATCTTCTCCTCGAAGCGCTCGGACTTTTCCTTCTCCCGCTGAATCACTTCCTCTCTGGCTTTGGAGAGGAACTCAGGATTACCGAGCTTTTTCTGAACGCGAGCCAGCTCTTCCTCCACTTTACCAACCTCCTTTGTTAGCCGTGCCTGCTCCTCCCGCAAGTTGACCGTTTCGTCCATAGGGAGGTAGACCTCCATGCCCCGCACCACTGCTGTTGCCGCCCCCTTGGGCCTTTCCCACCCCCTGGCTAAAGGACCTACGTAGTTCACAGTCCCGGCGCGCGCAAGGGCGCGAAGATACTTTTCATGGGAGCCGAGAAGGGCGAGGCCCTCCTCCGGCCCGAATAGAATGACCTTCACCTCTTTGGAAGGGGCGCAGTTCATCTCCGAACGCAGGTTCCTTATGGCCCGAATGACCTCGGTCAGGAAGCTCATCTTTTCTTCAGCTTCCGGGCGGATCCAATCTGCGTTCAACCTCGGATAAGGTCGCGTCATGACGCTCCCCGTCCCCGGCTTGAGCACCTGCCAAATCTCTTCGGTCACATAAGGCATCAACGGATGGAGCAGCAGCAGGATATTCTCTAATACCGTAGCAAGGAGCTGTTCTGTCCTCCGCCGGTCATCCTCGACGCCGCTGTTGAGCGCTAGCTTGCTCATCTCGATGTACCAGTCACAGAACTCATGCCAGGTAAATTGATAGAGATGGTGCGCGAACTCGTTAAAGCGATAGGAATCAATCGCCTGTCGCGCCTCGCTGATGGTGCTGTGGAGCCGCGACAGGATCCATCGGTCCGCCAGATTCAACTTCTCTCCGCGCAAGGTGGCTAAGGAAAGCCGCTCCGCCCTCGCCCCATCGCCCAGATTCATCAACACGAAGCGCGAGGCGTTCCAGAGCTTATTGACAAAATTTTGGTAGCCGACGATTCGCTCCTCCGCCAGCTTGATATCCCGCCCCATCGCCGCAAGCGATGCCAGGGTGAAGCGAAAGGCATCTGTCCCGTACCGGTCCATGACCTCGAGGGGATCAATGACATTGCCCTTAGACTTCGACATCTTTTGCCCCTCCTGATCCCGCACCAGGGCATGAATATAAACATCGCGGAAGGGAACATCTCCCATAAACTTGAGACCCATCATGATCATCCTGGCAACCCAGAAAAAAAGGATGTCGAAGCTGGTCACCAGCGCGGAGGTCGGATAGAAGGCCTTTAGGTCCTCAGACTTTTCCGGCCATCCCAGAGTGGAAAAAGGCCACAGCGCTGATGAGAACCAGGTATCCAAAACGTCCGGATCCCGGAGAAACTCGCTGCTCCCGCACTCCGGACAGCGCGTCGGCGGCTCACGCTGAACTACAGGGTGAGCGTCGCGTCCCAACATAAAATCGCCGTGGCCGGTCTCGAGAACATTGTCCGCATCACACTTTCCGCAGTACCAGGCTGGAATCTGATGCCCCCACCAAATCTGGCGGGAAATACACCAGTCCTTAATGTTCTCCATCCAGGCAAAGTAGGAATTGGCCCATCCTTCTGGAATGATTCGGATCCTTCCCTCGCGCACGGCCTGGATGGCAGG
Source organism: Deltaproteobacteria bacterium (assembly GCA_016193465.1). GTDB lineage: Bacteria > Desulfobacterota > Binatia > UBA9968 > UBA9968 > UBA9968. The sequence continues at coordinate 3,247 of JACPSE010000216.1, forward strand.
CTCGGCCAGCGGCTTGATTCTGACGAACCACTGCGGCGTAAGGCGCGGCTCGACGACGGTCTGGCAGCGGTAGCATCGGCCTAAGGCATGGCGGTACGATTCTACCTTCTCCAACAATCCCTTCTCTTTCAGCTCCTCCACGATGAGTTTTCTTGCTTCGAAGCGATCTTTGAGGCGGTAGCGCTTTAGCCAGCTCGGTTCTTCGCCGTCTTGGGAGAACGCCGAGGGACGGATCTTCGCCTCCTCATCAAAAATGCTGATCTTCTGAAGGCCATATTTCTCCCCGATCTCAAAGTCGTTGAAATCGTGTCCTGGCGTAATCTTAAGGGCGCCGGTGCCAAATGCCGGGTCAACGAAGAGATCTCCAATGACAGGAATCTCCCGGCCGACAATGGGAAGAACAACTCTTTTTCCTATCACGCGATTGTAGCGTTTGTCCTCTGGATGGACAGCCACGGCCGTGTCGCCCAGCATGGTCTCCGGACGAGTCGTTGCCACTGTAAGGCCCTCGGATGGAGAATCAGCGAACGGGTAGCGGATATGCCACAGGTGTCCCTCAACTTCCTCATGAACCACTTCAATGTCAGCCAGCGCTGTCTTGCAGCGCGGGCACCAGTTGATCAAACGCTCGGCTCGGTAGAGAAGTCTATCTTCCCAGAGCCGGACAAAGGCCTCCCGCACGGCCAGTGAAAGACCGTCGTCCATCGTGAAGCGCTCGCGACTCCAGTCGCAGGAAGCCCCCAGCGCCCTTAGCTGGCGCAAGATCGTGCTCCCTGACTGTTTCCGCCAGCCCCAGACTCGTTCGACAAATTTCGCTCTTCCTAACTGGACCCGGCTCAGCCCTTCTTCCGCAAGTTGCTTCTCGACTACGTTTTGCGTGGCTATGCCGGCGTGATCCGTTCCCGGCACCCAGAGGACCTTATACCCATCCATCCGTTTGTAGCGACAGAGAATATCTTGGAGAGTGTTATTGAGGGCGTGGCCGATGTGGAGAGATCCGGTAACGTTAGGTGGTGGTATCACGATGGAGAAATAGAGGGCGGCCGACCCCGACGGCTGGAATGCGCCCAGACCAGACCAATACTTGTACCACTTTCCCTCAACGTCCTTATGGAAATACGCCTTTGCCAACTCCATCTCTCTATTTCGACTTCCTAGAAGTTTTTTTCCCTTGCTTGGGCGGGAGCTGTTCTTCCACCACGTCCACCAGGTCGATGAACTGGAATGACGGCTGCCCCGATGTCTCCGCGGCCTGCTTCTTCGGCACTCCCCTGGGAGCGCTTCCCTTCACAGGCCGCGCCGTGGCAGAGACGCCCGGCTCTCTGGAAGGAACGGGAGAGAGCAAACCAGCCAGGGCCGACTCGAATTTCTCTTTCTCGACGGGCTTTTTGATGACGACGAGCTTATCGCGCTTCGGTGTTTGCGAGGCAGTCTCTTCCTCCAGCCACAGGGTCGGCGTTTTGCAGCCCTGAACGGAGCGGATTACGTCCGGCGTCAACTGGCTGCGCTCCTGCAACGCAGCCCCATCGACGATCAAGAGGTCGTAGTCCTTGACGGCCCTCAGAGCCGAGCCGATGTCGTCCTCTATTTTCACCTCGTATTCGGGAAATAAAGAGAGACTGATCGCCTGCTGTAAGATCCTTTGCGGTTCAATCAGGAGAACTTTGCCCATTGCCTTTTCGATAATGTTCAGTTATTACCTTGACAAGATATTCTCTCCAAGTAAGATAGAAACACCAGAAAATGTTTCGTCTTGTGTGCGAAAGTGGCGGAACTTGGTAGACGCGCAGGATTCAGGATCCTGTGGGCTAACACCCGTGGGGGTTCGATTCCCCCCTTTCGCACCACCTAAGAATAACTTATCACAGCCATAGAATTTTCTCTAATGATCCCTAGCGGTATAGCTTGCGGAGAAATTGCAACCCGGTGAAGTTGGGGCTCTCGAAATTGCGCGTCTGAGCCCCCAGGAGTTGGGACGCGGTATGCGGAGATTATATTTTGCGTGCTTCGTTTTCCTGGTTCTAAGCGCCTGCACGAAGGAGTCGGATCTACCGACGAAGACGGCGCGGGCGCCCGACGCGAATCGGGGGAGGAGTATCTATCTCTCGACTTGCGCCGCCTGTCACAACAGCAGCGATCCCTCGAAGGACGGTCCGATAGGACCTGCAATTCAAGGCTCCTCACGGGACCTTCTGGAGGCCAGGGTCCTCAAGGCAACCTATCCGGCGGGTTACAAACCCAAGAGGAAGACCGCCATCATGCCCGCCCAGCCTTATCTGAAGGCTGCTATTGCTGATCTCGCGGTATTTCTCGGTGGCGATTCGGCTCCTTCAGAAAAGGATCACAAATAGCAGGTGGAATATGGCCGCCTGGATAAAACCCGCCCACAACGTCCCGGACACCGTGTCGAGGGGTTTCTTCGTTGGTCCCTGAGACCCGACCAGGGCGTTTGCCTCCACGGCGGCGATGATGATCCCCCCGATAACGATTAACCCGGCGATCGCTCCTGCGCTCGCCTCACCAAAGAGCGTCAGGTGGCTTGCGGCGCCCATATAGAAGAGCATCGGGATAGACAACACCGTATTCGTCCTGGAGGTAAGGGCCGCTCGCCGAGCGCACGCCGCCGCCTCAGGAATCGCCTGCCCTCCTTGGGCCATCTGCGTGGCCGAGGCGATCACCACTTGCTGTTTTGGCCAAATAACCAGCCAGACGTTGAGAAACATGACGGTCCCCAAAAGTCCACCCACCGTGATCGCCCAACCATAAGAGGTGCTATAAAAACCAGCGACCCCCGCTTGGGCAAGCTTATGGAGGTAAATGAGAAGACCGGCAAGAAAAGTGAACATAGCGCCCCAGCGAAACCACCAGAGGGCGCGAGGGACCAGCTTCTGGATCGCCGCGCTCCGTACGGCGGGTTCGGTCTCCGCGAAAAACGGAGTCTGAACAAAGTTAAAGTAGTAGAGAATGCCGATCCAGGTGATACCTGCAAGAAAATGGATCCACCGCAACAAGAATAACCATAGCTCCATATTTTCCTCCCCTTCTGTCCCTTTCCGTCACTCAAGGGATGCGTTTTATACCCGGGTCTGCTCTATTATTAACGGAAGCTTTGCGTTGTCAAGAATGGAGGCGTTTTTTTATAGTTGCCAGCACAGCGCCCACGCCCCCCTTCAACCGGGGCGCTTCTGCTTGACCTCCCCCATGATCTGTGCCATTTTGCCGTTATCTGGCACTATCCACGGAGTCCCTTCTGTTTCAGGAAAAGAAAAGGAAAACGTCAAGCCCCCGTTTGGTAGCGGGGCCTGCGAGAAAGGCGCCTCCCTTCAGCGGAGCTATCGACCCCTTCAGCTCTGTCGCCGAGGAGCTGGAACTGGTGGAGCAAAACCTGACGCGCGCTATCCGTTCGTCAGAACACACCCTGACCGAGATCGCCTCTCACCTGATCCACGGCGGCGGAAAACGCATACGACCCGTGGTCACCCTGCTTGCCTTCAGGAACTTCGGAGGGAAAGAGGTAGAGGACATTGTGGATATTGCCACGGCGATCGAGCTTATCCACACAGCGACTCTCCTCCACGACGACATTATTGACGGCGCGGAAGTTCGGCGCGGCAAGGAATCGGCCTACAAGAAGTTCGGCCTAAAGGCCACGCTGGTAACGGGGGATTTCCTCTTTATCAAAGCCTTCGAGTTCGCGGGAAAATTCGATGATACTGTGGTTCAGTGGACCGCGGATGCCTGCGCGCGGCTTACTGAGGGAGAGATGCTCCAGGGCTTTTTCAACAGGAACACCGATGTTACATTCGAAGATTACCTGGAGATCGTCAAACGCAAAACCGCCTCATTGTTTCAAACCGGCGCCAGAGTGGGCGCTTATCTGGCCGGGGCGAGCCCCTCCATGGTTGAAAAAATGGACCGGTACGGCATGAACCTGGGGATTGCCTTTCAGATGATCGATGATGTGCTGGATGTGGTGGGGCACAAGGAGATCCTGGGCAAACCCACAGGCATGGACCTCCGGGATGGTAATCCTTCTCTGCCTATCATTTTTGCCCTTCACGAGAGACAGAAAGCAGTGACAGAGGCATTCGAGTGCAGCCATCCGACCAATGAAAAGATCCGGCAAGCTATCGACGCCATTGGCCAGGGGAGAGCCGTCCAGCAGGCTAAGAGTTCTTCCAAGGACTATGCGGAGCGGGCAGACAAAGTAATCAAAGAGATTCCTCCCTCGCTGTACCGCAATGGGTTAAAGACGCTGGTGCAGCTTATAATCGAAAGAGACTTTTAGCTATTCTGATGGGCTTTGGCAGCAGGCATCTCTCCATTCGCCTCACCGGATTAGCCCTGTAATCAGCGAAATGCCCCTTGCCTACGAGCACAAGCGTCAACAGGTGCAAACCATATTCGATCGCATCGCAGCGCGTTACGATTTTCTTAATCGCGTTATCAGTTTCCATTTCGACACCTTGTGGAGAAAAAAGGCGATCCAAGCCTTGGCCCTTAGCGATCCATCACCGCTGGTCTTGGATCTCGGGAGCGGGACTGGCGACCTTGCTCTGACAGCGGCAAACCAGCTAACGGGAGCAAGGATCGTCGGCTTGGATTTTTCACTGCCGATGCTTCAGCTAGCCATGAAAAAAAAACAGCGCGTCCCTTCCGGTGACAGGATATTTTTCATCCTCGGCAGCGCGCTGGCGCCGCCGTTAAAGAGCGATGCTTTTGACGCCGTCATGACAGCTTTTGTGCTGCGTAATATCGGCGACCTCAAGCTCTTCTTTCATAACGCCTATCGTCTCCTAAGGCCGGGCGGAAAGCTCGTTTCCCTGGATATGTTTCCCCCTCGCCGGTTCCCTTTCTCTTTTTTTTATTCGTTTTACTTTTACCGTGCGGTTCCATGGATTGGCGCGCTTCTGGCGCAAGACCGGAAGGCCTACCAGTACCTCTCCCACTCCGTGAAGACATTTGACCCGCCCGAGAGCATCGCAGAACTGATCCGGGAGACGGGTTTCCAAGAAGTAAAGATGGAGAAATTTTTGCGTGGCGCGGTCTGCCTCCACCTAGGAGAAAAGCCGCGCACCCTACCGTAGGGTTGGGTATCCATGGGGGGATTTCCGGCCAGTTTTCTGCTCCTCTTTTACCAGGTCGCCTTGGGAGGCCTATTCGCCATTGCAGCCGCCCCATTCCATGAATTGGAAAGAGGATTTTACAAGTCAACAGCGGGCGTCCTGTTTGTTGCCGGCGTGCTGGGCTTCTTAGGCAACGCCGATATTTACCTCCAATCTCTACCTAATGGAGCAAGGTTCGGGGCGGCAGTAGAAATCCTCTTTTATTTTGTCTTTCTTTGCTTCTTTGCCCTCTACCTCTATTCCCTTTGGGGCGAACGCGCCCTTTTCAGGGCCCGTACCTTCTCCTTGTCTCTATTTACTGGTCTCACAGGACTCGCGCTAAGCAGTCACGCCTTTTACCAAGCCCCGCTCTGGTCGTTGGAGGCCCTTCTGTATCCACTCAGCTTTTTTTTATCAGCCCTGCTCTTGGGAGGCGTGACAGTTGGGATGTTGATCGGCCACTGGTATCTCATTGATACGGGCCAGAGCATAGATCCCTTTATCCGTATTTATAGGTTTTTCCTCCTCTCCCTGCTCATGCAGATACTCTCTTTTCTCATATTTCCGCTACTTCTCTATGTGCTCGGCAACCCAAAGACAATCCTGAGACTCCAACAGCTTTGGGAAGAACATCACGTCCTTTTGTGGGCCCGGCTATTGATCGGTCAGATCGCTCCCCTGATAATCTCCGCCATGATATGGCGCACATTGAAAATACCCCATACTATGGCGGCCACGGGACTCTTCTATATTGCTTTGCTGGGCGTCTTCGTCGGAGAGATTTTAGGAAGGCAGATTCTGGCCTTGACCTCCCTGCCCTTCTAAGCCCTTCGGGATTGCAAATGGCAAATCTCAAATTGGAAGCTGAATTTGAGTTGGGAGTAGTCTGAGATCTGAAATCTGAGATTCCGAGTGAAACGAGGACTAATAGACCTTTATCTTCGTTACCCTAAGTCCTTTCGAAGTCCATCCGAGATCATAGCCCACTTCCTGCCCCTCTTTGAGATCAGCCAGGTTTTTGGC
>JACPSE010000217.1 GCA_016193465.1 Deltaproteobacteria bacterium
AGCTTCCGATAATCTCGTTCAAACCCTCGATAACCTGGGCCAGCTCTTCGGGAGATGCCCGCCCGATCACCTTCCCGATCCTTTCGACTGATAGCGTTCGGATCTGGCTAATCTTTACCCAAGATTTCTTCGGAAGGCCTCTCGCTTGAAGCTCAAGAGTCAAAGGGAAACCCGCGCGTTGGGCTTGACTGGTGAGGGCAACGGCAATGACAGTGCCGGAGCGTTCATTAAATACTTCATGGCTGAGTATCAGTACCGGCCGTTCTCCGGCTTGTTCTCGTCCTCTAACCGGATTTAGATCGGCCCAGCGGATCTCTCCCCTCAATATTCGGGCCATTCTGATAGATCCTCAGAAAGCCCTTCTTCGGCCAGCGCCTTTTCGAACGCTGGATCGAGCTTGGCACACTCTCGGGCCAAGCGACTCCGTTCAAGGCGAGCAAGTTTTTCCTCTACCGCTTCCTGCACGGCCTGACTACGACTCGGAAACACTTGCTTCTTGACCAGTTTATCCAGGCGATCGAGAGTGGATTCATCCAAGGAGATCGCAACCTTAGACCTGCCCATGCTTTGCCTCCTGGTATGACAATACTTCATACTAATATATGAGTCAAGGCGATACTGCTGACCTCTTGTCTACACTGTGGTCTTGTCGGGATATGGGCAAAGGGATCGAACGCTGCACTCCGGGCAACGGGGTTTTTTGGCGAAGCAGACCCGGCGGCCGTGGTATTGGAGCAGATGGCAGAAGCGGACCCGCTGTTTCTCAGGGACTATAGCCGTTAGATCAAACTCGATCTTGTCCGGGTTCGTGTTCTTCGTGAACCCCAGCCGCTGGGAAAGGCGCATGACGTGCGTGTCGACGCCGATCGCCTGCTGGCCGAAGGCATTGCCAAGAATGATGTTGCCCGTTTTTCTTCCCACGCCGGGAAGGGTTAAAAGCTCTTCCAAGTTTCTCGGCACCTCGCCGTTGAAGCTCCGCACGAGTTCCTGGCAGCAGTTTTTGATCAGCCGGCTCTTGTTGCGGTAGAAATTGATCCTGTGGACGTCTTTCTCGATCTGCCCCGGCGGCGCGGCGGCGTAGTCTTCGGCAGTGCGATACTTATCGAAAAGCGTGGGCGTGACCTGATTCACCAAATCATCCCGGGCCTGTGCCGCCAGGATCAGGGCCACCAGGAGTTCCAAAGGGCTCGAAAAGTCGAGGTCGAGTTTGGCGTCGGGGTGAGCGCGATTGAGCTTGTCGATGATCTTTCCCACTCTGGCCTTGTCGCCCGGGGGTTCGCCCTTTTTTGGCTTGGGTCGTGCCATATTGTTTTTGCCGAAAAGTATGATACCAGTAGGTAGAAAATGTCAAAGGGAGAGGTAAGACCATGGAGCTAAAAGAGCTTAGAAGGATGACTTTACCAAAGCTGAAGGATCTGGCGAAGCAGGAGACCGATCTTGAGGGCGTCGGGGGAATGCACAAGGAGGAGTTGATCAAGGCCGTTGCCAAGGCCAAGGGCATTTCCTATGACGCGTCGACCAAAGACACCAACGCGATCCATTTGGTCAAGCACGATATTCGCGAGTTGAAGAAACAGAAGGCTGAACTTTTGACCTCGTCCCGCGATCGCAAGAAACTCAAAAGGGTTCATAAAAAAATCAAGCTGCTGAAGCGGCTCACGCGCCATTTGGCGCACGAGGCCAAGACGGCTCAAGCCGCCCAAGCGGCCGAGCCCGCCGCACCCGCACCGCCGGCCGCTCCCGCGGAAACAGCGCCGGCCGCCGGGTAAAATTCCATGAAAGCGCCGTCTCCGCTTCGTGGCCGCGGCTCCGCGTTTAATCCTAAAAATCGATTTGAGGCTGTGGAGCTCGTTCCTGAGGCGGACGACGCGGACGAAATTTCCTCTCCGGCAACGCAATTCCTTTCCGATTCTTCGAAAACTATCATCGCTTATAACGATAGTCCCGATGTCGGCTTTGATGCCAGCATCAATCCCTATCGGGGGTGCGAACATGGGTGCGTCTATTGCTACGCGCGCCCCACCCATGAGTATTTGGGCTTCTCGGCGGGATTGGATTTTGAAACTAAGATCATGGTGAAAGAAAAAGCCCCGGAGCTTCTGCGCAAAGAGTTGTCGAGCCCGAGGTGGAAACCGCAGGTCCTGGCGATGAGCGGGGTCACGGATTGCTATCAGCCAGCGGAGAAGAGGCTGGAACTGACGCGCCGCTGCCTGGAAGTCTTACTGGAGTTTCGCAATCCGGTGGCGATCGTGACCAAGAACTTTTTAGTCACGCGCGATATGGATCTTCTATCCGAATTGGCGCGCTATCAGTGCGCTACGGTCATTATCTCCCTCACCACTTTAGACCCAAAATTCTCAGGCCTTATGGAGCCGCGCGCCTCACGGCCCGCTCGGCGGCTGGCGGCCATAACGGCCCTCTCCCAAGCGGGAATCCCTGTGGGGTTTCTCCTGGCGCCCATGATCCCGGCTCTGACCGATTTGGAAGCTCCCGCCATCGTCAGTGCGGCGGCCCGCGCTGGCGCGGGCTTTGGCGGTTACACACCCCTGCGCCTTCCGCATGGGGTCAAGTCGCTTTTCAGAAGCTGGCTGGAACAGCACTATCCCGAAAAAAAGCGGAAGGTCCTAAACCGTATTCGCGCCATCCGCGGCGGAAAACTCAACGACCCCAATTTTAATAGCCGGATGAGAGGCGAGGGAATTTTTGCCGAGCAGATGGCCGAGCTATTTCGCCTGGCCTGCAAAAAGGCGCGAATTCAGGAGCGAAGGCCGCAGCTTTCGACAGAACATTTCCGCCGCCCTTCGGGTTCTCAGATGAACCTTTTCCACTGGAGTGGAGCGGTTTAAGAAAGAAGTGGCCAGGCTTTACGGAGTGACGAACAAGCGCTTGGGTGAACGTGAAGCGCTGGCTTGATACGATCAGCGCCCGCCCCGCAGTCCAGCGCGGCATGAACGTGCCGAAAGCAGACTGATTCCTACCGCTTCTTCCCCAGATACACAGAGCCGACAAGCTCTCTCTTTTACATCCCGGTGAATCCCTGATAATTAGAGAATCTTCCAGGAAGATGGCGAGGTGAAGTTGGGTTTTGCGCGCGTGCCAGCTCAGGGTTACAGAAAGCCAGCCTTTTTCTACGGCTGGTATATCGTCGGGACAGGATTTTTTTCCCATGTGGCTTGCGCTTTTTCTCTCTCAAGCACGCTGAGCGTTTTCCTCAAACCGCTCTCGGAGGATTTGGGTGTCTCCAGGGGGATATTCTCCCTCCTGCGCACAGGAGAACTGCTCATCACTGCAATCATGTCCCCAGTCGTTGGTCCCCTGCTGGATCGGTATAGCGGACGATGGCTGATGGCGATAGGGGCCTTGGCATCAGGAGCAGGCTTTATCCTCCTGGGGCAGGCTCAAGAGTTCTGGCAGTTTCTGCTGCTGCGGTGGCTTCTCGTAACCATAGGGGTAGCCTTCATGGGCTACATGGTTGTCCATGTGGCGATCTCTCGCTGGTTCATCCGCAAGCGAGGGCGAGCCATCGCCATTGCCAACCTGGGCCAAGGGCTTGCCAAAGTGAGTATCCCTCTACTTGCGGCTTCTCTCTTTGTGTGGCTGGGCTGGCGCCAAACCTGGACGGTTTTCGGCATCCTTACCCTGCTATTGGTCGTTGTGCCTGCGATTGTCTTTATGCGGCGCTCGCCGGAGGACATGGGCCTCCACCCTGACGGTGCTCAAGGCCCATCCAGTGCTCTCCCCTCTGGCAGGGAGATGAAACTCTCCGCAGCGCAGCGCCAGGCGCTGGCAGCCGATGTCCCATGGAGCCAGGCGGAGCTTCTGCGCACTCGGGCCTTCTGGCTTATTGTCATCACCTTCGGCATAGCCAACGTGGGGGTCGCCGGCTTGAACCTCCATATCTTTGCCTACGTGACCGACATCGGCTATAGCGCATTGGCAGCGGCTACCGTCATGAGCATTATCGCTTTTACGCAGCTCGGCTCAATCCTATTTTGGGGCTTCATCAGCGAGCGGGTTGACATCCGCAAGGCAGTAATGATGAAGTTCTTGGTCCAAGCCCTGGGACTGTTGCTCGCTATCACAACCACCCGGCTTGGTCCTATCTATGTGGGCTTTTTTCTGTATGGAATTGGACTGGGTGGTGTCCAAGTGCTCCAGGAAGTCATCTGGGCCAACTACTTCGGGCGTATATCCCTCGGTAAAGTCCGCGGCTTGGGCCTGCTTTTCACCCACGCCTTCGCGGCTGTGGGACCTCCCTTCTTTGGCTTCCTCTTTGACCTGACAAAGGGCTATTTTGCCTCTTTTTTTCTTTTCGCGACCGCCCTTGTTGTTTCGGCCTTCTTGATCCTGCTTGTGCGCCCGCCGCAGAAGCAAAGCCTTGGCAATTTTTTCATGGGTTTCTGAGTGTGCTTTCAGAATTCAAAAACACAATTGAAATGGACGTCAAAATGGCATATGAATTGCTCGAAAATCATCATTTTCCAGTGAGCGACTAATGAAGTGGTGGGTATAAACCAGAGCAACCTTCGCGAAGCCCGGCCAGAAGCGAGTCCATGTAGTGCTGTTGCCCGAATACGGGATTCCGATTATGGAAAATCTATATCTCGAAGAGCTGGCTCTCCATGCCGGGTATGAATTCATTTTTGTCGCCTTGCCGATCAAGATCCGTGGCGGGACAGGCTCGCCAATCCGTCCGCTAGCGATTTGTCTTTGAGCAGGGCCTGAAAAAACGAAAGGAGAAGAGAGATGGCTGCTGATGCCAAGTATCTGCTGGTCACCATTAAAGATGTGGATCCGAATAACGAGGAGGATTATGCGAAGTGGATGGGAGAGGAGCATATGCCCGATTTGCTTACTGTCCCGGGGGTTATCCGTGCGCTTCGCTACGTGTCACGCGATGGCAGTTCTCCCAGGCACATGGCGATCTATGAATTGGAAAGGGCGGACATCCCTGACAGCCAGGAGTGGGAGCATGCTGCTCATAGCGAGCGCACCAAATACATGGCGGCGCGATGGCAGAGTAAGGCACGAAACATATTCGAATTGGTGGAGGTCGTGACGCCTTCCGGCGCAAAACGAGCAATAAGGAGATAGCGATGGCGTTACGCAAAGAGGTTGAGCAGGCTATCACCCAGGCGAGGATTTACGATCTAAGCGTGGAATTTTACGTTGGGGTGCCTCGCCGCATGACCGTACCTCCTTTTTCTTTTTCGCTGATTCGTGCTCATAGGGACGCTCCTGATCCTCGCCGTCACAGTAGCGCGGCCTGCCTTTTTTCAATGGGCGGGCATACGGGCACGCACATCGACGCCTTTAATCATATAGCCGATGGCGGCCGGGTATACGGGCATCCGGAGGCTATTTTTGAGCACGAGAGTTACGGGAGTGGAGTATTGATCGGGGCCATCGACGAAACACCGCCTATCCTGCGGCGCGGGATTCTGCTGGACATACCACGCGTAAGGGGCGTTGATTTTCTTGGGCCGAAGGATGTGGCGACTCCCGACGATTTCCGTGCCGCAGAGCAAGTTGAAAATGTTCAAGTAAGCGAAGGCGATGTCGTTCTCGTTCGCACAGGCTGGATGCATTGGTGGGCGGAAGATCCGCAGCGATACAATGCTCCTGTCGACGTTATTCCGGGAGTGGGGCTCTCAGCCGCAGAGTGGCTGGCCGAGCGAAAGATCGCCTTCACGGGCGCAGATACGACCAGCTATGAAAAGGTGGATCAGACGAAACATGCGGTGCATACGCTTTTTCTAAACAAGGTCGGGATACAGATTATGGAGAATATGTATCTGGAAGAGGTTGCACGAGATCGCGTCTACGAATTCGTTTTTGTCGCCTTGCCGCTCCGAATAAAGGGAGGAACGGCCTCGCCAATTCGTCCCGTTGCGGTCTTGTGCTAGGGGATGAAGAGCGATGATTAACCACATTGTTATGTGGAAAATGAGCAAAAAAATTGATCAGCGCGTGGCGATAGTTACAGGGGGCAGCGGCGGATTAGGGAAGGCCGTGGCTCTTCGACTGGCTGGTGAGGGTACGGCAGTAGTCGTTCATTACAACCGCAACGAGAAGAAGGCCGAAGAGATCGTGGAGCGAATCCGGCAGTCCGGCGGCAAGGCTATCGCCGCCTCTGCTGATCTCACCCAATTTGCTCAGGCTGAATCGTTGGTAGAGCAGACGGTGCAGCAGTTTGGAGGGCTTGACATTTTGGCTGTGTGCTCTGGGGGACACGACATTCCAGATGAGATGAGGAGCCTGCCCAGATCAGAGCGATATCGTATCTGGAACAGGTTGGTAGAGTTCAATATGAGTGGTCCCATGTTTTGCGCTTACGCCGCCTTTCCCTACATGGCCAAGCAGGGCTATGGGAGAATCGTCTTTTCTGCCTCGGTGGCAAAAAACGGACTCATGGTGGCCCTGGACTTTTTAGATGAGATTCATAGATGTGGTTATGCGGCGTCATAAGGAAGGGCTTGTCGGCATGACATATACGCTGGCTAACTACTTGGCGCGCTATAACATTACCGTGAATTGCGTGGTCCCCGGCCGCATCATGGAATCACCGTCTGAGTTGGACTTTGCTCGGGAAAAACAGTCGCTGATATTGCCATTGGGACGTATTGGCAGCACGGCGGAGGTCGTTATCAGTAATACGAAGCGCATCATGCGGCCGCAGAAGGCAATCCGTGAGGCGATGTTCAAGAAGGGAATCCGCTGGGTCCGCAATATGGCCACGACAGCGCAGCAGCTCAGCAGTGAGCGGGCCCGCTTCCCGTTTCAGTTGAGCGATGAAATTATCAAGCGGGTTGGCAAACGCATGGATGGAGCGACCACCTGGCGGATTACGCATCCTAACGGCACGGACGTACTGGGAAAGATCGGTGACGTGCCGACCCCTGGCAGTGGGATAAAACGATACGGGGAGCGCCGTGGTGAAGGCAATAACCGCCCATTTCCTCAGGGCTGTCATAATCCCGTGTCTTCCAAAGAAGCTAACGGGGTGTTCGTTCTCGAGCACACGCTTCCAATGCAGGCCAAATATGTTGGCGTGCCGCTTACGCGCTTCGACAAGCCGGTCAAGGTTTTCGTGGAAAACAACCGGATGGTGCGTTTTGAGGGAGGGCTGGAGGCGAAGCGGCTTCGGCGGTTCTACGAGTCCCTCGCCCCTCAGGTGGGGGACGATGTGTGGAGCGTGTGCGGATTTCATGCTGGTATCAGTCCCAAGGCACGCGTATACGAATCTCGGGAACGCTTTCCGGAGGCATGGGTCGAAGGTCCCCACAACAGCTCGAGAATGGTGCATTGCCATCTTGGGGCGCCGACAACCCGAGAGCACGATTACCCGTTCATGACACACCTGTCTTGCTTTCTTGGTGAAGGAGCGACCGTCTACATTGACGGGGAAAAGCTGTATGACGAGGGACACTTCACCTTTCTGGACGATCCCGAGACTAGAAAGCTGGCCGCGCAGTATGGTGACCCGGATACCCTCTTATCGGAGGTTACCCTTCAGGCATAGGAGAATAAGGCACGCTTCCCTCGAGTCTTTGCTATTTTTGGGGTGACCAAGAATGCCCCTTATCCCAGTGCCGCGGCTGCGCTGCGTCGACAAGTAAAACAGCGTCATGATGGCAGATCTAATCCAGAGCTGCGATGTCCTGGTCATCGGGGGTGGAAACGCGGCCCTTTGCGCAGCGGTTACCGCGCGACGCGGTGGCGCGAAGGTTATTCTACTCGAGAGCGCTCCGGAGGCCTTCCGTGGCGGCAATAGCCGTCATACCCGCGACATCCGCCACATGCACGCGCGGGCCACCGAGTACCTGACGGGGCCCTACAGCGAGGAGGAGTTCTGGGACGACCTGGCGCGAGTGACGGGCGGCGAGACAAACGAGCAACTCGCCCGGCTGACGATCCGTGAGTCGGCCAACCTGGCGGGCTGGATCTCGACGAACGGTGTCCGCTGGCAGCCACCCCTGCAGGGTACGCTGCACCTGACGCGGACCAATCTCTTTATGCTGGGCGGCGGCAAGGCGATGATGAACGCCTACTACGATACCGCTCGCAAGCTCGGCGTTCTAGTCGCGTACGAAACGGAGGCCCGCGAGCTGAAGATCCGTGATGGCGAGTTCCTCTTGGCCGTTGTCCGGCGCGGTGGAGAGACACACGAAGTCAGAGCCAAGTCCGTGGTAATCGCGTCGGGTGGGTTCGAGGCCAACATCCCGTGGCTGAAAGAGTACTGGGGGGATGCTGCCGAGAACTTCATCATTCGCGGGACAAAGTACAACCAGGGACGCATGCTGCAGGAGCTGCTTGAACACGGCGCCAAGCCGGTCGGCGATCCGCAAGGATGCCACGCCGTTGCTGTCGACGCCCGGGCTCCAAAATTCGATGGCGGTATCGTCACCCGGTTGGACTGCGTTCCTTTCGGGATCGTCGTCAATCAAGACGCCAGACGCTTCTACGATGAGGGAGAAGACCTCTGGCCCAAGCGCTACGCGACTTGGGGCGCGCTCATCGCGCGACAGCCGGGTCAGATCGCCTACTCCATCATCGATTCCAAGGCGATGGGGCAATTCATGCCCTCCGTCTACCCCCCAATTGAGGCACGATCCATCGCCGAGCTGGCCACGGCTCTAGGACTGGAACCGGCTGCGCTCGCGGCAACCATCGACGAATTCAATCGGTCGGTACGGCCAGGCACGTTCAACGCCGGTAGTCTCGACGACTGTCGAACCGAAGGCCTCGATCCTCCGAAGAGTCACTGGGCGCTGCCGATCGACACGCCGCCATTCTGTGGATACCCACTGCGTCCGGGTATCACCTTTACCTACCTTGGAGTCACGGTTAACGAACGGGCGCAAGTGATCATGCAGGATGAGCGCCCGGCCAAGAACATCTTTGCAGCGGGGGAAGTCATGGCCGGGAACATCCTCCGGAGGGGATATCTGGCGGGCTTCGGATTGACGATCGGTTCGGTTTTCGGCCGGATCGCCGGGCGGGAGGCGGCGCGCCATGCCCTCGGCTGAGCTTCTCAAAGAGGCCGAGCGGCAGATGATGATCTGCAATGCCTGCCGCTACTGCGAGGGCTACTGCGCAGTGTTTCCGGCGATGGAGCTGCGCAGGGTCTTTACCAAGGGCGACCTCACCTATCTCGCCAACCTCTGCTTCGACTGTCGCGACTGCTACTACGCTTGCCAGTACGCGCCGCCGCACGAATTCGCAGTCAACGTCCCGAAGCTCTTTGCCGAGCTCAGGGCCGATACCTACCAGGACTACAGTTGGCCAGCCATCCTCTCGAGCCTGTTTAAGCGGAATGGGCGAGCGGTCAGCCTCCTTACGGGGGCTGCTCTTGGGATCATCCTGCTGTTTGTTCTGATATTCCAAGGACCGGCGGTCTTGTTCGGGACGCACATGGGGGTAGGTTCCTTCTATCGAGTGGTCCCGTACCTGGTGATGACCGTGCCGTTCTTGACCATCGCGCTATACGGTCTGGCGGTTTTGCTTGTCGGCGGCTTCCGATTCTGGCGCGATACTCGCAGCAACCTCACCGATGTAGTCGACTTTGGCGCGTTCTGGCGGGCTACGCAGGATGCCTTTGGCCTCAGCTACCTGAAGGGCGGCGGAGTCGGCTGCAACTATCCGGCCGCCGCCTTCGCGCATGGCCGGCGCTGGCTCCACCACCTCGTCTTCTACGGCTTCCTGCTGGACTTCGCCTCAACAACGATCGCTGCGCTCTACGACCATTTCCTAGGTTGGGTGGCGCCCTATCCGCTGCTGAGCTGGCCCGTGGTGCTGGGCACGCTGGGCGGGATCGGACTGCTGATCGGCACGAGCGGATTGCTTTACCTCAAGTGGCGGAGCGACCGCGGGCCGGCGGATAAGCGGATGCTGAACATGGACGTCGCATTCCTGATGCTGCTGTTTCTAACCAGCGCTACCGGCATGCTGTTGCTCGCTCTGCGGGAGTCGCCGGCCATGGGGACACTGCTGGTCGTTCACCTGGGCGTCGTCGCGGGCCTGTTTCTCACCGCGCCTTACGGCAAGTTCGCCCACGTGGTCTATCGATACGCCGCGCTCGTTCGGAACTCGATCGAGCAGGCAGGGAGGTAGCGCCGCTTTTAGCAATGGAGCCCGGCCTGTGCTTGACAGGGAAAGTCCTAAGGCAGTATGAGTTGATGAGATGAAAAACGGATGGTTTGGCGTCGTGAAAAAGGAGGCTTTATGCAGCGATTGGTTCTGTTACTTTTGTCTGTTTTCTTCTTTGCCCTACCCGGTAGCCTGACTGCCGCGTACCCCGAGCGGCCCATCGAGATCATTGTTCCCTTCGGAGTGGGCGGGGGGAGCGATACCGCAGCCCGGGCCATCGTGCCGGCATTGGAGAAGGTCTTAAAAGCGAAGATCGTCGTCACGAACATGCCCGGAGGGGGCGCGACTAAAGGAATGCTCCATGTCGCCCAGCAGCCTGCGGACGGCTACACCATCCTCGCCATCACCACCTCGCACTTTATCGATGCCGTCAAGCCAAAGGCCAGGTCCAATCTCCTGGAGGACTTCGTGCCGGTGGCGCGCTACCAGCTTGACATTACGGGCGTGCTGGTGGGGGGCAAAGCGCCTTTCAAGAATCTCAAGGATCTCATCGACTACGGCAAGAAGAACCCGCGGCAGCTCAAGTTTGCGGGAACGAGCCCCGGGGGCTGGTCCGAAATTCAGACTCTGAGCTTTGCCAAGCTGGCCGGCATCCAGATGACTTTTGTTCCGTACGCCTCCGGAGCCGAGATCAAGGCCGCCATGCTGGGAGGCCATATCCATGGGGCGATGGAAGAGGTCGCGGAGACCCTGCCGCTCATCAAAGCAGGCCAGATCCGTGCCCTGGCGATGATCAGCGAGTCGCGTCATCCGGCGCTTCCCGACGTTCCCACGACCGTGGAGCAGGGAATCAATCACACCAAGGGGCTCACCCGCGGCTTTGCGGTCCGCAAAGGGACACCGCCCGATCTCGTGAAGCTCCTTGCCGATGCCGTAAAAAAGGCGATGGAGGATCCCAGCTATAAAAAGTTCGAGCAGGAAAACTACCTGCACATCCGCAAGGGCTACCTGCCGCTTGATGAATTTCGCAAGGCCTGGGAGGAAGAGGTCAGTCTCTACAAGGAGATCCTGAAGGACGCCGGGTTCTAGGAAAGTCAGCTTCTATGGGCAGGGGTGAGATCGTTTTCCGCGCTCTATGCGTGCTCTTCTTTGCCGCGCTCCTGCCCTATGCCTGGCAACTAGGGGAAATTCGTCGCTTCGGCGAGGTGGGCAGCGGCTTCTGGCCGCTCTGGGTACTTGCCTTCGCTACAGTCCTGAGCCTTTTTCTCTTTCTCCAGGGACTGGGGAGCGCTCGTCGGGATCCTCGTCAGAAAACCGCGGCTCAGCCAACCTCGGCGGAGGCAAGACGATGCCTGGCTGCCATGGTTATTGTTCTGGCTTACCTGCTCATCCTGCCATGGTTCGGATTCGTCATCACGACTCCACTGTTCATCCTTGTCTTCATGTTCGGGTTAGGGGAGAGGCGTGTCGGCCTTCTGGGTTCAGCGCCTCTGCTGATAACCATCGGCCTCTTTTTCTTCTTTATCAAATTCATTCAGATCCCCCTTCCCCGCGGAAGCGGCGTTTTCCTGACATTCAGCCGGATGCTCTACTGAGGGCCTCGCATGCTTGAGCACTATTGGACCGCACTGACGACCGTGCTCCAGCCGGTCAATCTCGTGGCCATACTCCTGGGCAGCCTGTGGGGAATCGTGGCGGGCGCGCTTCCGGGAATCAGCGCTTCCATGGCTGTGGTCCTGGGTATTCCCTTTACCTTCGGCATGCAGCCGGTCACGGCCTTTAGCATGCTGGTCTCGGTCTACTGCGGCGCGATCACCGGGGGCTCGATCACTGCGATCCTTTTCGGCATTCCCGGCGAGCCCTCGGCCGTATGCACGGTCGTGGAAGGGCACTCGATGGCCAAGCAGGGACACGCGGCCAAGGCCATGTGGATTGCCATTATCGCCTCGGCGGTGGGGGGAGTTTTCAGTGTTTTCGTTATGATGTTCGCCACCCCTCTGGTCGCCACCTTCGCCCTCGCCTTCGGTCCGGCCGAATACTTCGCGCTCATGGTCCTGGGGTTGAGCGTGGTGTCGAGTCTATCGGGCCGATCTTTGACCAAGGGATTTCTCTCCTGTCTCTTCGGTCTTTTTTTGGCCACCGTGGGGACAGACGGGATTACCGGGGCCGAGCGCTTTACCTTTGGAACCTCGGTCCTCTTGGGCGGGATCGGTTTTGTCATAGCCATGGTCGGGTTGCTCGCGGCATCCGAGGTTTTTGCCGAGGCCGAGCAGCCCTTTAAAGAAAAGACCGCTTCAGCAGAGTACCGAGGACTCCGTGCGGAGATTCCACGGTGGGTCGAGTGGCGCAGACACCTAGGGATCTTGGGCTGGTCTTCCACCCTGGGGACTGTCGTGGGCGCGCTTCCGGGGGCAGGGGCGACCATCGCTTCTTTTTTGGCTTATGGCGAGGCCTCCCGCTGGTCGAAGAGGCCGGAGAAGTTTGGCAAAGGAGCCGAGGATGGCCTGATCGCCGCCGAGGCGGCCAACAATGCCTCCACAGGAGGCTCCTTGACGGTTTTGCTGGCTCTGGGCATTCCCGGATCGAATACTACAGCCATGCTCCTCGGAGCGTTTATGATTCACGGGCTCCAGGCCGGCCCGCTCCTTCTGGTGCAGCGACCCGACGTGGTTTATGGAATCTTCATCGCCGCGCTGCTGACCAATCTCATCATGATCCTCACTACCATATGGGGCGTTCGGCTTTTCCTTCAGCTCAATCGGCTCCCTTACTCCGTCTTTGCCTCGGTGATCATGCTCCTCTGCGTGATCGGCGCGTTTGGCATCAATAACAGCGTGGATGATCTCTACGTCATGTTCATCTTCGGTGTCATCGGCTATCTCATGGCCAAGTTTGAATACCCCACGGCCCCAGCGGTTCTCGGTCTCGTGCTCGGGGACCTGGCCGAGCTCTCCTTTCGCCGGGGATTGGTTCTCTCCCAGGGCGACCCCATGGTTTTCGTCAGCCGTCCCATCAGCGCCCTCCTCCTTCTTTTATCGTTGGTCGCCCTCTTCTATCCCCTCCTTCGAAAACGGATGGGGATACCCGCTGAGAGCTGATAAGACTCATTCAGGCTCCGTTCGGAATCTCAAATTTCAGATCTCAGATTTCAGATTTGCAATTTGAAACGTGAGATTTGAGACCCCGAAGAGCCCACCCTTGAGCCGCAGCGGGGAAGTTGTTAGTTTTAGGTTGAGGTGTTTAGTATGGATGCTCGGCTGCGAGAGGGTATACGTCTGTTCAATGCCGGCCGTTTTTTCGAATCGCACCAGTCTTTCGAGGATTTTTATTCCCGGGCCGGGGAAGAACACAAGCCCTTTCTCGAAGGATTGATTCAACTGGCCGCCGCGTGCAGGCTGTTCCGCGATTTTAGCGACGTGACGGGGCCGGTGCGCATGATCCACCAGGCCGTTATTCGTCTGGAGAGCTACCAGCCGAGATATCTGGGAATCCGCGTTACGCGTTTAATCAGCGCGATGGAGGAGTGGGCCCAACAGGCGGAAGCTGGTAGCGAGGCGGCAAGGGAACGGATGCCCAAGATCCAGCTTCGGCGTTTCCTCTTTTTCTAATGGTCTCATCAAGCTTACGGGAAAAGATCGCTTCCTTTCTCCCAGAGAAGTGGGGGGGAGAGAAGACCGTTTCCGGACTTCGGGGCGGGGCCACGGCCTACGTGCTTTCTCTGGTCGCCCAGAGGAAATGTCCAGCCCTTCTCATCATCGCGCCAACGACGCGCGAGGCGGAAAACCTTTTCTTCGATCTGGCATTCTTTCTAGGCGAGGAAAGGGCTCTCTCGCCGCTCGAGAAACGTCTCCATTTTTTCCCTTCATGGGAGATACTCCCCTTTGAGAAGCTTTCCCCCCATCCGGACAATGTGGCGGCGCGGCTGGAGGGTCTTTACTATCTCGTCGAAGGGCAGGCGCCGATTGTGATCTCAACGCCAGCGGCTTTAATGCAGAGGGTCCTCCCTAAGGAGGACTTCAAGCGCTCCTATCGCTACCTCGTGGCGGGCGCGGAGATTCAGCGCGAGGAACTGCTGGCGCACTTGGCGGGATGGGGATTTCAAAATGTCCCGATGGTGGAGGAGCGGGGCGACTTCAGTGTGCGGGGAGGGATAGTAGATATTTTTCCTCCCGCCTATGCATGGCCGACACGGCTTGAGTTTTTCGCTGACAGACTGGAATCGATCCGAGAGTTTGATCCTTCGACGCAACGCTCCCAGAGCAGCCATCAGGAGCTGCTGCTCCTGCCCATGAAAGAATTCTCCTTGAGGCGAGAGAGAGTAGGGCTGGTGGAGAAAGAGCTTGAGAAAAGGGCTGAGGAATTGGAGCTGGGGCGAAGGGAGAAAAAAGCGCTTATCGAATCAGTCAGCTCCGGAATTCCCTTTGCCGGGATGGAGTTTCTCGTTCCCTATTTCTATCCCGGCCTTTGCTCGCTCTTCTCCTATTTGCCCCCGGGAACGCTGGTATGGCTGGAGCAGGCTGCCCAGGTGGAAACAGGGGTGGAACGCTTCGAACTTCTCACTTGGGAAAGAGGGGCGAAGACCAAGGAAGAGACTCGCTTCGCGCCGCCCGTAGAAAGTCTCTATCTCAGCGAGAAAGAATGGCGACAAGAAATAGCCCCCTTTTGCCGGGTCGCGAGCGAGTCGCTCGATATTATTCCGCCCAGGGGAAAACCGGCCGATTCTTTTCTTGGCGTCAAATCGTACCTCAACACCGACATCCACCAGGAGCTCTCCCCGCAGGGCAAAGAGCCCTCGCTGGCCCCGCTCGTGGAACACCTCAAGGAATGGGAGGGAGAGAGGGTTTTTTTCGTGGGCCCGACACGGGGCGACGCGATTCGGCTAAGAGAGTTGTTGTCCCACTATGAGGTTCCTGTTCCCCTGCTCGATACTCCGTTTCCCCTTCTCCTCTCACGGGATGAGATCTCCCGCTGCGTCTTGGTCGGAGGCTTGACCCAGGGCTTTCGCCTGCCGGAGGAGCGTCTGGTCCTGATCACCACGGATGAAATCTTCGGCACCAAGAGGAGCCAGCGGGTGAGCGCCCAGAAGAGGCAGCCCAGCCACTTCATCACCAGCCTGAGCGAGCTCAAACAGGACGATTATGTGGTCCATCTGGACCATGGGATCGGCATCTACCGTGGCCTCAAGTTTCTTAAGGTGGCGGCGACCGAGGGGGAATTCCTCCACCTCGAGTATGAGGGGGGAGATCGTCTCTATCTGCCAGTGGATCGCATCAACCTGGTGCAGAAATTTATCGGCGGCGACGGCGCGCAGCCGACCCTGGATCGGCTGGGGGGAAGCTCCTGGGAGAAGGTTAAGGCCAAGACCCGCAAATCGATTCTAGCCATGGCCCAGGAGCTGGTCGAGGTGTACGCGGCGCGCGAGGTGCGCGAGGGGCACGCCTTTTCGCGTCCGGACCAGCTCTACCTGGAGTTTGAGGCCTCCTTCGAGTTTGAGGAGACGCCGGATCAAGAGCGAGCGATCGAAGATGTCCTGAAAGACATGCAGAAGAAGAAACCCATGGACCGGCTAATCTGTGGCGATGTGGGTTACGGTAAGACAGAGGTGGCCTTGCGGGCGGCTTTCCTCGCGGTGATGGACGGAAAGCAGGTCGCCGTGCTGGCCCCCACGACCGTGCTGGCTGAGCAGCATTTGCAGACCTTCCGCCATCGTCTTCGCAGCTACCCGGTCCGGATAGAGATGGTCAGTCGTTTTCTGACCTCCAGGGAGAGCCAGCAGGTGCTGCAAGAATTGGCCAGAGGGACGGTGGATATCTTGATCGGGACGCACCGCTTGCTCCAGAAGGATGTCCAGTTTAAAGATCTCGGGCTGGTCGTGATCGATGAGGAGCACCGCTTTGGCGTGGTGCACAAAGAAAGGCTCAAGAAACTTCGCGCCACCGTCGATGTCATGAGCCTCACGGCCACGCCGATCCCGCGCACCCTGCATATGTCGCTGGTCAGCATCCGCGACATGAGCATTATCGAGACGCCTCCCCTGGATCGGCTGGCGATCCACACCTACGTCACCCGCTACGACGAGGGGGTGGTCCGGGACGCGGTGCTGCGCGAGATCCAGCGCGGGGGCCAGATATTTTTTCTGCACAATCGGGTAGAAACCATCTCCCGCATGGCCCAGAAGCTTTCGGACTTGATCCCTGAGGCGAAAATTGCCGTTGCCCACGGTCAGATGCGGCCGCGGGAGTTAGAAAAGGTCATGCTGGATTTCATCGAGGGGCGGACGCAGATGCTGGTCTGTTCTGCCATCATCGAGTCAGGGCTCGATTTTCCCAATGCCAATACCATCATCATCAACCGGGCCGACAAATTCGGACTGGCGCAGCTCTACCAGTTGCGGGGCCGGGTTGGCCGCTCGCACCGGCGGGCCTATGCCTACTTGCTGATCCCCGGGGAGAAGATTATCACGCGCGACGCCGAAAGGAGATTGAGGGCGCTTCAGGAGCTGGATGAGCTGGGAGGCGGCTTCAAGCTGGCGCTGCACGATCTGGAGATCCGTGGGGCGGGGAATCTGCTGGGAAAACAACAATCCGGCCATATCACTGCGGTCGGTTTTGAGCTCTACACCCAGATGATGGAGCAGGCCGTGCGGGGGCTTAAGGGAGAGGCCGTGAGGCCCGAGGTCGAGCCGGAGATCCGGCTGGGGATTCCCGCCTATTTTCCCGAGGATTACATCCCGGACACAAATCAGCGACTTCTCTTTTACAAGCGCCTGGCGAGCTTCAGTGATCTCGACGAGCTGGGGAGTCTAAAAGAGGAGATGCAGGACCGCTTCGGTCCCTACAGTTCTGAGGTGGAGAACCTTTTCCTGGTTATGTCTCTGCGCCGCGTCCTCAAAGACTACCTCGTGCAGCAGATCACTTACCACGACGGGAGGGTTTCCATCCTCTTCCATCCTGAGTCTCCGGTCAAGGTGGATCGGCTGCTTGAGCTGATCAAGGGCGATAAGGGGCGCTATCGCCTTTCTCCGGAGGGCCGCCTCTCTTTTGCTCCGCGGAGCCAGGATTGGGAAAAGATGCTCCCCGAGGTGGTCGGTTTGTTGCAAGCCATCGAGTAGTTAGGAAATCTGCTATTGTCCTAAGTTAAAAATGCCGCATAAGCAAAGGCCAGATCCTCCCGTCAAAGTGGGGGCGCTACCAAAGCACCAGCCTTCACAATTTTATTGAAGCAAATTGCCGTGAGTTTCGTCTAAACAGTCAGCCGACCATCCGATCCTCTATCAGATGGACTGGTTTGTCTGAGGAGGGCGGGCTTATGGACTCCAAAACTATTTCCTCTCCTTCAAGCGCAGCAAAGCCCAGATTGCTTGA
>JACPSE010000220.1 GCA_016193465.1 Deltaproteobacteria bacterium
TTGCGCCTGTGCCGGTTCTTCGGCCTTTCTAACGGCTACTGGCTGCGTGCCCAGGCAGCACATGACACGGAAGTCGCGGAACGGACTTTGGGCGCTAAGCTGGCGAAGATTAAACCCTGGGCGGGGTCAATGGAAGTCACGTCCTAACCCGCGCGTTAACACGGACCCTTCGCAAGAGGGGGAATGGGGTCAAATCTTTACGGGGTGTTGCCGAAACCCCTGTCCATCGTCGAAGTAGCACCCTTCAAATCAGTCCGCGTTAAACAAGCCTCAGACGGCAAAGGCAAATTGCCGGAAGAAGTGATCAGATGAAATCGACCATGGCAACAAAAACCAATTTCTCCATGGCTGGCTATGCTTTATTCCTCCATCCACGGCTTTAGCCAGCATAACTCTCGGCTTTGGCCAAGCATGAGCAACGAGCAGCTGAATGTCCTGCACGACAGCAATCAAGTAGTCCTGAATTTGTACCCGCCACTGTCCACGCCACCGCGCTCGCTTCAAATCGAATCGCGTCCCTTGAGCAAAAGAACGCTCCATAAAATGCTGGCGGATTTGGATATCCCTTTTTGCCGAACCGCTCTGTACGGAATTAGGGTCAGGCCTGACTATTGACTTATTTCTGGCATCGCGTAGATTCTCTCGATGGCACGCAAGCCAAGGGTTGAGTTTGAAGGTGCCTTCTACCACGTCATCGCCCGAGGCAACCAACGCCAGGACATCTTCCGGAACGATAAGGATCGCGCTACCTACCTGGAGAGATTGGAGCATTACAGAAAGAGATACAACTTTAAGCTCTACGCCTACGTGCTGATGTCCAACCATGTCCACCTGCTCATCGAGACTCAAAAGATTCCCTTGTCCAAGATCATGCAAGGGATACAGTTTACCTACACCCAGTACTATAACCGGCGCCATAGAACCGTCGGGCACCTCTTCCAGGGTCGGTACAAGGCGATCCTGTGTGATCGGGACTCTTATCTACTTGAGCTGGTTCGTTACATTCATTTGAACCCGGCGCGTCTAAAGAGGCCGAAGGATCCGTGGAAGTACCCGTGGAGCGGTCAGCGGGCTTATCTCGGGCAGAGAACAGCAGTAGAGATAGAAACAAAATGGGTATTGGGGCAGTTTGGCAGAGCGTCAGCACAGGCGCGTCAAGCCTACCGGAAGTTTATGGAAGAAGGGATCGGGCAAGGTCATATCGATCAGTACTATGAGGTTGTCGATTAGCGCTTTTTGGGAGATGAGGGGTTTATTGAGCAGGTGGACAAGCGGACTCAAGGACGGGAGGTTGAGGCAGGAGGACCTAAGGTCCCATTTGGCCGACTGCTTGAAGCAGTGGCGAAGGAGCATGGAGTGGAGGCTAGCGAGTTGACCGGACCGGGGCGGCGAAGGCAGTGGGTTCGGGCACGAGCGATGTTGGTTTATCTAGCAAGGGGATGGAGTAGGGTTACTTCCAAGGAGTTAGGCGGCCGACTTCATCGGGATGCTTCACTGGTGAGTCGTCTTTGTGCTATGTATGAGCGGGATCGGGACAAACAGGCCGAAACGAGAGTGGCTCGACTGGCGGGAAAGAAAATAAGTCCATAATCAGGCCTGACCCCATAATTTGACCCCATAATTGCTGATGTTCCACATCGCCAAAAGCCGCTGGGAGATCGAAAACCAGGGCTTCAATGACGGCAAGACCCGTCATGGCATGGAACACATTCGTCACCACCACGCCAACAGCTTGCTCATCGACTGGCTACTGATCGCGCTCGCCCTGATCATTGAGCGACTCTTTCGGCTTCGCTTCCTGCGCCGGGGAAAGAACACTCCGCTGTCCTCCCAGACCTTTGTCACTTATCTGCTGCTCAGCCTCGGCACCACTCGCCCGCCTCCCCCTGACACCAGTTGAGCTCCACACTTCTTCACTCCTTCCCCTCGACGAACCAAGTACCGCCCCACCCCCGCGCGGCTCGGCGCAGTGCGGCCGCTTGGCCAGTTTGCGCCGCAAAAACACCTATCGAAAAAGCGCCGCCACCTCCAACGCGTGCTTACTCTGAAATCCCCCCGCCCATTCCACCACTTCCAGATCACCGTTCCACGCAAGTTCAGAAACGGTTGACTACACGGAACAAGAGATTCATAGTTAGCCGCTAAGGTGCCAGGATGGCGCAAACGGCAAAATTGGCCTCTTTGTCCTTCTCGGTACTTGGGCGATAGCCCAGGAGGCAACGATAAGTAGAACGTTGGCAGCTCTCGTGGGCGCGGCTATGCTCGACGGGATCCTTTTCGTGGCCCAGGCCGAGCCGCAACAGCGTTCCTTTCCCGTGAAGCTCGGCGAACGCGCCGATGAGCGCAGGGCGCTGGTGTGCACGCCGAAGGGCGAGGGGCCGTTCGCCGCGGTGGTGTTCAACCACGGCAGCATCGTGGACGGGTGGGGCTGGCCGGGCGCTAGCCAACGCGGATACCGGCTCGATAGCGTGTGCGAAAAGCTCGCCGCTGAAGGTTACTTCGTGTTCGCGCCGATCCGCGAGAAATACGCCCGTGGCAAGGGCTTCATGAGCTACGAAGACACCTATCGCGAGATTGTGCTGCAGGCGATTGACCACGTGAAAACCCTGCCTGAGGTGGATAACACCCGTGTCGCGCTGGCGGGCTTCTCGATGGGAGGCCTCGTCTCCTTCATGGTGGCGCTGGAGCGCAGGGACCTGCGTGCGGTTGCGCTCCTCGCGCCCGCGTTCGGTCGGGGACTGCTCGCCGAGGCGGCAAAGGATGCCGGTCGGTTGAGCGCGCCGCTGCTGGTGATGGTCGAGCAGAGCGACGCGCCGCCCATCTTGCGGGGCGTTGCCGCGATCGAGGAAGCGACGCGCGTGCATGGCAAGCCTCTCCGACTGGTCCGACACAATCGCGGCGGCGGCCACGAGCTTTTCTACGATGTCGGTTACTGGTGGGATGACCTCGCGGTGTTCCTGCGCGAGCATCTCGGCAAGCGTTGAGAGCGAACACCGCGGGGGTCGCATCTTTACCTTTGGACGGAATTCCGGGGACAGTATACAGCAATTGACAGATGATATGTTAGGAACATGGCGAGAGTTTAGTTTTTACAAAAAAAGGGGGAGATCATGGCAAAGGTAGCAAAAGGAGAACATTACAGGAAAAAAGGCGCAAGGCTCATGGAGGAGGCGGACGAGGCAGTCCTGCTCCACAAACCGGGGGTTCCCGAAGATTACCGTTACCTCCTCAACGCGTTTCACCTCATCGATAAGGCGCACCTGATTATGCTGGTCGAGGAGGGACTCATCCCCCGGCAGGACGGGGTGACGATGCTTCGGGTCCTGAAGGAAATGGAGCGGGAAGGGGTTGAGGAGGTCCGGCTTCGTACCGGCGGGGCTATGCACTCGGGAGAGCACTTTTTAATCGAGACCCTCGGAGAGGAAATTGGGGGTCGGCTTCATCTTGGCCGCAGTAGCGGAGATATGCAGAGCACATCCGGGCGCCTCCTGGTCCGTTCGGGATATCTGGCTTTGATGACGGAGGTGCTCAAGTTCCGCGCCGGCCTCCTAGAGATGGCAAGGAACCACGTAGACACCGTCATGCCCCACTATACTCGATTCCAGCACGGTCAGACTACGACTTTTGGCCACTACCTGGTAGCGGTCGCTCGGGCGCTGGAGCGTGATTTTGAAAGGCTCGCCCAGGCCTTCGCCCGGTGCAATGAGAGTTCTATGGGCTGCGGTGCTGGGACCGGGTCGGAGTTCCCCTTGAATAGAAAACGCACCGCAGAGCTGATGGGCTTTTCCTCGGTCAATACCAACACCAAGGACTCTTATGCCTTTTTGGACTTTGGGATTGAAGCCTACACGGTTATGTCCATTCTCATGACGAACATCGACCGCACCGCCACAGATATCTTCGTTTGGTATACGCACGAATTTGGCCTGATCGATCTGGCTGATCGGTACTGTGGCACGAGCAGCATCATGGCCCAGAAGAAAAATCCCCATGGTCTCATGTATGTGACAGACAATATCAGCAAACTCCTGGGCCGTATGACTGGGGCGATCATTCAGTACCGGAACATCTCTGGCATAGGGGTGCTCAAAGAGCTGGGGGCCACCTTTCAGACGACGCTTCGTTCTGTCCGGGCCATGGCTGGAATCATAACGACGATGAAGGTCAAAAGCGGGCGCATGCGAGAATTGGCGACCGCCTTTTGGGCTCAGGCCTCTGATCTAGCCGGCGCTATTGTCCGGGAGAAAGGTCTTCCTTGGCGCACTGCGTATCAGATCGTCGCCATTCTCGTTCGCCAGTCCATTGAAGAAGGTAAGGGGGAGGCCGATGTTACCCCAGAGATGCTGGATCGCGCTGCCGTAGAGTACACCGGAAAACCTCTGGGGCTTGGCGCCGCTGTAATCCAAAAGGCACTGGATTCTCTGGAGTGTGTCCGGGCAAGAAAACTTATCGGCGGGCCAGCGCCAGAGGAGGTGGAGAGACAGATTGCGGAAAGTCGGCAGAAGCTCTTGCGGGATAACAAGATCTTTGAAGAGCTCGAAGCGCAGATTAAAGCCGGTGAGAAAAAATTAGAGGAGGCGGAAAGGGCCTTGATGTAGTTGCCGACGGAGAGGTTGAAGAGAGTGCAAGCAACAGCCGATAGCAAGTTTACTGAGGGCGAAGGTCTCAAGCTCCACTATCTGGACTGGGGCAACATTCAAAGCGAGCGCGTACTGGTATGCCTGCATGGGACATCGGGAAATGCCCATCATTTTGACCGTCTGGCCGCCAGCCTGCTCCCCTCCTACCGGGTGATCGCCCTGGACCAGCGCGGACACGGGGGAAGCGACAAGCCGGCTCACGGATACGACGCGGTCACTCTCGCCGGCGATCTCCAGATCTTTGCAGATAAGATCCATCTCTCCACCTTCGCCTTGTTGGGCGCTTCGTTGGGCTCGCGTGTCGCTACTGTTTACGCCGGCAGCCATCCTGACAGGGTAACGCGACTGATCCTGGTGGATCTCAGCTTCGAGATGCCTGAAGCGGCTCAAGAGCGCATGATCCAAGGCCACCTCAAGCGCCCCCGCACCTTCGCCTCATTTGAAGAGGCCCTCGCCTACTCACAATCTATGCCTCAGCGCTCCCGCTGGAGCGCCGAGATGCATAGAGAGGAGGTACGACACGGTGCAGCTCAACGCACGGACGGGAAATGGGAGTGGC
Organism: Deltaproteobacteria bacterium; assembly: GCA_016193465.1. Lineage (GTDB taxonomy): Bacteria > Desulfobacterota > Binatia > UBA9968 > UBA9968 > UBA9968. The sequence continues at coordinate 5,200 of JACPSE010000220.1, forward strand.
GCTACAGCCTTGAGGCTGCGCTGCAAAGCCTCCGGCAGGCGCGGCAAGATCTTTGGAATTATGTTGCCGGGATCCGATGCCCTACGCTGTTGATCCGGGGGCAGGAAAGCGATGTCCTGACCGTCGGCACCACGGAAAGAGCGCTGCAGAACTTGAGGGACTGCCGCTCCGTCGAAATCGAAGCAGCGGGCCACGGGGTGCCGAGGGATAATCCGCGGCGCTTCAATCAGGTGGTGGCAGAGTTTTTGGGCTGTATCCCGTCACCCGCCGTTGATCATCGCAAATGATAGATCTCATCATAGATCTTTTGACTCACTTCAAGATCGTCGAACATTTCCGGATACATAGTAACTCGTTTGTAACCCCTGATAAGCCTCGGTGGGTCCGGATCAACATCGTTGCGCACGGGCGGCCTGTTGAATCCTCTCATTGTTTCCTGGCCCTCTTTTGAAAGCACGAAATCAATGAAGAGCTTCCCCGCATTGGGATGAGGCGCCCTCGCCGCCAGCGACAGGACAACGATTCGCATCGGCGCCGGTTCCAGCGCGATCCAGTCAACCGGAGCCCCCTTCGTGGCGAAAATCTGAGTCCCGTGGGCTAAAGTGAATGCCAGCGGAAATTCCCCGGCATTGAGCAGTTGAGCCCTCAATGAGTTGCTGGCTTCGGCGGCAGGCTCCTGGGCGGCCAACTGTTTGAAGTAGAAAACCGCCTTCTCTTTTCCCCATACCGTTGCCAGCGCATGAAGCATGCTGGCCGACGTGTCCACTGCGATTTTCCGCCCCTTCCATTTGGGATCGAGCAACGCCTCGTATGTCTTCGGCACAGCCTCCCTTTTCACCAGCCTGGTATTGAAACCCAAAACATAGGTGCTGACGGTATAGGCAGCCCAGTAGCTGTTCTTGTCATACAGGTCGCTGTCCATCATCTTGGTTTCAGGCGAGCGGTACGGAGTGAAAAGTCCTTTCTCCTTGATGGGTGTAAACAACTCTCCGCCTCCCCCCACAACGTCCCACAAGTGTCGGCCCACGCGCGCCTCAGAAAGGACCCTGCTGACCAGAGGGCTGTTGTTCGACCGGAAGAGAACCGGCTTCACAAAAGGGTGCTTCTTTTGAAATTCATCGGTGAGCTTCTTGCTTACCTCCAAATTGGTAGCCGTATACCAAACAACCTCCCCCTCTTTTTTCGCGCCCTCGATAACTTTCGGATCGGCGCCCCGAGAAAGATCAGGCGTCAGTAAAAGGGCAGCAAGCACCGAGCAGAAAATGAGGCATAATTTAATAAATTCTCTCATTGCCGCGTCCTCCTTTTGCTGGCTCGCCCGTTTCCTTGTTATCTCGCCTGGGCCGGAGGCAGATGGAGAATCCGTCGGGTATCATCCGGAGTAGCCACCTCTCTGCCAAGCTCGGTGGCAACGCGGACGATGCGCTCGACAATCTGGGCATTGCTCTTGGCCGGCACCCCTTCACTGTAGTAAGCGATATCTTGCGTTCCCAGCCGCACATGTCCCCCTTTAATGATAACAAAAGTGAGCATCCGCGTCTGCCCTATCGGACCGGCAGTACCGCGCGCCGTCACCGAGTAAACTGAATCCGGCGAGAGATGGTTGATGCGATGGTTAATCTCCTCGATAGTTGGAGGAGACCAGCTCCCCCCCGGAGTCCCGAACAACAGCTCCAGCCAATAGGGTTTGGCGACCAGCCCTTGTTTCGCTAAGTACTCCAAGTTCCACAATCCACCCAGGTGCCAAATCTCCCAGTGAGGCTTAACCCCGTTCTCCAGACAGCAGCGGGCATACTCCTCCAGCTCTTGGCGGGGGTGCTGGTAATACACGTCATAGTCGCCCCGCTCCTGGTGGCGCCGGCGGTAGTCGTGGTTTGTGAGAGAGACGGCCAAAAAATCCGGTTTTCCCGTTCCCAGTTGAAGCAAAGGCTTGCGCTGCTCCAAAGGCGCCCCGGCCTGGCCAAAGTCGATCAAGACGTCGCAGCGTTTGCGAATCTCCTCAACCAGGCGACCCCAACGATCGGGAACGATCTTCCCGTCTTTATCATGCGGGCCGTGAAAATGGACGATACTGGCGCCCGCTTTTCCCGCCGCCACCGCCGACTCCACCAACTCCTCCCAGGTCGCGGGCATGGCGGGAAGAGCAGGGTTTGCCGTTCCCGGATAACCCAGAGCGGCAAAGACGATCAGCTTTTCCATGAAGCGCCTCCATCTCCTAGTGATTCCAGCAGCTTCCCAAAGCCCCGGATTTCTTCTCTGATATGGAGACGATGAAGCGCATACCAAATATTGCAGAGCGTGCTGCTGAGAGCAGGTTTGCCCGTTTCCTTCTCCAACAAGAAAATACTGCTGGATGTGGGCCAACGATTACAGGGAAGAAAGATCCCGTCTGCTTCAGGAACGGAGAAGTAGACTTCTTTGGCAATTTTGTAGGCAGCGTGCTCCGGCAGGTTGCCCAGCTCCGAGTTGAGTTCGATGCCCAATCCCTCCGCCTTGAGAACCTGGAACCCCGATGCGGTCAAGAAATCGCCCACCCGCTTGGTCAACGCGTCTGGATAGGGAGTGGCCACGGCGACCTTTTTTATCCCCATGTGCTTCAGCGCTTCCACCTCACAGGTCATCCCCGCAGCCACCGGGACTCCCACCTTGGCTTCCAGCTTAGCCGCAATTTCCCGATCACTGCCATGGCCCAACCGGGTAAATATTGGCGAGCCGCCAATGATGATGAACTCCGCGCCCGTTTCGGCGAGATCAACGGTCGCTTCTTCTATTCGCTCAAGCTGTCTCTCAAGATGATCGTCAACCAGCCGGCGAATCGTGCCTGTCGTATTCAACAGCATGAATCCCTCAGGGAGAATACGATAAAACTCATAGACGAAAGTATCGCCCCGTGACGGCGCAACATGGCCGATTCTGGCTCTCCATCCGAGCATTGATGTTAGGTTCCTCCTTTTTTAGCCTTTCAGGGCACCCGGGACGATCCATTCAGAGGCGAGCTGCTTTGCCCCTCCTAGCCTATTCGGCACTTCCGCCGCGACCAGTTTTGCCAATTGCCGCATGTCAACCTTAGGCGGATCGCTCAGGCATGACACCCAGTCCTCATAGAACTTTTCCGCCACAAGCTCGGATTGGTCAAAAGTACCGCGCAGCATTCCGATAGTTTCGCTCCGATGGCCCTTTAGATAGACAATGCCCTCGCGGTACGCCTCCACGAAGGCGGCAAGATCCTGTCTTTTTTCCCTGAACTGCTCTTCCGTGGTTTCCAGCACCAGCGGCAATGGGTCATCCACAACGGGAGGCCAATCACTTATCCTGCAAAACCCCTTTTCTTCAGCCGCCAGGCCATGTATTTGGGTCAGCAGAGCCGCCTGAGCCCTACCGTTGTAAAGCAGGTCGAGCGCGTCTTTGTCCGTGGGAGCCAACTTGAGGTCAACATCTTGATTCAATTCGAGTCCTCCTTTTTCGTGCAAGGCCTCGGCCAGCGGCGAGGAGCGCGCGATGTTTTCCCGGCAGGCAAGCGATTTTCCGCGCAGCTCCCTGGCAGCCTGAATACCGGGTTTGGCAACCAAACGGTACGGACAAGAATTCATCGAGCAACCGATCAGCCGGCTTTTCCCGGTTGCGAGGAAATGGCGCAGGGACGTCCGTCCGACTACCAAGGAGATATTGGCCGCGCCCCTCTCGATCTCCCGATAACGCTCTTCAGTGCCTTGCAGGTAGCGATAGGTGACGCCCAGCCCCCTGCGATGGAAAATTCCCGCGTCTATCGCCAGGAGCCCGGTCGGATCACGTGTAAATCTTCCGTCCGTGCCTTCCATCTTCCCGTAGAGCACCTCGAGATGCGGGAGTCCGGCCATTTCGAGTTCTCCTTTCTATCCCTCACGCCTGCCAGTGGCGCTCCAGAAGAGAGCCCCATCCTCTGATCGGCTCACGGATCTTCAAGCGTCGCATGCAGCCCCACAGGGTGCATAATGAGCTATTAAACACGGGGACCCCCAAGTCGTTTTCCAGCTTCTCTGTGTTGGGCGCCGCCGGAAACCCGCTGGACGGAAAGAGCAGCGCATCAGCCCCGCCGGAGCCAAGGAAAACCTCGCGGGCAAAACGATAGGTGGCGTAGAGCGGGATTTTCTTCTCGTCGATGCTACGGCTCATGCCCATTCCTCTAATGGCAACGACGTCGAAACCGGAATCTTCTAAAAATTGGCGAAGGTCATCATTGGCCTCGCGCGTCACAGGGGTCACTACCACGAGCCGTTTTACTCCGAGAAGTTGCATAGCCTCTACCTGGCACGTGATGCCCGTTGTCACAGGTTTCCCGGTCAGGCCTTCCAGTCGCGCGATCAATTGGCGGTCGTGGCCGTATTTGCGCTTGACCTTCCGCACCAGCGCCCCGATCGAAAGCGGCCATCCGCCGAGAACGATCATGTCCACCTTGGCTCGCTCCGCAAGCTGCACGGCTACTCGGTCGATGTTCTCGTAGCCGCTCTCAAACTCCTCCTGGTTGGGGGCGCTCATAAGAAGCCGACCTTCGATCCAACTGATGCCTTCAGGCGTGGCCGCGTGCAGCTCCCAGTTCGATCCTGCACCCGGAGAGATATGTCCAATTCTTGCGCGCCAACCGTACATAACCCGCCCTCAATCGACTTCTACGCTTTCTCGAACAGACCTCCCCAGCCTGAAACCGAATCCCTGATATGGAGCCGCCTCAAACAGGACCAGAGAGAGCAAAGGGAATCCAAGAATACCGGCGCTCCCAAATCTCGCTCCAGGGTCGCCACATTGGCGGCAAAAGGAAAGCTGCTCTCCGGCAGGAGCAGCGCATCTGCCTGAGAGACATCCAAAAACGCTTCCTTGGCAAATCGGTAGGAGACATGAAGAGGAACCAGATAGGGCTCCGCGTAAGCGGAGATGTCCATGCCCTGCAGGGACGCTACTTCGAAGCCGCTTGCCCGTAAATAGCCCCGGAGTTTTAAGAAGCTGTCGGCCGGGCCGGGGACAACAACCACGGGTCGTCTTACCTCCCGGCTCTGCATTGCCTCCACCTGGGCCCTGATTCCCGTAATCACGGGCCTTCCCGCCAAACCCTCCAGATGACTGATCCATTCAGTCTCGGAGGAGAGCGGATCTCCCACGCCCGCGCGCTGTGCCAGGGCAGGGAGAAAGTAGCCCGCCACCACGAGCATGTCCACCTCTGCCCTTTTCGCCAAACGCTCAGCCATATCTTCTAAAGCGGCAGGAACGACTTCAATTTCCGTCGGACCCTCTTCCTTTAAAAACAGGTTCCCGTGGAGCGTCTCCACTCCCTTCGGCGCGGCCCGGAACAACTCCTGTCCCGCCACCTCTCCGGTCCCCGCAGAGATGTAACCTATCCTCCCTCTCCAACCGTACATTTTCTCAGACCTTTCTCTGCCCTTGAAACTCCACCGGGGCTGATGCTAGCAGAAAATCCGGCGGCCGGACAACCTTGACGCCACACCTTTACTTTACTTCTTGCCCCATGAATAGCTTTCTAAACTCGTCCGCCAGTTCGTTTGCCCCCTTGGCAAACTCAAGGTCGACCGAAAGAAACTTGAGCCTCTTGCCATCTGCCCCTAGCATTAGACGCGCGGGGTTAGGAGGAACATCAGACCTAGCCGGAACATTATTAAGTCTACTCAGGATCTCCTGACCCTCCCTGGAGAGAATAAAATCTATATAGAGCCTAGCAGCGTTAGGGTGAGGGGGGTTCTTAGCAAGGGCAATCGCATGAGGGGTGATTACAGTGGGTTGGTCTAGGGGGGCGACCCAGTCGACCGGGGCCCCCTTCATTTTGAGCTGTTCGATGTCATTGTTGTACAGGTTTATAACTGCGGCAAATTCCCCAGCTTGAAGCAACTGGGCCAAAAGATTCTGTCCCCTGCGAAAACTGATATTCTGGTGTGCCAGTCGCTGCATGAAATTTTGGCCTTTTTCCTTTCCCATAATTTTTAGCATGCTGCCGTACCACCTGAAACCGGTGTCATCCAGGCCAATCTTGCCCTTCCACCAAGGGTCCAGCAAATCCTGATAACTCCTTGGCGCCTTCTCTCGTGGGACAAGCTTCGTGTTGTAGGCAATGACTCCTATGTTAATATAGTCACAGCTCCAGTATCCCTCCTTGTCCTTGCAGTATTCGGGGATTGCTTGCCCTTCCGGGGACTTGTAATTTCCTAACAGTCCTTTTTCAAAATACTGTTGCGTTGCCCAAAAACTGGAACCAAAGATATCTGCCAGATGTTTTCCCGCTCTGTACTCGGACAAGGCCCTGGCAAATAACTTCGCCGCCCCCGACCTAAAGATATCGACTTTCACAAACGGATATTTTTTTTCAAATAGAGGCGTTATCTCCTTTAGATCCTCGATGGTTTGACCAGTATAAAGCACAACCTTGCCCTCTTTTTTGGCTTTTTCCAGCAATCCGACTTTTGTCTTCTCATCCGCCGGCGCCGCCGCATAGGTGTCATTGGCGGCCGCCAGCCCAAAGCTCAACAAGAGAATAACAACTGCCCTCGTCACTATTTGCGCCAGCTCTAACTTTCCCCATGACATATACCCTACCTCCTTAATCTGAATCTTTGCGGACAAACCGTTAGGAGAAACCGCCTGTTTTCCATGAAGCCACTGTCCACTAATTCCCGGACAAAAGAGTCAGCTAGTTACCGAATAAAGGGGCGGTTCTCCGCGCAAGACCCGGGCGGCCTCTTCAGCGGCCTTACGATGGAGTTCAATAAACGCCTCCTCAGAGTACCATGCGGAGTGGGGGGTGATGAGCACATTGTCCATTTTGAGAAGAGGACTATGGGACTCCGGCGGCTCTTTGACCAAGGCATCCAGGCCTGCTCCGGCAATTCGTCCCGCGCTCACAGCATTAGCGAGGGCGTGCTCGTCAACAATCCCTCCCCGGGCGGCATTGATCAAAAATGCGGAAGGCTTCATCTTCTCGAATTCTTTCTCGCCAAACATCCCCCTAGTGTCGGGAGTAAGAGGAACATGAATCGTAATATAGTCCGCCTCCCTTACCAGGGTATCAAAGTCGACTAGCCTGAACCTCTTCTGATCCATCATTTGCTCCGAGAGATAAGGATCGCAGACTAAAATCCTCAGCCCGAAAGGAAGGGCCTTTTCAGCTACTGCCCGACCTATTCGCCCGAAGCCCAAGATTCCCAAATTTTGACCCCTCAATCGGGAGAGAGAGGGAAGTTCCTGGACGCCCCATTTCCCGCTCTTCACTAATTTATCAGACTGCGCTATCCGTCTGGCCCAAGAGAAGAGCAGGGCCAATGCGTGGTCCGATACCTCGTCGACGCAGTAATCCGGGACGTTGGAAACAATAATATTTCTGCGCGTTGCAGCCTGAACGTCAATATTGTCCACTCCAATGCCGCAGCGCACGATTATCTTGCATTTATCCAGGCTATCAATGATTTTGGCGGTTACCTGTGTCCTGCCAGTAAGAATGGCATCCGCGTCCCTGAGGACAGAGATGAGTTGTTGCTCGCCCCCGGGCTTGAAAGCAGTCAACTCTCCCCCGGCTTTGGCTAAGATGTCTGCTTCCAACTCAAATAATTGGCTGAACGTGCTTAAGGTAACCACTTTAAATTTTGCCGCCACATCTGCCCCCATGCTTTGAGACCTTGTTTAGTTTTCCGGCCCTGGCAGTTTCCTCGAAAGCCGTCTTGAATAGTTCTATTTTGGCCGGTGGTTTAAAGATCAGCCGGCAATGGGACCGCCCTCCCCGTCCGGAGAGACTCGTAGACGCCCTCCGCTATTTGAGCGACTCGGAGCGCGTCATAACCCGAGGCGCTGGGCTCGGTTCCGTTCCTGACACTATCTGCAAACGCGTCAAGCTCGTGCTCATAGACGTCACATGTATCGAACCTCCTGATCTGTGTGCCGTCATCGGAAACAATCTCAATGGAACCACCACCGTTGTTGCCGATAGATCCGGTACAGCGCAGCGTCGCGGATGCTCCGTATAAAACGAGATGGTTCAACGGGTGCTTCATCGGGCCAGCCGAGGCCGACGCCAGCGTGTCTCCCTCGACCACCATAGAGACCTGGATAAGACGCTCGATCCCGGAGCTGCGCCACTCTTCGTCCGCAAGGGCAAGGACCTGGGTGATCTCTTTTCCCGTAACGAATCGGAGCAAGTCGATAGCGTGCACACCGGTCGACATAAAGCTCCCTCCGCCTGCCATGATCGGATCCCTTCGCCAGGCCACCGATTGTCTTCTTCCCTCCGACCCGGCGGTCACGTGCATGTACTGAACCTCTGCGAGCTGGATCGTCCCCAACACCCCGCTCCTAACCGACTCTTTCGCCGCCATGTGGACCGGATTGTGCCTGAGATGGAATCCGACCCCGAGCTTTACGCCTGCCTGGCGGCATGCCTCAACCATCGTGAGAGAGTCCCGCGCATTCGTGGCGAGTGGTTTCTCGCAGAGCACGTGTTTGCCAGCCTTTGCGGCGCGAACGACCTGATCCTTATGGACATTATTCGGGGAGCAAACATAAACGGCATGGATCCGAGCGTCCTCCACCAGGGCATCTATCGAGTCGGTCGCCAGGGGACAACCAAGGCGCTCTGCCAATTGCCGGGCGCGACCCATATCGCGGCTGAAGACACCCACCAGTTGGCCGGACGCTGACTTGCCCATGGCAGGGACTATAAATCGCTCCGCATGCCTGCCGACGCCGACGAGGCCCCAGCCCATCCGTTTCGCTACTGGCGCAGTCATCCTCTAGATCGCTTCAGTTAAGACGTCGCGGCCTTTAATAAGGCCCCACACTCTAGGCGTTCACACCGGTATACGGGAACGTTGAGTACACGTCACAACCCGTTTCAGTCATAACCACTTCGTCCTCTAGATGCACTCCTCCTACACTCGGATCGCCCAGAGGCACGGGGGTCGTGACAGAAAACGTCATTCCCGGTTGAATGATGTACTCGTCGGTGTGGCGTAAGTGAGGCACCTCAAACGCGGCAATGCCAATGCCGTGGCCAAAACTTTTACGGCCCAATTCGCGGTTGATTTGGGAGGGTGAAACTCCCGGTCTCAAGGCATTTAACGCTTCCATCTGCAAATCATAGGCCTTCTTAAGTATCTCCTTCTGCTTTGGAGAAGGTTTGTCGCCACAAACAAACGCGCGACAAAAATCTCCGAAATAGCCGCTAAAACAAGCGCCAAAGTCCATGTTGACGAAATCGCCCCACTGGATAATACGATCACTATGAAACCGCCGGTAGGGATATGTTCCAGGGCCTGAATTCACAACCTGCGAACACTGGGTCGTTTCGGAGCCCAATTGCCAGAACTTGTTGAAGCACACCCCAACCAATTCACATTCACGAACCCCAGGCGTCAAGGCCGCTACGGCCGCTGCCATCCCCGCCTCTGAAATAGCGTAACCCATCTTCATGCAGGCAATCTCTTCCGCTGTCTTCATCATCCGCGCTTCAATCATAGCCTTCTGACCGTCTACAAAACGGGCCTTCGAAAAGGCCTCGTGCAGCACGGTATTCATGGCGGGGGACCACAGGTCAACGCCTATGGTCGCCGTTTCTAATCGGCTGCCAAAGAGCTCTTTGATGACCTGAGAAAAACGGGCTACGTCAACTTCCCAGTCCATTTCGCAAGCATCCCGAAACATATCTTTTCTGAGCCAAGGTAAAACACTTGCGGCAAAATCCACGTCCGTTATAAACACGGCCGGCTCCCCGTCTCGGGGTAACACTATCACCGGGCCCCCGCCTAAACGGACCGTCGGCCAATAAAGACGCTTTATCCCGGTCGTATAACGCGCGTTCTCAGCCCTGACCAACACCATATAGTCGATCCCCGCCTTGCCCATCGCCTGGCGCGACCGCTGCAAACGCTCTGCCCTGAGCTTGCCAAAATCTACGCGAATCTCCCAATCCACCTGCATTGGGCCGAATCCGATACGAGAAGAAGTAAAATTAGCCATTTGCGTTGATCCTCCTTTCCATGGTTGCATTTTGTCTCCCAGTTTCGCGCTACTCTCTCCAGCCAGAGGCGTCGTTGATATGCTCGATGCCTCCGAGAAACTCATGGAAGAGCTGACGCGGCCAAACGGACACCAGGCGCGCAGCCTCCTTTCCGTCATTGAAGTGCTGGTGAGTTGTCATGGGCGGAACGCAGATCAGATCCCCGGCTTCCCATGCGTACCGCTTGTCCTCCTGCATGTCGTGTCCATTACCCTCAACCACGAGAAGCAGCTCCTCAAAGATGTGCCGGTGCCTTCCCGAGTGTCCTCCGGGCTCGATCTCTTGAACTACAAGATCTAGAGCCCGGGCCGCAACTTCGCTCCAGTAGCTAATGTAAAACTTTAACTGTCCTTGGCGGGTTTTTTCCCAGGGCTGCTCCGCTCCACGGATCACACGCGGAGCTCTTTTCTCCATGTCGTTCTCTTCCGCTAACCGGCGCAGAAAATAGTGGAACTTTGTTGTCCCGTCCCGCGCCTCCCGTGCCGACCGACGCGCGTTAAAAAATGCCTCCCGCCTTGGATCGGCCCCAACTCTCACCTCCAGGTCACGCTTCAATCCCAATACCCCCTGGGGCACCCGAAACCCCACGACTTGCCCCGCGCTGTCCCGGATCGGTTCCGTCCCCTCCGGCACGCTCCGAAACTGGAACTGCTCCTGCCACAAAAGCCCCAGCAAATGCCACAGCCGCACCTGGGGCAGCCAGGCGCGAAAACCACCCTCCGGACCTGCCACAAAGTGATGGGTGGTATAGGGCGGAATCACCACCACATCCTCCGCTGAAAATGGATAGCCCTTCCCGTCCTGAACAGACTCCCCACTCCCTTCCAAAATATAGGCGACAATCGCCGGAATCATCCGCTGCTGCTCCGTCCTGCCCCCGGACTCCACCTCAAGAAAGCTGCAGGTCAGCGAGCCGAGAGGCCCAACGGTATATCTCTCAAATACCCGCAGGTCTCCAAGCGCATGCCCGCTCTTGGCAAACATTACCGGCTTAACCACCCGGGGCAACAGGTACATCTGCTCACGCTCGAGCCTTTCTTTGATGATAATCCCCTCATAGTCATAGTAGAGCCTCGCGTCCATCTCCTCCTGCCGCAGCCGTTCCTTGCCTTGCTCCTTCTCTGCCATAATTCTCACCCGCCCTTTTCCGCGTATTCCGGCGCATCCTCGATTTGCTCAATTCCTCCCAGCCCCAGGTGCATATAGACGCTGGGCATGGAGCTGAGAAGGAGCGCGCGGCTTTCACCCCGGTTGAAATGTTGATGGGTGGTCATTGCCGGGATGCAGATCAAATCACTCTGCCGCCAATCCCAACGCTCCCCATCGTGCACGTCATACCCTCGTCCTTCAAGCACCAGTATCTGTTCTTCCGAGGCGTGCCGGTGTTGCCCGGACCGGCTCCCGGGAGGAATTTCCTGAAAATAAACCCACAGATCTTTGGTGGCGGTCTCCGTATCGGGGTGAACCATCCACTTTAGTTTTCCATGCGGCGTCCACTCCCAAGGCTGCTCACGTTCCGGGGCCACATGGGACACGCTGCGGCAAAACTCGATCTCGCTGTGGTATAAGCTCAAATATCGATCGTAACTGTTTTTCACCTCCCCTTTCCACGGCTGGGCCGAGCAGCGCGCCTGGAAGGCGGCGTCTGCGCTGGGTTCCGCTCCGAATATAACCTCAATTTCCTTCGTGATTCCTAGGACACCTTTCTTGATCCTGTAGCCGATGAGTTTTCCGGCGTCGTCGTAAATCGGCTCCGTCCCTTCGGGAAAGGCCGGCTTTTCGTTTAGCTTGAATTGCTCCCGTCGCATTAAACCAAGCAAGTGAAATACCCGTGCCGTTTCGGGCACGTAAATTTCGCAGCCAATCTCCCGGTCCCCGCCATGCTGGTGTATGGTGTAGGGAGGAACGAGAAGCAGGTCATAAGCCTCAAAATTATACGTCTTCCCGTCATTCCATTCCCAGCCCTTGCCGGTAGTGCAAAAGAGAGCCGGCGGAACAATGTGACGATGCGCTCCCCGAACCGGGGAGTGTGGCGCTACTCCTGTAAAGTGCGCGGTCATGCAGTAAAACGGGCCCCGCGTCAGCATCTCATACACGGTGTGGTCCCCCATTTGGTGGGGGCTGTCGATGCCCATCACGGTAGGTTTCATCGGCAACTGCTCCAGCACGCGCGGCAAGGAGCCAGCCAACGACTCTTCCTCTTGCTGATAGACAAACCTCTTCAAGCGGTCCGAGTACGAGATCTTTTGTGCTTCCTTCCAAGGTTCGAGGACGTTCATGCCATCACTCCCTTTAACAATCAGACCTCTATAGCTGTCCTACCTGACACCGGACCATCCCTTCTCTCTTCGTTTTTCATTAGTCCATCCAAGTGGCGCAAGTCAACCACCCAAAAATTCTCCCCTGCCGTTTTTCCCTCCCTCAACCCGTTATTACTTTTGGCCTGTGAAAATGCCATCCCCTTCTCCTCTCCCATCACAAGAAAAGAAAGTGAGGTATTGGTGTAAATGACCAGGTTCCCCTCTTTCTTAGCTCCTTCTATTTTAGCTACCCTCTCCTCTTCTGCTGAGGCTACCCCAAGAGGTATTTTAATCCCAACGGATGGACCCTCAACTTGCCCTTCCCCGAGGGGGAGCTGTTTAGCTGGCTGCCTGTTTGAGAAGCCGTAGCTCAGCGTTGATCCCGATAAGGAATCATCACCTCTGCCAAAGGTTTGCGCCGTCGTATTGATTGAGGTGGCGGAAACCTACGGTTTCTGGACCTTTGGCTTGACGTAGGTTTTTCTATCCACTAGTTTTTGGTAAACCTCGGGGAAAAAGGTCAATCTCTCTTTGGCTGTTTCTCCGGGGGCCGAGGTCGCGTGGCGGTTTTTGCCGTAGATTTCCTGGCCATAAATCTCACGGTAGAGATCTGTCCTGAGCTCCGCTAACGGCGAGTCGAACGGGTCTGCCCTCCGCTCGCGCAAGGCCTCGATATCGATAACGGCAGGACATGTCCCTTCGCCCGGGTAGGGAGCTGAGCCGATGACCTGTCCGTTGTAGTCGACGATCATCGAGTGGCCGGCCCATCTTTGCCGGGCGCGCTCCTCGGACAAAAATTCCCCATAATTGGGAGCGATCACATATATCATGTTCTCCAGGGCCCTCGCCCGGTTTATTGATTCCCACCGTCCGCTGGAGATGGAGGGCTCAGGCTGGGGTCCTAGAATGAGAATTTCCACGCCATTGATCGCCATAGCCCGGGCCGCCTCGGGATAGATTCTATCATGTGCGATTAGTGTTCCGATCTTGCCCAGGGGGGTATCCGCTACCGGGAAAAAGGTTTCTAAAATAGTCTTGCTTTTCCCGTATAAGTCATAGTACCGATCCATGACGTCATAAGGGCTCAGTGTCTTTTCAGTGCCCAGATGCGTATGGACCTTTCGATACTTGTAGATAACCTCGCCTTTTGGACCCACGATAAAATAACAGGTAAAAAACGTTTTTTTGAAGTTGGAATCGTATTCTAACGCCGACGTAACGATGTAAATTTCATTCCTTTTCGCAGTCTCCACAACAACCCGCGTTTCTTTCCCCGGAATCTCAATGGCGATTTGCCGAATCATCTCCTTTTGCGAGTAGCCGTGATTATGCGCGTGGGCATCAAAAACAAACAGTTTATTCGGAATATGAAGGCCGAAATAGGGATGGCGGAATGAGGTATGGATGATCCTGCAAGTGCGGGTGAAATTATCAATCACATCCTGCTTGCTAAAACACTCCTTGACGCTGGTCTGAATGATTACGGCGGAATATTTGTTCCCCATGGCTTCCCTCTCAACTCGGCGTATCCGAGCTCCGCCGATTTTGCTCTACGAATAGGGCAATACACCGGGCCTGATTGGCCTCGTACTCCTTTCCGTGCTTGGCCGTGAACGTAACTAGCTGGCAACCCTCTAGTCGCTTACGCACAGACGCAAAGAGCGGTTCTCGGATAGTCACCCCGGGGCGGTTGGGAATATGGTACCCGCTCATAATCTCCTGACCGGCCTCCGACAATAAAAAATCGATCAGCCGTTTTCCCTCTTCGGGATGTTTCGCATGACGGAACAGAACCGCGCACGGCCCCGCAAACATCATCACCGGCATAGGGACCCAATCCACAGGGGCGCCCCTATTCTTTTGCTCCTCGATGTGGCCGACATTAGCTGCTAACAGAATGGAACCCTCTCCCTCTGCCAGCCATTCTTCCGCATCATGCTTGCAGATCGGATCTTGTGCGGCCAGCTTGAGCAGGAACGGCTCACCCAACCGATCCTTGATGACCGCATACCAGCCGGACGCGCTCCCGCTTCGTCGCGGGTCGGGGTAGAGGAGCTTCCCTTTCCAGCGCGGGTGGAGGATCTCCTCATAGGTCGCGGGCACCTCCTCCGGCGGGACCTTACCCGTGTGATACGCCACACTGAAGGGGACCATGACAACCTGAGTGCCGAAGCCATCCGGATCCCTGAAGACTTCGGGAAAACACTCGGCCTCGGGCGACAGGTAGGGCTGCAGCAAACCTTGTTGTTTCAGCCCTTCTGCCTGTTGCCTGTTCAGTAGCATGACATCGGCAGGGCAGCGTCCTTGAGCGATCTCTTCAAGAGTACGGGAAAAGAGCTGGGTCGCGGGAGCATGGTCCCAACCGCACTCGACCGCCGGATATTTCCTTCGAAAGGCGGCAAAAATTTCCTCCGCAAAACGCGGCGGCGGGGCGCTGTAGAGAAAGACTTTGTTCATTGCGTCGAACCGTCAGGCGTTTGAAAATATAAAGAGCGGATGCCAAAGTCAATGCCGCGTAGACTAAAGCTAACTATCGCATATAGGCGGTTTTCAAGCAGTCAAGGATGGGAGCACCTTCTCAAAGAACATGCGGTCCCCTTCAAAGGTGCCATCCAGCTTGCAGATCTCGTCAGGCGTCAACCAGCGGGCATCACTTACCTCCCGTTTCTCAAGCATCAATTCGCCGGCAACGTATTCAGCGAGCCACCAGTGCAGCCTGAAACTTCCGCCCGATGAGATGTTTTTCCACACCTTGCGCGCCTCCTTCCGCCAACGCGACAGCATAAAGGGGTGGATGTCCACTGCCTGAGCCACGTCCTGGACACGTACTCCTGCAAGCCGACTCAGCTTCACCGCCGTCGCCTTAAACTCCTCGCTGTAGAGGATCAGTTCTGCCAAGAACCGATACTCATCGGTCAGGAATTTGGTGTCAGACTTGCGTAACTTGCTTAAGTTCCAGACGGCACTTCTTGTAGAGCCCGGCTAACGTTCGAAGCATGGCATCCCAAAAATGTGGCCACCTTTACTGATCCATATCCTTCTTCTAAAACAGCTCTTCGCATAAACCGGCGCCTAGCTGCTACCAACGGTGCACTCCGCCCTCTTCCCCGCAATGCCTCCGGGCTGAATCCCGCCTCTTTCGCGATCTGCTTGCAAAGAGCTTCCATAGCCACGGGGCGGCGCGAACCTATCCTCTCCTCCGCCTTCACTATCCTCCTCAAGAATCCCTCAGCTCCTAGAAATGGTTCATGATCACCAGGATGCCATTCCGCACGGTATCCTCCTTTTATTCCATCCCGCACAAACGCTTCGTAGCGCGCTGGTCTCCTTAGCTCTCCCATCACTGGGCCCGGATTAATCAGCTCTCTCTTTTGCTTCCCCAAATATTCACCATGACCGCCCCATTTCCATTCCCCAGGCCGCTTTACGAGTCCGGCCCGAACCGGATTCAAATGAATGTACCGGACTAACTCCAACAAATAAGCGTCCCGGTCACACACGATCGCCTTATACCGACCTTGGAACAAATGCCCCCTACGCCCGTACGTCCGGTTAAACCCACGAACATAGCCTGTTAGCAACGATTGCATGATGCGAGCGGTTGGCACATCGATAACTTCCATCAGCAAATGGAGATGGTTGGGCATAAGAGCATAGGCATAAAGATAATAGGGATAACGATTGCGGACCTGGTGGAGGCAGTTCAAAAACGCTTCGTAATCGGCGTCCTCCAGGAACACCTTCTGCCCATTATTACCCCGGGCTATTATATGGAAGAGTAGTCCTGGGGCATGAATACGAGGATGACGGGGCATGAGCAGTATTTAATACAAATTATGCAACTTACGCAAGTCTGACACTAAACCCTAAACCAGCCTATCAGACAGGGTCTCCTCTACGAAGTCCAATATAAGCAGCAGCTTATGGCGCAGATCGCCCAGATAGGGATCTGGGAGCGCCCCGAGTTTCCGGCGCAGCGACGATTATCAATGGCTTTGATTTGATCCACCAATACGTCCGAGGGAGGACCCAACCCTGAAACTCCTTTGGGAAGAGCGATCCGTAATGGATTGGCAAAACCAGCCGTCCTTGTGGTCAAAGGGCAGATAATGGTTGACGGATGTAAACGGTTTAAAGCATCCGTTTGCACCACCACGACCGGCCGAACTTTCCCTGGCTCTGTGCCAAAGCGCGGATTCAAATCCGCCACATAAACATGGCCATATTGAGGCGTCATACATTCTCAGGGAGATCTTCGAGAAGCTCCGTCTCTTGCAGATATTCCAGGTGAGCAGCACCTAGCCGACGAGAGGCCTTGCGGTACTCCCGCGCTAACAATTTCCGCGCATAGAGAGCGTTATAATGGCTAACTGCCTTACGAATGTAAGTGTTGCGCGGCAACTTGAGCCGTTTGCGAATCTTTTCCGCCTCAACATAAGTAGGCTCATCAAGCTTAAGTGACAGGGCCTTAGCCATAAAAATACCTTCTGAGTATTACCAAAAGTATATCCTGGAGTCTAAGAAGTCAAGGAGATAGTAATTCTCAAGCTTCAGCGTTAAGGCAATCTTCAAATCCGGCGAAACGAAAATCCAATTCTGGCTGTGTCATTGAACCCTAAAAAAAATAATGATACAGCCAAACACGATGGCTAAATATCGCGTGACGGTTGACACCGGAGGAACTTTTTCGGATTTCGTCTTTTTCAACGAGGAGACAGGAAAGATAAGTATCACTAAAGTCTCCTCGACTCCCAAAGAACCCTTTCAAGCCGTCCTCAATGGAGTCCAAGAGCTTCTCGATCAGGGCGTCGCAGCCAAAGACATCTCTTTTTTCTGCCACGGTACCACCGTAGGGACCAACACACTGCTCGAAGGTAAAGGGGCCAAGACCGGCCTGCTGGTTACGGCAGGCTTTCGCGGTATCTACGAGGTGATGGAGCAGACCCGCGGTTACGGGCCGGCAACTTATGATCTCTTCTTCGAAAAGCCAAAGCTTCTCGCCCCGCCCTATTACACCGAGGAGATCCCGGAGCGGGTCGATTTTCGCGGCGAGGTGCTGAAACCCATCGACATCGAGTCCTCGCTCCAGGCGATCCGAGGCCTCAAACAGAAAAAAGTCGAATCCGTCGCCGTCTGTCTTCTCTTTTCCTTTCTCAACCCAAGCCACGAACTCAAGATCAAAGAGATCATGGAGAAGGAATTCCCCGAGGCGACCCTGTCGCTGTCGTACGAGATATTACCGCAGATCCGCGAGTTTTACCGCATGAGTACGACGGTGATCAACGCCTACATCGCGCCGGTGGTAGGCCGCTACCTCGGGCGGTTAGAAAGAAGCCTGAGAGAGAAGGGCGTCACCACTCCCAAGCTCTACATCATGCAGTCGAACGGTGGAGTCTCCACTTTTCAAGGTTCCGCCAAAAAACCTGCCGCCACAGTCCTCTCCGGCCCGGCCGGGGGGGTCATCGCCTCCCTGGGCATCAGCCAGAGGGCGGGAATAAAAAACATCATCACCTTTGATATGGGAGGAACGAGCTGCGATGTCGCGCTCATCTCCGACGGTAATCCCGTCATCACCACGCAGGGAAGGATCAACCAGCGTCCCATCTCTCTCCCCATGCTCGATATCCATACGGTAAGCGCTGGCGGAGGGACCATCGCGCGCATCGACGCCGTCGGCGGGCTACAGGTTGGCCCGGACAGCGCCGGGGCCGATCCCGGACCCATCTGCTATGGCCACGGGGGTCAGGAGGTTACGATTACCGACGCCAATCTGGTTCTAGGTGTATTAAACCCGGACAAATTCCTCGGCGGTAAAATGAAATTAAATAAGCCCAAGGCCGAAAAGCTCGTGGAAGAAAAAATCGCCCGTCCCTTGGGATTGAATCTGCTGCAGGCCGCCGACGGGATATTGAAAATCATCAACGTCAAGATGGAAGAGGCAATCAAGGCCGTCTCTTCCCAGCGCGGCTACGATATCCGCGATTTTACCCTGGTCGCCTTCGGCGGCGGCGGGCCGATGCACGCGGGCAAAATCGCGCTAGACCTCGGCGTTCCATCGCTCCTTATCCCATTTGCCCCCGGGGTTACGTCGGCGCTGGGGCTCTTGATGTCCGATGTCAAGCACGACTATGTGCGCTCAAAGCTGGCGGCGTTAAAGGAGATCGATCCGGAGGAGGTCAACCGCCTTTTTTCCCAAATTATGGACCAGGCCAGGGCGGACCTCCGCTCCGAGGGCTTCAACGACAACGAAATGGCTTTGCAGACCTTTCTCGATCTGCGCTATGCCGGCCAAGGGTATGAATTGACCGTCCCTTCACCTATGCCTCCTTTTAAGGCGGCCGATATCGACCTCATGCGCCAGCGGTTCGACAGCCAGCATGAGCAGGCCCACGGCCACAAGGCGGAGTCAGAGCCGGTGGAGCTGGTGAGTCTCCGTCTCGTCTCAACGGGTCTGGTGCCTCAGGCCAAGCTCTCGCCGGTGAGGTCCACGGGTAAAAAACTAGCAGCGGCCAAAAGCGGAGAGAGAAAGATCTTTTTCGGCAAAGAGCACGGCATGCTGAACTGCCACATCTACAGCAGAGAGCTGCTGGAGCCGGAGCACAAAATTACCGGCCCGGCGGTGATCGAACAGATGGACACCACGACGGTGATCCATCCCGAACAGGAAGCAACAGTTGATAGCTATCGGAATTTGATTGTTAAGGAGAAAAGATAAGCAGTGGCCTTCCGTCCCTTCGCTCTAGTGCCTCCTCGTCGAGAGTACAGTTCGGGGACCCGCCTCTCGCGCCGAAGGCAATAGACCTGTGGTTATTCCGAACCGTTCGGTTTCGGTGCCTTCGGCTTGTTCGGCGAGCCCCCTCACTTTGGACGGAACAACTGGGAGAGGCCGAGGGGGGCGCGAGTGAGGCTGCGGACGCAGGAGTAGGAAGATTCGGTTAAAGCACCGGCCCATCGGCCGCAGCCGAAAGCGCGCTCCCCGAGGCCTATGTTGACGAGTATGACTCAAGTTGATCCTATCACGTTGCAAGTTATTCAGGCGCGTCTGGCCGGCATCGTCCAGGAGATGCAAAACTCCCTTTTCCGCACCGGCTTCTCCACCATCATCCGCGAATCCCAGGACGCCAGCTGCGCCATCTTAAACTGCAACGGAGATGTCGTCGCCCAGCATGTTGTCCTGCCCCTTCACATGGGCGCCTTTCCCGCCTGCGCCCAGGGTGTGCTGAAAA
>JACPSE010000006.1 GCA_016193465.1 Deltaproteobacteria bacterium
CCTTTTTGACCGGCCTGAAAACTCGGGCTATTCAACACCCTGTCAGATCTTGAAATCGTCCAGGGTGTTTGGGGCGAAGAGGCTTTTTAAATCGACCTTCTTTTTGATCAGTCCTTGCTCGCGGGCAAATTGCACGAGGGTTTCGAGGACATGCCGATTGGGCTCTAGCCCGTAGGGCCAAAAATCCTCGCCGAGAATCTCCCGCTGCTCCTCCATTTCCGCAATCGACCAAACGAGCATGTACTTCAGAGCGGAAAATTCGTACATCGATTCCTCGCATAGTCTCTTGGACTCAGCGAAGGCCTTGCTCAGGTTCTGGGCCACCCACGGGTTTTCCTTGTAGAAATCTTCTCTTAAGACCACGGTGTGCATAATAGGAAAAATTTTCGTGCGTCGGTAATAGTCCACTTCCACTTCCCGAAAATTGGGAATCAACCGTCGCACTTTGGGAGAGCGCCGCACGAAGGGCAAGGGCATATGCGCCGCCATCATCGCATCGATCTCTCCCCGCTCTAACATGGACGAGAGAGTCTGCTCTGGCCCGATGGGTTGAATATCGACGCCCTGGGGTAAATCGTGTTTGATTTTATCCTCCCGCCCCGGCTGCTCCTCACTGCCCGTAAACCACTGCATCTGCTCAGGCTTGACACCGTACTCATGCTGCAAAATCCCCCGCGCCCAAATCGCCATGGTGATCTGGTATTCGGAGACACCGATGCGCTTCCCGACCAAGTCCGCGGGCTTCCTGATTCCGGAATCCGTATTAATATAAATGCAGGAGTGGCGAAAGGTCCTCGAAGGGAAAACCGGGATCGCGATGAATTTGGGAAAGCCGTTTTCCCGCGCCAAAAGATAGGAGCCCATGGAGAGCTCCGCGGCATCGAACTCCTGATAACGGAGCATACGCCAAAAAGTCTCCTCAACGCGGAGCGGCAAATAGGTCAGCTCTACCCCTTCGACTTGGGCCCTCCCATCCTGCAGGGCGCGGGTGCGGTCATAATCCCAGCATGCTAAGGTGAGATGAATTTTTTCCACTCTTTTTTCTTTAGAGACCGTGAATTTTTACCGGGCCCAGTTACTGCCGCCGGTTTTTTCTTTGACACCGGCAAGAAATTTTGCCGCGCCGATGACAAACTGCTCCCCCTCGCCTTGGAGCACGATGGCAGGTTCACCGGAGGCCAGGGTTGTCCGGAGCGAGACGGTGTAGAGCTTGCCGCGGAACTCCACCTCCTGCCCTAAAGCAAACCGCTGGAGCTGTAGATGATCTGAGAGGGGATCGATCTTTTCCATTAAGGGTTTTCATATCATATTGCAGATGAAAGCTTAAGCTCCATAAAAACATCAAGGCAACAGGCGAGAGGCAACAGGCATTAGTTTTTCTCTAGCCTCACGCCTCAAGCCTTCCGCCTATCAATTGACAACACCCTATCCCAAGTTTACAGTCCGACAGTTATGACTGCGGGGAAAAAGGTGCGGGTCGCCGTGATGGGCACGGGCGCCGTGGGCGGTTACTTCGGCGCAAGACTCGCCATCTCAGGATGCGAAGTCGCCTTTATTGCCCGCGGCAGACACTTAGAGGCGATGCGTAAGGAAGGCTTGAAGGTAAAAAGCCTCCATGGCGACCTCCATGTCCGGTCCCTGTTCACTTCCGACCCGAAAGAAATTGGTCCCGTAGATCTCATCCTCTTTTGCGTGAAATCCTACAGCACTGAGGCGGCGTCTAAGGAACTAGCCCCTCTGGTGGGCAAAGAGACGATCATTCTCTCCCTGCAGAACGGAGTTGATAACCCGGACAAGATCGCGGCCCTTTGGGGTAAAAGCCGTACTCTAGCAGGCGTGGTTTATATCGCGTCGCAGGTTTTGACGCCGGGCACGATCAGGCACAGTGCCGGAGGCAGAATCGTTTTAGGCGAGCTGGATGGAGGGATCAGCGAGAAGGCAAGGGCCGTGCATCAGCTTTTCGCCGCCGCCCAAGTGCCCTGTGCTGTCAGCGCGGAGATCCGTAGGGTTATGTGGGGGAAGTTGGTCTGGAACGCCCCCTTTTGCGCCATTGCCTGCCTCGCCCGGGCGACCGCTGAGGAAATCGTAGAATCAGACTCTTTAAGAAAGTTGGCCATAGACTGCATGGAGGAGGTAAGAGAGGCAGGAAAGTGTCAGGGTGTCGAGCTGGCGCCGTCGGTCATAGAGGAGGCCCTAAAACTGGCGCAAAATCTCGGCGAGTTTAAACCTTCAATGCTGCAAGATTTGGAAGCCGGAGCGCCGCTTGAATACGAAGCCTTCAATGGGATAGTGGTGAATCTTCTACGCCATGCAGGAAAGCAAGCGCCTATCAACGAGATATTCTACGCAGCCCTTAAATTTTTCGACAAGAAGAATCGGGCTGTGACAACGCGGTAGGTTTTTATGCGGCGGGCGTTTGTCAAGCGCTTCTCTCCCTTTCTTGTTTTCCCGCTGTTGCTGGGATTTCTAACTCCCGCCGCGGGCCAACCCCAAGGGGCAGAAAAGGATATCGTAGCAAGAGGGCACTATCTTTTTTCGCTTGCCGGAGGATGCGCCTGTCACACGGCGCCAAAGGGTCCGCCGAATTTGGGAGGGCGTGAAATTCCGATTCCCCTGGCGAAGGTCTATTCGACCAACCTGACTGCGGATAGGGAGACAGGTTTAGGAGGATGGTCGGAGCAGCAGATACACAATGCTATGGTGAAAGGGGTTCGGCCCAATGGCGAGAAAATTTTGCCTGTCATGCCGTATGAAGCTTATTCGGGTATGGCAGAAGAGGACCTCAGGGCCCTGATCGCCTACGTGAGAACTCTAAAACCAGTACGGAAGGAAATTCCAGCGCTCAAGACGTGGGTTCCCTTTTATCGCCCGCTGGGGACGTTTGTCTGGTCTAACCTCTTCAGCCGTTTTTTCAATCCTCCTCGACAAGCGCCTCAATCAGGCGTTGAAAGAGGGCGCTACTTAGTGGAACATGTCTCCCTTTGTGGTGATTGCCACACGCCGCGAAGCTTCATGGGTGTGCCTGACCGGTCCTTCTACCTTGCCGGGGCTAAGAAGGGACCTTTGGGAGAAGAGATCCCCAACATCGCTCCAGACAAAGAGACCGGCATAGGAGAGTGGAGCCGGAACGATATCGCGGAGTTGCTTCTCACTGGCGTCAAGCCGGATTTGGATAACGTGCAGGGCTTGATGGAAGAGGTTGTCCAGGCTGGATACAAGAATATGAAGCGCGAGGACGCCCTCGCCATCGCTGATTATCTAAAATCCCTCCCGCCGGTTAAGAATAAGATCAAGTAGATTTAGGACTATTAGCCGAGTTAGTTGAAGTCTGGCTTCTTGAATTCTAGCGATTTCCGTTCGTCTAAACAGTCAGACGATAGGCAGGGCAGAAGTGCCCGAGTACATGGGAATGGGGTCACTTGGTCCCCCTCCGCTCATCCTGAGCGTTATCTCTCCGGTGCCGAGCTTGACTTGTATGCATGGATAGCGCATCCTGATGCATATGAGAACGACACTCAATATCGAGGATTCCCTTTTACGTCACGCCGCCAAACTCACGGGAGTTAAGGAGAAGACCTCGCTTGTGCGCCTGGGATTGGAAGCTCTCGTTGCTAGAGCAAGTGCTCGCCGCTTAGCGGAGCTCGGAGGGACTGAGAGGCGGCTCCGGCCTATCCGAAGGCGACGTCTTAGCCGCACGGCATGATTTTGGTCGACACGTCGGTTTGGGTTCAGCATCTTCGCAAAGGAAGTGAGCGGTTGAGGTCTTTGCTTGATGAGGAACAGGCGTTCTGCCACCCCTTCATTGTAGGCGAGTTGGCTTGCGGGACGTTGCGTAACCGACAGGAGGTACTGAGCCTGTTAAAGGCTTTGCCTCAAGCTCGGGTCGCGGAGCACGAGGAAGTATTGCACCTCTTAGAGGGACGACACTTACACGGTCGAGGCTTGGGTTGGGTAGACGCACACCTCGTGGCTTCCGCGCTTCTCACTGGATGCGCTCTTTGGACCTTCGACAAGCCGCTAGGGAGAGTAGCAACCGCATTGAGCATCGCTGCATGAACCTAGCCACGAGATAACCAGCGGCTGAGTCCAACCCGTTTTATCCTCAATGCCGAGAGCGAAGGCTTTTATAATTTGTTTTTCCTTGGCCCTTTTCCTTGGCGTACCGGATCGGATCTTTACAGCCAGCCTCCTTAAATCCCTTGAGCCTCAACTGGCAGCTATCACAGAGGCCGCAGGCCAGACCTCCGGGCGTGGGGTCGTAGCAGCTCCAGGTGAGGGAATAGTCCAACCCCAACTCCAGGCCCTTTTTTATGATCTCTGCTTTGGTCATCTGGATTAAGGGCGTGTGAATCTTAAACTTGCTCCTGCCTTCCACGCCTGCCTTGGCAGCAAGGTTGGCCATCTGCTCGAAGGCGCGGACATATTCCTCGCGGCAGTCAGGGTAGCCGCTGTAGTCGAGCTGGTTGGCGCCGAAAAAAATATCCTCGGCGCCGATTTTCTCGCACAAGGCCAAAGCGAAAGAAAGGAAGATGGTGTTTCGAGCTGGAACGTAAGTGACGGGGATGCCGTGAGAGATCTCCTTAACGCTCCTTCCCTTGGGGACTTCGATCCGGTCGGTCAACGCCGAGCCCCCTATAGCCCCGAGGTTGAAATCGATGATCAGGTGCTCTCGGATTCCGAGGAAGGCGGCGACTTTTTTTGCCGTCTCGATCTCGCGCTCGTGGCGCTGGCCATAACGGAAGGTCAGCGCATGAAGTTCAAATCCTCCTCTTTTGGCTATTGCGGCGGCAGTGGAAGAATCGATCCCGCCACTCAAGAGCACCACAGCCTTTTTACCAGGCATGAACTATCTCACTTTAGTTCCCTCTAGAGGATGACCCTTTTCGATCCAGCCCGGGAAACCCTCGTAGAGAACCTTTGCCGTAGAGACGTTTTACGGGAACGCTCCTTGGAATCCGCTGTATCTCGCTAACTCCCCTAGGGTCAAAACCCCTTCATAGCGCCGCCCCCCGATGACCCAGGTTGGATACGTCTCGATGGCTGCTGCCTGGCATACGGCTGCCTGGGGTGCGTTTCGTCCCTGGAGGCTGCATTCGATGTAGGGCAGGCGATCGACGGAGCTGCCAAACATCTCTTTTTGGTCATTGCAATGAGGGCACCAGTAGGCGCCGTAGAATTTGGCGTCGGTCTTTGCCAAATGCTCGGCAAGGCTGCGTACCCAAGGGTCTTCCGGTTGCGCGCTCTTCCCCAGCATCCCCGCGTAGTGCAAGTGAAGGACGAGCATAAGAATAAGGGAGCCAGACACACTCCAGAGGAGCCAGGCGCGCCAAGAAAATTTGGGCAGGTCTCTGGGCCACTGGTAAGCTACGGTCGCCAGAATAACGGTCATGAGGCCCAGCGATGTCAGACAATAGGGGCAAGTGGCCTTTAGCTCTACCAACGAAACTCCTGTTAAGTAGATGCTGTACAGAACCCCAAATAGGGAAACCACCCAGGCCAGCTTCCAATGGAGATCGGCGCGCTTGATAAACGCGATACCCGCGAGACTGGCGTAGGCGAGGAAGCCCCAGAATGAGATCGGAAGTCCGAAAAGCTTTGACCAGTGACTGTTCAAGACGACATCGCACCCGCTTCCCTCCGTACACCCAGCAACCGTCTGCCCGGCCCATGCAGTCGCGGTTAGATAAGCTGTAATTCCCATGCCAATGAGCGCCAAGCCAAGTAGCGGCCAGTTAGGGACAGGCCTCGTCGGGCTCCGCTGTACCACTTCTTTTCCACCGGACTTCTTTTTTCTGGCTGCCTTGCCCATGGAGATTATAGCTTGCCCCTCTGCACTAATTTTTTCAAATCTCGTCGCAGGCGTCCTAAGGCCTCAGCATCGTTGCTTTCATAGTAACCCCGAATCTGTTGACCGTCTACTAAAACAAAGCGGGAGCTGTGAAGGATCTCGTCATTTTCTTGCCCGACATCCGGGGCGGGAGCGGCGCTCAGACGGAACCCCTCCTGAGCCAGGTGGTAAATCTCTTTCTTCTTCCCAGTCAAAAAGAGCCAACGGTCAGGATCGGCCTTAAAGCGCTCAGCGTATCGGGAAAGCACCTGAGGAGTGTCTCGTTCAGGATCCACAGAGATCGAAACCAGTTTGACGTCCACTTTGTCCGCTAGATCATTCTGGAGCCCAGCCATCTCAGCGCTCTGCAAAGGACAGGTGTCCTTGCAGTTTGTATAGATGAAATTGGCGATCCAGATTTTACCGCGGAGGTCCACCAGCCCAAATGGCTTTTCGCTCCGCTCAGTGAGGGAAAAATCCGGTACCGTGCCGAACGCTCCGAGGCCCTCAAGCGGCTTTTCGTTCCATCCTCCCTGTTTCGGTCTTGGGCTAACAGCGGTCCAAACAGCTAAAACTAAAAGCGTGAACAGGAGCAGGGCCAGAACCGTACGGAGTAAAAAAGTTCGGCACGCCATAATTTACCTAACCACAAACTGCATCTTATCGCCAGTACCTAGCTTGGTCGGTGATGGAAATCAGGCTTTTAATGTGACATGCTTCGGTGGGTCATCACATTGCGGTATGCTATTTTACGATTGACGTTCCCTCCATGCCATTTGAAGTGCTTATCTTAGTGCCGTTTTTTTTCCTGGCAGCCTTTCTCTATTCCTCCGTAGGGCACGGCGGCGCGTCCGCCTATCTGGCTATCTTGGTATTAGCAGGCTTTCCACGTGAAGGGATTGCGCCCACTGTCTTGGTATTGAATATACTCGTCACCCTGCTAGGTACGATCAGCTACTACCGGGCGGGCCATTTTGATGCACGGCTGCTTCTCCCCTTTATCCTCACCTCTGTCCCTGCTGCTTATCTCGGCGGTTCCCTTCGTCTCTCGGAGCAGACCTTCTCGACTATCCTTGGGCTGACTCTCCTCGTCGCCGGACTGCGGCTTCTTGTATTCACCAAAGCCGTTACCGCGAGGCCTCCCGTGGCGCTGAGACTGTTGCTCGGCATGGGTTTGCCCGTAGGATTCGCCTTGGGATTTCTAGCAGGTTTGATCGGAATCGGTGGAGGCATCTTTTTGAGCCCGCTATTGCTGCTTATGGGCTGGGCGGACGCGAAGAAAACGGCCGCAGTCTCTGCCGGGTTTATTCTGCTCAACTCTCTGAGCGGGCTCACCGCGCATATCATCAAAGGGGCCGCGGACTGGCCCCTCCTTGGAGGCTTGGCTATTACTGTTCTTATCGGAGGAGGAATAGGCTCGTACATAGGAGCCTTCCGGCTATTACCGATAACGCTGCAGAGGATTCTTGGGGCGGTACTTTTACTTGCAGCTTTCAAGCTCTTCATTTAGCCTTGTCCACTTTTCTCTTGCAAAGGTCCTCTCCTTTGAGCTATTGTCGCGTCGTGTTAACCGCGTCCGATTTCATCATGGTATCTATCATCTAGGGAGGGAAATATATGAAAAAGGCTATCCTGGCTGTTTCTTTGTTTTTCCTAACTGGTTGGCTCGTGGTGAGTTTGGGGCTGAGAGAGACGGTCGCGCTGGCCGCAGCTCCTGGGGCTAAGGCCGAAAGCATCGCCCGTGGTGGGCAGTTATATGACACTTGGTGGAAAGTGGTCCCCGGAGCCAAGGAACCCAAGGATAACCAGCCCCTGTGGGCATTACAGACAACCAACAAGCGCAAGGGCTCCATTACTTGGCGGTGCAAGGAATGCCACGGCTGGGACTACGCGGGTAAAGATGGCGCCTATGGGGGCGGTTCTCACAAGACAGGATTCGCCGGGGTATGGAATGCAGCCCAAAAGAAGAGCGCAGATGAATTGGCTGCCGTCCTTAAAGGATCGGCCAACCCGCAGCACAATTTCTCTTCCGTTCTTCGCCCGGAAGATATCGCCGACCTGGCGAATTTTTTAAAAGGTGGGCTGGTGGATGTGAAGAAATATGTGGACTACAAGTCAAAGAAGCCCATCGGGGGGGATGTCGCGCGCGGCAAGACACAATATGCCCTATGCGGCGCGTGTCACGGTCCGGACGGGAAAAAGCTTAACTTTGGGAGTGATAAAGAGCCCGAGTACGTCGGCACCATAGCCAAGGAGAATCCTCAGGAATTTACTCACAAAATCCGGTTGGGACAGCCTGGCAGCAACCCTGCTATGCCTGCTGCTCTTGTTCTCGGCTGGGACATCAAGCAAGTCTTGGATGTTTTGGCCTATTCTCAGACATTGCCGGAAAAGTAGCATTTACCGGTGTTGTTTTTGTCTTAAGCAATGGGGAGGTGCGCGTAAATGAGAAGGCGCTATTCATACCGGTCTCTTTTTCGGCGTGCTTTCCTTTTTCTCTTTTTCTTGGGGATCATCGAATGGGTGCTGGTGGAGGATGCCCAGGCACTCCGCCCTTTTACATCTGCAACTGACGCTGGAATTCTTGCCCCAGGATATTTAGAGCTAGAAGCGGGCATTGGGCTTGGTCGAAATACGAGGCATACCGCTCATGAATCGAGCTGGGGTTTACCCATTGCGGTGTTCAATATCGGCCTTTTAGAAAACTTCGAGCTTGATATTGGCACCGGCTTTGATCTCTTCCGCGAGAAGATAGAGGGAAGCAGGCGCAGGACGTTGGGGAGCGTCACGGAGACAACCGTAACGGCGAAAACAAGATTTTTTCAGGGTGAAGGTTCGATTCCCTCCTTGACCACAGAGCTGACACTTCTTTTGCCAACGCAGAGACGGGAGTTGCTTTCCGCGCCTTCCCGTAAAGTAGGCTTCACGGCTGTTGGTGTCGCTACTGCGGAGGCCTGGCTCTTGATATACCACCTCAACCTAGGCGGCGGCGTTGTGGAGAGCCCTAAGAGGGGTGTCGGGACTGTCGGCTCCCTCCTTTGGGCGATCGCGGGCGAATTGCCCTTAGGAAAAGACGGACTATCCGCTGTGATCGAATTTCGCGGTGAGTCCGTTCGCAGATCTCTTCCCGACAACACAGTTCTCGGTGGCTTGGTCTGGAAGAGCCCGTGGGATATAAGGTTCGATGCCGGTGCTTTTGGCGGGCTTAGCCAGGGCTCGGATAGTTGGGGAATCACTTGTGGTTTGACGTACGCTTTCAAGGCCATTCCCTGGTTGGGTAAGTGATCCCAACGGCTTTTCCCCTACGATTTTCCTCCGGGTAACCAGAGCTCAAATTAGCAAAGTTTTTCCCCTTCTTCGGCACACACAACTTCCTCCACGCCGATTGGCATCGCACCCCTTCCGATTGCAGCCTTAAGAAAGTTCTTATAGCCTGAAAAAAAGAGAGAGGTTCGGCACCATGCAAGTCCAAAGGTTGTTGGTTATCGGTCTTTTGTTACTCCTTTCGGCGTGCGGTCCTACGGCGGTGGGAGTCCCCGGACCTGAAGAGCCCCGTCCGGTCCTTCGGGAAAGAAAGCCCCCGCGGGTCGGTCTTGTCCTGGGCGGCGGCGCGGCGCGGGGATTTGCCCATGTCGGAGTGATCCGCGTCCTCGAGCGGGAGAAGATTCCTATTGATCTGATCGTGGGGACGAGCGTCGGCAGCTTGGTCGGCGCGATCTACGCCGATAAGAAAAATAGCTTCGAGTTGGAATGGACCGCCTTCTCTCTGGAGGAGAGAGATCTCTTCGACTATACCTTTATCAGCCCCACCCAAGGATTCGTGCGTGGGGAGCGGCTGGAGGAATTTGTCTCAAAGAAGGTCTCGGCGCGAGAGTTGCAGCAGTTGAAGATTCCCCTCACTGTCGTTGCGACGGATATCCAAAGCGGCGAGCTGGTAACTCTCCAGAATGGCTCGGTGGCACGGGCGGTCCGTGCCTCCAGCGCCATTCCGGGCATCTTCATCCCGGTGCGCTATCAGGGGAGGCTCTTGGTGGACGGTGGGGTGCTCAACAACGTGCCGGTGGACGTGGCAAGGAAGCTGGGCGCCGACGTCGTGATTGCGGTGAATCTCGGAGGAGGGAAAAAAGCAGCCCAGGTGAACAACGTCTTCGACGCGATTATTCAGAGCCTTCACCTCATGGCCATAGAGAGCACCGAGGCGAGGCTGAGAGAGGCCGACGTTGTCATCGAGCCTCAGGTCTCGCAGATCGGGCTCATCGACTTCGGCCGCAAGAAAGAACTTCTGACCCTGGGCATCCAGGCCGCCGAGCAGGTCCTGCCGCGCCTGCGGGAGAAGGTTTTTGGTGTGAACGCGACCGCCGCTGTTCGTTAGATGCCGGTCAGGGTCTGTGTTGCAAGAGACCGGATCTCGTGGTATGTATGACAAATAGATAAATTTGTCATCCGGAGGCGACTATGGCAGGGCGCAAAGCAGTCACTGTACGGATTCCGGAGTCCCGCCTGCGGCGTTTGATGCGCGCGCGCAAGGTAAAATCTCAATCTGATCTGATCAATAGCTTGCTGGCAGAGGAAGAGGAACGCCTCAAGTCTCATCGAGTCCTTCGGGAGACAGAAGGCACAGCCCGATCATCTGAGATCCATGATCGCCTTCTTTGATTCCAGCATCCACATCGATTTACTTCTCGGCAAGCGCGCCCTCGATAACATCCTTCAAGAGATAGGCAACCTCCCGGTTCGGCTTTCCCCCGTCGTTGCTAGCGAGCTGCTGCGGGGTGTGTCGGGTCAAGCTGGACGAAGCGTGGAGAAGCTGATCGATCAGATGGTTCCACTAGAGCCGTTATCATGGCGGCGGTGCTGGTACGAGACCGGCCGGCTGCTGCCCCGGATCTTCCCCTCTCACGAAGAGATCGGGCTTGCCCGTTTGCAGAACGATCTCCTCCTCGCCTTAACGTCGCGGCATACAGGGGCCTTATTCGTAACCACTGATCCCCACTTCAATACCATCCGCCGCCTCGTCTCATTCCGGATGACGGTCTTGCAGAGTGAGTAATAGGAAATCGCTTTTTGGGGCCAGCCGCCGCGAACTCCAATTTGCCCTCCGACCGCCCTTGTCAGGCCGCCCTCTCCGGCGGGGCGTGGGACTCTTCCCATAGACCTAAGTGTTGGAGGAGCGGTTTTGCAAGTAGATCAAGCCCGCGGCTCCGCTAGCGCCTGTCGGGTGCCAGCGACACCACAAGCGCTGCTCCAGCGCTTTGGTTAGAGGGCTGCTGTGCGCGACGCCTGCGCAGTCACGGCGCTCGTGCGTGGCAGCATCAGCACGGCGACAAAGATGCAGCTTGCGGCCACCGTCATCACCACGAAAAGTGCGGCGAAACCCCAGGTGGTGTGCAACCAGGCAATCAGCGGCAGCGCCGAAGCCATCACCGAGAATGTCACGATATACCGTACAGCGTATACGCGGCTGCGCCATTCGCTACGGGCGATGCGGCCAACGAGGACGTCGTTGATCGGAATTTGTCCGAACACCAGAAGCATGAAGGCGATGGCGACGACCAGCGCCGCTGGCCCCGTTAAGCCTGGCATGAGCGCGAAAAATACAGCCTGCAGGCCAGCCACAAATGCAAACACCGTTCGAATCGAGCAGTGATCGACCAGGTAACCCACCACGAGTTGGGCGAAGGCGGCCACCGCGAAGACAATAAACGCATACCAGCCGACTAGCGTTGCCGTGCCCGCCAACTCCCGGATTCTCTCGGCGAAAATTTTTGGCAGCGCAAACGTCGTGCTTTGGAAGATCAGGCCGCCGATCGCAGTGGAAAAGAGGATGATCGCGAAGACCCGGATCAAAGTCGGCTTGTCCAGTTTGAGGGTGTTGACTGCTGCCTGCTGCGCCACCTCGCTACTTCGCGTCTCCTCGGCGCCTGCGCCCCGGTTGACGTAGACGAAGGCCGCATAGGTCGCGCCGATTAGCATGCAGACGGCACCCGGCAGGGCGAAAGCCAAGCGCCATCCCGACAGATCAATAAGCAATCCCGTGAAAAGCGCGGCGCAGGCTACACCCATGTTGCCGAAAATCCCGTTGATCGCCAAAGGAATCCCGGTCTTTTGCCGCCCATGTACGACCATGGCGATGCCTACCGGATGGTAGATGGCGGCAAACAGACCAATGAAAAACAGGCCGACCCCAATCTGTAACGGCGACTGGGCCAGTGCAGTGGAGATCGAGCCCAGACCGATGCCAACAAAGAAAATGACCATCATGCCCGGCCGGTTCCACTTATCGGCAATCCAGCCCGCCGGGATCGCGCACACACCGAAGGCGATAAACCCAGGAGTGGCATAGAGAATCAGCTCGGCGTAGCTCATCTGCCACTCTCTGGCGAGCGCAAGCGCCACCACTGTCGCAAAGATGAGCATGAACAGGTGGTCAAAAAAATGGCCGACATTCAAGAATAGAAAGGTAATCTGCTTCCGAGTCATGGTTTGGATCGCATTAAATGATAGGAAATCGCTTTTTTCGGGCCAGCGGGCGAGACCTCAATTTCACCGGCTGTCTCCATGCCCAATCGCTTTTGAGGCCCGCGAAGCGCTCATCGAACCGGCCCGCCGCCGAGACCCAGGCGATGCTTTGTCAGAGGGCGTACTTCTTTTCCACCGAATCTGCGTCATACGGAACAAACTTGTTTATTCCGGGCCCGCGCACCTGGGGCGCCTCGCCATCGTCGAAAAGCCCTACGGCCCCTTCGCTGCTGCGCCCTCCGATCAAAGCCGGGGCGTGGGCCTCGGCGACAACCGCATTTTTATCCGCCCGGTTCCACGCCCAGTGGATCTTATTCGCCGGGATCCGCTGGAAGTCTCCCTGCTTGGAGGAAAAGCCCTTGTCTTCGACAAAGAACCAGATCTCTCCTTCCAGGATGTAGTTGATCTGCTCTGACTCGTGGACGTGCGGCTTGGTGTGGTAGCCGGGGGCCCTGACGGCAATCATCAGGCTGCACTCGTTACCGTGGGCCTTTCTCACCACCATCGAGCCTTCGCCCGTCTCGCCTTTTTGTACTCTCTGCCGACGCGGTACATCCTTGTCTCTCACATGAAGCGCCATATTTCTCCTCTCTTTCTGTAAAATACTTGGGATACTTGACCAAATTTTCCTTCCTTGCGACTCCATCAGCGCGCGCTGAAGATCTCTTGGAAAAGCTTCTCGAACTTCTCCCATTGCTCTGCCAGTTCTCCCTCTATGGGGATCATCCTGACTCGAGAGCCTCGGATCTTGGTCATGAAGCGCGACTTCACGTCGGTTCGGCCTGAGGGTTTGACAAAATTCTCTTCCAGTAACTCTTCCTGGATCTCGCGCGAGAGCACATGGTCGAGGTAGAGCTTGGCGGCGTTCGGATGGGGAGCGTGGGCCGCGATGCCCATCGTAACGACGTCTACCACGGTCGGGTCGGGCGGATTCCAGTCGATCGGGGCCCCTCTGCGCTTGGTAAGCTCCACGCGGGGTCCGTTGGTGGAAACGGCGGCCGGATGCTCACCCGCAGCGACGAGTTGCGTGATGAGAGTGTGCCCACTGCGTATGGTGATCTGCTGCCGGGCCAGGCGGCGCATGTAGGCCAGGCCGTTTTCCTCTCCCCAATGCCTCACAAGGGCCGAGAAAAATTCGATATCCCGCTGCTCCATCACGAGCCGGCCCTTCCACTTCGGATCCAAAAGATCCTGATAGCTCTTCGGAGACTGTTCCGGCCGGACCACGTTCGTATTGTATGGAATGACCGAAGGGTTCACGTAAAACGCCGTCCAGAAACCCTCCCTATCCTTGAAGTTGGGGTCGAAGCGCTCCCTCTCGGTGGAAGGGTACCGCGTCACCAGGTTGCGCTTGATCAGCTGGTGCATGTTGAGGAGGCTGACGCCTATCACGTCGACGAGGTGTTGTCCCGCCCGCGCCTCGGTCAGGATCCTGGACGTGATCCTCTCGCTGCCCCCGGGCCGGACGAGCGCAACGTCGATGAAAGGATATTTCAGCCTGAAGCGATCCACTATCTGGGAATGGTCGGGCACGGCCAGGACGGAATATATGGCCAGCTTACCCTCCTTGCGCGCTCCTTCCAGTATTGGCTTCCGATCAGTGGTTTGCGAAGGGCTGGCAGAAGGATTCAAGAGCGTGACGGCAAGCAAAGCCGCAAAACACCCAACGCCTCTTCTGACATCTCTCATACGCATGACACCCCCTAGCGCCGTTGTTCTCGTGGAGCCGAGCTTGGAGAAGGCGGGCCAACCGGCCCCTCGCTTATTGAGCCGGACACTATCCGATAACTAGGGATTACGTCAACTTGCCGTTTAAAGGTCCGGCTTGCTAGCTATTTCCCTTAGGGCTTTTTCTCCAACAGACGCTTTGCTATAGTCCGCTCATGTCTTCGATCCTCGTCAAGAATATAGGCGCCCTGGTCACCGGAGATTTAAAAAACCCGCTGCGCAGTGCCGACTCGATCTATGTCGAAGACGGCATCATCAGGGTCATCGGCAACGGACTTAGCCGCCGGGCACTCAAGATTCTCCCCGATGACCTTCCGCTGGCCTGCCTTTGAGATCCCAAAGAGCGCAGCAGAAGGGACCGACTGGCCCTTATCCCCAATTTGGATCGGACAGTATCTAAGAATGACGCGTTATGTGAACTCCAACACGGTCCCTAGGTAGGGATTGCCAAGGAACATAGATAGCGGCTTGGCCTCCTCTTGAAAAAAGGCCGTTAATACGTATTCTTTGACATCAAACACGTGTACCGGAAAGGGGCGCGGAAGAGATGAAGGCTAAATTGACACTGATCAAATCACCGTTGACACCTACGGACATTTAGTCCCCGGCGGAAACCGAAGGACACTTAACCGTTTAG
The DNA here is from genome assembly GCA_016193465.1 of Deltaproteobacteria bacterium. Classification (GTDB taxonomy): domain Bacteria; phylum Desulfobacterota; class Binatia; order UBA9968; family UBA9968; genus UBA9968. The sequence goes on from JACPSE010000006.1 coordinate 14,712, forward strand.
ACGATGGAAACAAAGTGGAAACATTTGAGGATATTTTGGCCCATGCGGCGCATAGGAGAGAAGTGTAAGTGGTTGGAAAAGACTGGAGCCACCCGCCGGATTCGAACCGGCGACCTACTGATTACGAATCAGTTGCTCTACCGACTGAGCTAGGGTGGCTCAATGAGGACTAAACATATTGACAAGCATGGCCACGATGAAAGAGCCGATATAGGCGGCCAGCAAATCAAACAAAAGGCGAAACTGGGACACCTCGTCGAGGATCTCCTTCAAGCCGAAGTAGAGGATGGCGAACTGGCCCAGGAAGACTCCTAACGCCCCGACGATGAAGAAAACCGCCGGGTTGGTTTTTTTCGCCAGGGACACCGATTTCATCCCTGCAAAACCGGCAAGCGCAGCGATTACAATGCTCAGCAGCAGATTGTCCTGTAAATATTTGAGCGCTTCCTGTGCAACCTCTTTCATAGCATTATCCTTTCAGGACCGCGAGGATATCTCGCGTGGCCGCGAGCGGATCCGCAGCGCTCAAAACCGCTGAGATCAGGGCGACGCCACGGACACCGGTCTCCTTCACTTTGGCTATGTTTTCTACCTTAATCCCTCCGATAGCATAAACGGGAAGGGAAATTTTTTCCACCACTTCCTTTAGCAGACCGAGCCCCTGGGGTTTTCCGTAGAGCGCTTTGGAAGGAGTGTAATACACCGGCCCGAAAAGGATAAAGTCCGCCCCTGCCTGCTCCGCTTCTTTTGCCTCTCCCACGGAATGAGTGGAAACCCCGATCAGTTTTTTCTCTCCGACAAGTTCCCTCGCAGCCCCGACAGGCATGGAGGCAGTTCCCAGTTGCACGCCATCGGCATCGACTCCGAGAGCGACATCGATCCGGTCATTGACAAAGAGGCTTGCCTGGTAGCGTTCGCACAGTCTCCTCACCTTCTCTGCTAAAAGAAACAGCTCCCTTCCGCCTAGATCCTTCTCTCTTAGCTGAACCGCCCTCACCCCTCCTTCCAACGCCTGCTCGATAACCCAGACGAGATCTCTTCCCCCGGTCTGGCTGCGGTCCGTAACGAGGTAGAGATCGAACTTGGGGAAGCGCGATGACAAGGGGCCCTTAACCCGGAATGCCATCCAGAGGGCTGGAGGCAGCGGCATAGAGTCTTTTCGCGACGCGCCCGGCCAGGAAGGCCTTTCTCCCCGCCTCTACGGCGAGCTTCATAGCCTCCGCCATCAAGACCGGATCCCTGGCGCCCGCGATAGCCGTGTTCATCAGCACCCCGTCGCAACCCATCTCCATAGCTATCGAGGCGTCCGAGGCGGTCCCCACGCCGGCATCCACAATCACAGGGACCTTGGCCTGCTCCAAGATGATGCGGATGTTGTAGGGATTGCGAATGCCAAGACCTGAGCCGATGGGCGCGGCCAGTGGCATGACGGCAGCGCAGCCCATCCCCTCAAGCTTTTTTGCCGTCACAGGATCGTCGTTAACATAGGGCAAAACAACAAATCCCTCCTTAATCAGCAGCCGGGCCGCCTCAAGCGTGGCCGGAATATCCGGGAAGAGAGTTCTCTCGTCGCCAATCACTTCCAGCTTGACCATCTTGCCCGCACCCGCCTCGCGGGCCAGACGACAGGTCCGGACAGCCTCATCCGCCGTGTAGCAACCCGCAGTGTTCGGCAGAATGGTATACCTTTTAGGATCCAAATAGTCGAGGAGATTTTCCTTCCTGGGGTCTGTAATGTTGACCCGGCGCACGGCCACGGTGACGATCTCCGCTCCGGAGGCTTCGATGGCCCTCTGGGTCTCGCGGAAGTCCTTGTATTTTCCGGTTCCCACAATGAGACGCGACTGGTAGCTCTTATCGGCAAGCTTAAATAGGTCTTCCATTTTTCACCTGAGATCAGGGTTTTAAAACCCTTATTATCCGCCACCGACGAAGTGAACGATCTCGATGGCATCCCCCTCTTTTAAAAAGGTTGTACCGTGAGCTTCGCGGGAGATAACGCCGCGATTGAGCTCCACGACCACCCTGCCAGGACGAATCCCCAACTCTCTGAGGAGCTGCTCCACGGTGAGTTCCGGCAGAACCTCTCTATTCTCTCCGTTGATTTGAATGACCACCTAATGAAAAAACCGTATCCGGCATGACCACATGAGAGTGGCCAGGGAATACGGTTTAAGTTCGCCCCTTTTCTGATCTAGCTAAGAGAGGGGACAGTGACTCTCACGCTTCCCTACGCCGGCACTATCCGGATCAGGTTCAAAGGGTTACCCAAACAGTTCTCACGTTGGGCTCTCAGTCCGCCGATGGCGGACACCCCTAGCATCAAGCAACAACTAGCAGATGGGGAGGGGCAAGTCAAACCGCATCGTGATCGTGCTCGCCCACGAACACGAACAACGGCTTAAAACTCCACGGCGACGCTGGCGTAACCGACCACTTCTCTCATCGGCACCACGTCGCCGGAATGGCAGTGCTTCAACAGCCGTGCCTGCTTCGCTCCCAGGGCGTTTGCGGCAAAGAGGAATACGGCCGTAGGGATAACTCCGCACATGCTAATGTCCTCTTCCTCCACGGTCTTGAGCAGGCCGACCGGATCGAGAGCGAGGACACGCTCCAATGCCATCCGGTCAAGCCTCTCTGTCTCCTTGGGCGAGAGATAATGGCTCAAGTCGCTGCTGGCAATTAAGATGATCCTGTTGCCCGCGGGATTCCGCGCTTCGTAGAGGCGCGCTATCGCCTGGCCGAGCTCTCTACACTGCTCCTCAGAGAGATAAGAAAGGGATATGGGCAAGAAGGTAAACGCTTCCAGGACGCTCTGGAGAAAAGGAAGCTGGACCTCGATGCTGTGCTCCTGCAAATGGGGCCGGTCGTCCTTCTCCAGAAAACTGACCTCGGCCGCCAACAGTTCCCTTAGCTCCAGATCCATTGCCACTTTGCCGAGCGGCGTCTCCCAGCAGTCGGCCGGACTCAGCGCAGCCTTCGCGCCCATTGCCCGATGATTCACTCCAAGAAGAATGACGCGTCCGACATTTTCGGCGAGACTGGAATAAAAATGCGCGGCGCAGGGGCCAGAGTAGACATAACCGGCATGGGGAACCATTCCGCCCAAAAACGACGGCGAGATGGCCTTCACGCCGCGAGGGCCCAGAGGGCTAGTGACAAAGCAATCCTCCAACAGCCTTGCCAGCTCTTTGGTCTCTGCGGGGTAGAAGGAGCCCGCTACCGCGGGAGGCCTGACACGCTCCATAATTTAAAAGTTATTAGTTTTAATTTTTTAATTTTCAGTCGAAATTAACTCAAAACTCAGAACTCAAAACTAAAAACTGACTTTAAGGGGCGGCGATTTCTACCTGGAGGACACCGATGCCCTCTACCTCTCCTTCCACCTTATCTCCCGGTTTCAAGAAAAATGGCGGCACGCGGGCAAAGCCCACGCCCGAGGGGGTCCCGGTGCTGACGATCTCACCCGGCTCGATGGTCATGCCTTGGGAGAGCGCTTCAATGGTGGTGGGGATGTCGAAGATCATGTCGCCGGTATTGCCGTCTTGCATGACCTCCCCGTTCACCCGGCACACGAGCCTCAGTTGGTGGGGGTTCGGCAGGGCGCTCTTATGTACGATCCACGGTCCCAGCGGGCAGAAGGTGTCGAGCGACTTTCCCTTGAACCACTGGCCGTGCTTGCGTTGGAGGTCGCGGGCGGTCATGTCAAGACAAATCGTGTAGCCAAAGATGTGATTATAAGCCTTTTCTTGGGGGATGTCCCTCCCCCTCTTGCCGATAATCACCGCCAGCTCAATCTCGAAGTCGAGCTTTTCAGTGGCCTTGTGGTGAACCACTTTTCCCAGGTGGCCGATGACAGACGTTGCCGGCTTGGTGAAGAAAACCGGCGCCTCGGGATACTTGAACTCGATGGAGCGAGCCCTGGCCCCCTCCTCGATATGTTCCCTGTAGTTGACTCCCAGAAGAGTGACATTTTTCCTCGGCCAGGGGATCGGAGCAAGGATTTTGACCTGGCTGAGTTTCCACAGAGCCCCGGCGCGATGGAGCCTCCGTAACCCTTCGGCGTCCTGCCTGGCCACATACTTGGCTGCTTTTTTGGCCACGCTGAGGGCCTTGCCTCCTCCCTCAACGAAGGCCTGCATACTCCTAAGGTAGGCCGGAGAGCCCCTTTTAAGATAGCGTTTATTAATCTCGGCGAGATCGATGACCTGATCCTCCCGGCCTATGAGACCTACCCGGGGTTGACCCTTCCGCGCAAAAGTTACGAACCGCATTCTTTCCTCCTTGTTTTAAATGCCGATGGACAGAAGCGAGGCAGCGTTCCCGCCGGCGATCTTTTCTTTATCCCTGGCATCGATCCTTAAATTGCTGACAGTCGTCCAGGGCTCCGGATCGCCCATAATGCCAATTTTCATCGCTATCTTCGATCCGTTCGGGCGAAGGGGAGATTCATCACCTATAAGAAAGGGGATGATGGTTGTCAAGGAGGGCAAGAAAGAAGTTCTTAAAGGCGTTTAAAAAGAATTTGCACGCCGGGCTCGGCGATGTTAACTTTTCCCTATGAAGGAGAAAAAGGAAGGCCGGGCTGCCATGCAGGTGGGGGACCGCATCTTGGTCAACAAAGGGATCTCCAAGAAGGTATTGATAGTGGCAAGAGTGGACATCCCACATTCGACGGAAAGGGCGTTCGCCACAAAATCAGGAGGGGATTTCACTATCGGCATAAAGGTCTGGAAATCCGATTATGTTTGGAATGAGAAGAGCCAAATGTGGGTGCCGAAAAACTAGCCATCAGCGATCAGCTGTCGGCTTTCAGCTTGAAGCCTCGATTTCGGGTTTTTCTGGGAGCTGATTGCTGAAAGCTTCCGAGCTAAATAACGATGAAGCGAAATCTGGAAGCCGTCCTTGCCGAGATCCGTAAGGGGAAAGGGCCTTGGTTGCTGCTCCTCCACGGCGACGACTACCAGGTACACTCGGCCGGCAAGGTGATCCTCGATCTGCTCGTGCCGCCTGAAAAACGCGACTTTAACCTCGAGCGGTTTGACGGGCGCAACGTCCCCTGGGACGAGATCGAGTCCGCTTTGATGACCCCGCCCTTTCTTCCCGGCACAAAAGCCGTTTTCGTGGATAACGCACCCTATTTCCTCTCGCGCGAGCACAAAGGAGAGTTGAGTGCCAGGGTGCTCCAGCTCTGGGGCGAGGGGAAAAAGGAGGAGGGAGCAAGGCTCTTTTTAGATCTTCTCATCTTGGAGGGATGGACGAAAGAACGCTGGGAGAGGCTCCAGGAGCCATCCTCTGCGACCGGGCTCGCCGAACTATTTGGCGCAGATAAGCGGGAAGTATGGGAGGAGGTAGAGGGGCTTTTGGCCTTTTGCCGCAGCAGCGGGATGAACCTTAGCCAGCGCAGGGGAAGCGAGGGGCAGAGACTCATGCAGCTTTTAGAGCAGGGGCTGCCTTCCTGGGGTGCCCTCTTGATGACCGCCTCCCACGTGGATCGCAGGACCCGCCTTTATAAGCTCTTTGAGGAGAGGGGATCGGTGCTGGACCTTGCTCTAGAAAGGGAGCGAAGCGGCAGGATTAGCCGGGAGATCCTATCAGAGTTCCTCGACCGACGTCTAAAAGAGGCAGGAAAGAAGATCGAGGCTCAAGCGCGAGAGATGATCCTGGCGCGGGCCGGCGGGGAACTGTGGGCTGTCCACCAGGAGTTGGAAAAGCTGCTCCTCTATGTGGGCGAGGAGCCGTGGATCAAAGCGCAAGATGTGGAGGAGACCCTTTCGGACCAGGGAGAGGGATGGGTCTTTGATCTCACCAAGGCGCTGGCGGCGCGGGACTCGGTGGCGGCTCTCGGCCATCTGGCGCGCCTGTTGTCCCAAGGCCATCACCCGTTGGCGCTTGTGGCACCGGTCGCGAGCGAGGTGCGCCGGCTCATGGCAGCGCGTCAACTCATGGAGGGAGAGCTTCGCGAGAGATGGAAAGCTGGCATGAGCTATCCGCAATTTCAGCAGGGCATGCTCCACGACGGGGCGGCGCCGCTGCCAGGAAATCCCTATTTCGTCTACATGAGCTTCAAGAGCGCGGAGAACTTCACGCTAAAGGAGCTGGTGCGCTACCTGGACCTCCTCTATCAAACCGACATACGTCTCAAATCGAGCGGCCAGCCACCGCGCCTGGTGATGGAGCGACTGATCCTGGAGATGTGCCGACCCCTTGGGGCAATGCAAAATGAAAATTGAAAAATGCAAAATTCCTTTTCTTTTTGCACTTTGCATTTGGCACTTTGCACTGTTTTCTCTCGAGGGTTGGGCCGGAATGGCGGTTCAGACATGCTTCAGCCCCTTGGGAAAATGCTCCAACCACATAGCTCGAGAACTAGCCCAGGCGCAGAAGGAGATTCTGGTGGCGGTCTATGCTTTTACCAGCGACGATCTCGCGTGGGCGTTGTCCAAAGCGCGGCAACGAGGGGTGAAGGTACAGGTGGTCTTGGATCAGGAATTCGACGCCGGCAACGGGAGTTCCAAGGGGACGTTCCTGAAACAACAAGGGATTTCAGTCCGGCGCGCCTCCGGCCTCAATACCGGGAACCCTGAAAGGGGCCCCGGACTGATGCACCAGAAGTTCGCCGTCATTGACCGCAGGGTGGTCTTAACGGGATCCTACAACTGGACGGCGTCCGCGGACAACATCAACGACGAAAACCTGCTCATTTTTCGTGACGCCGGACCCCTGGCAGAGGATTACCGCAAGGAATTCTTTCGCCTGTGGGAGAAGAAAAAATGAAACGGTTTTCCGCAGGGACAGTCTTAGTCGCCGCGGCATTCGTGGCCGGCCTTCTCTTCCAACTCCTCTATCAGCGCTGGAGCGCTCCTATTCCCCCTGGCCAGGGCTACCCGGTTACCTTCTCCCCTCTGCCGCCGCCCGCCGCGAGGTCGGTTGAAGTTCCGCTGGTAGAGGCAAGAGAGGTGGAAAAGATCAGGGGACTTGCCGGGAATCGAGCCCGGGTAAGGGGAAGGGTTTACCGCGTGGGCCACTCAGCCAAAAGCAATACCTATTTTTTGAATTTCGGTCCTTCCCGTTCTTCCTTCACGGGCGTTATCTTCGCCTCTGCGTTGGACTCGTTCGAGAAACAAAAGCTCGGTCCTCAGAGCTACGAGGGCAGAGAGGTGGAGCTTACGGGCGAGATCAGGGACCACCCAAAATACGGCGTGGAGATGATCCTCGAGGAGCCGTCACAGATTAAAGTCCTGGACTGAGACTTCCAGGGAAAAAAAGGATTGGAAAATTATTTCTTTGGGGTAAAATAGCGTACATGGAGAAAGCGCCAAAAAAGTGCATGGTATGCGGCCAGCCCACGCCGCTCAAGGGCGGGATCTGCGAGCCGTGCCAGGAGCGGATACGCAGGGAGGCGATGGGGCAGCAAGCGGATGCGCGCAGCCAGGCGGAAAAAGAGCTAAGAAAGCACGGCGTGGTTCCGGACCAGGGGAAGGAGCGTAAATAACGAGCGGGAATTGCGTCCTTTCGACCAACAGACGGGGACAACGAGATGCCCGCCGTCCAGCATGGGAGAGAGATGGACGAAAAAGAAAACCTGGAAAGGGCCGTGAAACTCTTCCGCGAGGCCTATCGCCGTCAGATGGAAGGAGAGCTGGAAGAAGCGATGCGCCTCTACCAAGAGTCGATCCGTTGTTACCCGACCGCAGAGGCCTACACATTTCTCGGCTGGACCTTGAGCTTTCAGGGACGCTACGAAGAGGCGATCGAACAGTGCAAAAAGGCCATAGCGGTGGATCCAGATTTCGGCAACCCGTATAACGATATCGGCGCCTATCTCCTCAACCTCGGAAGGATAGATGAAGCGATTCCGTGGCTTGAAAAAGCCACAAAGGCGGGACGCTATGAGGCTTATCACTATCCCCATTGTAATCTCGGCCGCGTCTATTTGGCCAAAGGGATGTTAAAGAAAGCCCTGGAGGAATTTGAGAAGGCCCTAGCCATTGAGCCCAACTATGCCTTCGCGCGTCAGGCCGCGGAGGCTATCCAGCAGCAGCTTCACTGAACGGAAAAGCACTGCAAAAAACGACTAACCACTACCCGAACGCGTTAAATTGTGATATAAGGAGACATTCTTCGCTGAGGGAAGTAGATGTTAAGGATCTTCCCGGCAGAGTCCCACATCAAGCGCAAGGAGGATGGGCGGTCCTGAAAGATAAAAGACATCTGGGTTTTTTCCCCATCCTGACCCTTTTTTTCTTATCGTCCTTTCCTTCTCCGCTCTGGCCCTCTTTCCCCGAGGAGGCGCTCACTGCACGCTCAGCCCTGCTGATGGACGCTACCAACGGGCAGGTCCTTTACCAGCGTGAGCCTGACCTTCCTCTGCCTCCGGCAAGCACAACCAAAATCGTAACCGCGATTGTCGCGCTAGAGAGCAACCGGCGAGGAACAGACCTTTTGAGCGTGACCAAGACAGCGACGCGTGTTCCTTCGTCAAAGCTCTTCCTGCGTCCGGGTCAGGCGATGTCCGTTGAGGACCTGCTCTACGGCTTGCTCCTCTCTTCCGCCAACGACGCGAGCCTGGTGCTGGCTGAAGGTATCGCCGGCTCCGTGGAGCGTTTTGCCGAAATGATGACCAGGAAGGCGCGAGAAATAGGAGCAGCCAACAGCCATTTCGCAAATCCCCATGGGCTCACGGCCCCGGAACACTACTCGACCGCGAGGGACATGGCCCTGATCTTCAACTACGCGATGAAAAATCCGACTTTCCGGGAAATCGTCCAGACAAAAGCAGGCTCCGTCAGTTCCATCGCCACCGGCAAGGTCCAAAGGGTACGCCACATCCAGCTACGCAACCACAACCGGCTCCTTTGGAGCTTCGAGGGGGCCATTGGAGGCAAGACCGGTTACACCTACGCGGCCCAGAAGTGTTTCGTCGGCGGCGTGTCGCGCAATGGAGTGACTCTGATTGTTGCCATTTTGGGCTCCAGAGACCTATGGGGGGATGCCGGGAGGCTGCTCGAATATGGACTCAGGAATTACGAGGCTCTGAAGACTGCCCCGACAATCGCCGCTCCCTCCCAAACCGACGGCCACGTCGCCCTGGGGCCAGAAAAGCCCTCTTCGCCCCTGTTTTCCTGGGAAGAAGAAAGAAAAGTCCAGTCCCTCAGCGGATACCTCCTGCAAATAGCCTCTTTCCGCGAGCGGGAGCGTGCAGAGTCACTTCAGAAGTGGATCACTGAGGGAGGCTATCGAGCATTTTTAGAAAAGGTCTCTCTCAATAATGGCGACACCACCTACCGGGTCAGAGTCGGTCCCTATGCCGAGCTGGTTCTTGCTCAGGAGGCTGCCCGGGAGATCGAGAACAAAAGCGGTTTCAGGGCTATCATCCTGCCGGCGTCTGCTGTAAGCCCATTCCAAGACAAGCCCAGCTAATCCCTCATTTTTTTCTTTCCGCTCAATCTCGGATCTCAAGCACCATTCCGTCTTCGGCCAACAGGACATCCACTTCTGCCCTCCGGGCCAGCATCTCCTCGCCCATGTGGGTTAGAATGAGCGTCCTGCACTCCAGGCGGGAGAGGTTTTGGCGGATTCTCTGATAGTTCATGTGATTGGTTGTCTCGCGATCGAAGAAACTGCACTCGCAGAGAAAGACATCTGTCCCGCGCGCGTGCGTGATAAAAAGATCGGTCCAGGGGGAATCCCCGGAATAGAGAATCTGTTTTCGTTCGTAATGGACTTTCAGTGCCAAGGAGATGGCGCGGACTTGATGCGGGACGCGAAAGGGGAAGACTACAATCCCGGCGACCACAGCTTCTCTATCAGGCTCCAAGACATGAAAGAGGGTTGGCGGGAGTTCCTTCGGCTCTGAAACGTCGCCGAACATAGACTGAAAGAGACCACGGACGCGCTCTTCGCTGCCGGCGGGACCCGCAACGTGCAGAGGTTTGGCGCGCGGCTTCTCGTAGAGATATTCCAGAAAAAAGAACGGCAGTCCGCCACAGTGGTCCCCGTGGAGATGGCTGAGAAAAATGGCATCCAGACGCCGCGTATCAAAGCCCGCCCGCTTCATGGCTGGCAGAGTAGCGGGACCGCAATCCAACAGAAAAATTCGATCCCCGGCCTCCACCAGGTAACCGCTGTTGTTCCGGCCGCCGCTCCCGAAGGCATCACCGCAGCCAAGGATGTGGAGTTTCATGAATCACAGAATATCTGTACCCGCTTCCGATGTAATTTAAGTCCGTTTTCATCTTCCCTCGCTTTCACGAGCACGAGACACGGACCCCATTCGGTTAGAAACGCCGCCAATTTAGTAATGATTTATCGGAGCAGAGTTTCTCGACGTTTAACGGAACGGGTATGCCTCGGCTTTTCAAATAATCGGCAATCGGCTTTAAAGGCAGACCCACCGCGGCAAGGTAATCACCGTCGATGGATTCGATCAGAGCGCGGCCCCGCCCCTGGATCGAATAGGCGCCCGCTTTGTCGAGCGATTCGTCGCAAGAAAGATAGTCCTCGATCTCTTTTTCCGAGTAGTCACGCATCTTTACGGAAACTTCTTCGACGATCCTGAGACCCGGCCCGCCTAAACCATCGAGGATTGCGACACTGGTGAAAATCCGATGCGTTTTGCCTGAAAGAGAGCGGAGAATCTGTTTCGCGTCAGCCATCCCGTTGGGTTTACCGATCTTTGTTGCGTTGATCAGAATCATCGTGTCGCTCCCGATGACGATGCTCTTGGGATTGCCCCTGGCGACCGCTTCGGCTTTTCCCAGGGCAAACTCCAGAACCTCCTCTTCGACGGGGCGATCGGACGATGCGAGTTCGTCAAAACCCGGAGCGATCATTTCAAACGGCAGGCCGAGAAGCGCCAGTATCTCACGACGGCGGGTAGAGGTGGAGGCGAGGATGAGTCTCATGAAACTAAACCCGTGTCCGTGATTGGACAAGCTCGCCACCCTGAGCAAAGTCGAAGGGCGATTCGTGAATCGTGTTCGTGGAGCGGGTGGTCCGTGGGTGCAAACCCTGAACTAACCGACAGCGCGTAGCCCCTGAGGCACTCGACCACCTCGCTCACGTTGTTCAGTCGAACCATCTGAGATCGCAGTTCCGCCGCTCTGGGGGAACCCTTACAATACCATGCCAGATGTTTTCGCATTCCCAAAAAACCTGGGATCCCCCAGTGTTTCTCAAAATGGTTGCTGTGCTCCAGGATGACCCTGAACCTCTCCTCCAAGCTGATAGGGGCGTGATGAATGGATACGGCGCCCCTTGAGCGCAGGGCCTGTTTAACCTGCTCCTTGGTTCTGAAGATCCACGGATTTCCCTGGGCAGAGCGCCCCAGGATCACGCCGTCCACGTTGGTTTCACGCACGCGACGGTAGACATCCTGCATATTTTGCAGGTCGCCGTTGCCAATAATCAAGGCTCCGGAATTCTTTGCTATCTGGACGGCTCGAGCTATGGCTTCCCAATCCGCGTTTCCTGTGTACTTTTGTTTGAGCGTTCGGCCATGGAGGGAGATGACCGACGGCTTTTCCTCGAGTAGAGTTTGAATCCACTCCTCTACGATGATGCGGTCATACCCGATCCGAGTCTTGACCGATACCGGGATGAGGCGCCGCCGGCGAGGAGTCTCCAGCCCGGTCCTTAGTCGATTCGAAATCTTGATTTGTTGGATCAGCTCCGGGTTGATCTTCAGGTCGCGCAGAGTCTGTCCTTCGAACCAGTCTTTGATGCCTTGACCTGCGGTTCGGATAATGGACCGAGCCAACTCCGGGGTGAGGATCAGAGCGGCTCCGCCGCCCCTGGCTGCAACGTTTTTCGCGGGACAACCCATATTAATATCCAGGCCGTCGAACCCGAGTTCGCAGACGATGTGTGCGACCTTGTAGAACATCTCCGGCGTATGCCCGTAGATCTGTGCAACCACCGGACGCTCGATCTCAGAATAGGTGAGGTCTTTGATGAGGGTGTGGGGTGCGTAGAACGCGCTCTCGACATTGACGAACTCAGTAAACGTGACATCAGGGCGGCCGTGCCTGGCCGTGACGAATCGAAAAGAGGCGTCGGTGACTCCATCCATGGGTGAAAGACCGATGATGGGCTTATCAATATTTTGCCAGAAGTTCATAATCTGCGGATTATGCGTGGGCGAATCGGGGATTGGCGAAGCGAACGGCATACACGTATATAATATTGCATGCGCGAAGCTGAGGAGCAACCGCGATGACCGGCCGTAGCCGATATCCACGCGCTATATCCCAGTTGCTTTTTATCCTCCGGCAGTCTAAACTTTTGCCGTGCTGGTAAACAAGAGACCCTTTTTCACGCGCTATTCCACAAGCCTCTGGATTCGCTTTCTGCGTTTCAATCTCCTTTCCAACAAGAAATTGCAGGATGATCTGGAAAAGCTCGATCTTACCCCTCCCCAGTTCTATGTCTTGGCGACCATCGGGTACGCCGGCGAGCTCCCGTTCAGCGAGATCGGCGAGAAGATGATGGTGACCGTAAGCAACCTGACCGGCATCGTTGATCGGCTAGAGGAAAAAGGATTGGTCACCCGGGAAAGAGACCTGCGTGATCGGCGCATAGTCCGCGTCCGGCTAACGGAAAAAGGCTCCAAGCTCTACAAGAACACCATCCCGCTTTTCGAAAAGAGCATTGCGCAATTTTTCGCCCCTCTCGATAAATCACAACAAAAGGAGCTTTCCTCCCTTTTGCGCAAATTGATCCGCGTATCCTGGGCACACTAAAAACAGTCTTGAGTTGTGAGTTTTGAGTTCTGAGGAGGGGCGTTGACAGAGATATTTAACAGATATAAAGTTTCAATATTAACGATTTAACCTATGGAAGAAAAAACGAAAAGCCACAGAGCCGCGGGGCTTGAGCGGGTAAAGAAGTGGCTTTATGCGAAGAGTCTGGAAGAGCGCGGCGCCGGATGCGTTCTCTGTGGCTCCTGCTACGGTCACGGTCCGGCCAACCCGATGGAGGACCATCCAGGCTTTAAGACCAAATGTCCGCCTTATGAGTTTTACCGCTTCCAGCGTTTCACCCCCAAATCACGCTGGCTCATGGCGCAACGTGTCTTTCATGGTCTCGACCCCATCACTCCTGAACTAAAAGAGGTTATTTACACTTGCACGACCTGCCTCATGTGCCAGGAGATCTGCGGCGTGCGCAACGACGGCTACGGTCCATGGGACATAGCCGTGGCCATGCGCGAGGAAATCACGGCGCAGCAGGGGCCGATCGACGCCCACCGGCCGCTCCTCGAGGGGCTGCAACACCACAACAACCCATGGGCCCTGCCCAAGAGCAGGCGAGGGCAGTGGGCCAAGGGGCTGGGACTAAAAAAACTCGGCGCTGACAAAAGCCCTACTCTCCTCTTTGCCGGCTGCTCTGCCGATCTGCCAAGCGGCAGAGCAGGCGCCACAGCCCTCGCCAGGCTCATGAAACAGGCGCGGGAAGACTTCGTCATCTTAGGAGAAGAAGAGAGCTGCTGCGGCCTCTATGCGAGCGATCTCGGCTTTCGCGGCGAATACTATCGCCTGCAGCAGGAGAATCTTAAAGTGGCAAGACAGGCCGGGATCAAAAAGATCGTGGTTGCCTGCGGGAGCTGCCGGCGGATCTGGCAGGACTACCCCAAGGAGGAGATGGAAGGGATCGAAGTGCTGCATGGTGTCGAGTACGTGGATAGGCTCTTGCGCGCAGACCGGCTGAAATTTAACAAGCCCGTGCGGAGAAAAATCACCTACCACGACCCTTGCCATCTCGGAAGGGGCTCGGGCGTCTATGAAGCGCCGAGAAATATCCTGCGCTCTATTCCTGGAGTTGAGCTGGTGGAGATGGAGCGCAACCGCCGCTGGTCGTGGTGCTGCGGCGGTGGCGGCGGGGTTCCCGAAGCCTTCCCGGAACTATCTCAGTGGAGCGCTCAGGACCGGCTGAGCGAAGCGGGGCGCACTGGCGCGGACCTCCTCCTGACCACGAGCGCGCTTTGTTTGCGCAGCTTCGCCCAACACGGGCAGTCCCGTGTGCCCCCCCAAGAGCTGCTGGAATTCATCTACCAGGCCATTTAAGGAATGCGAAAAGAGGCTCATTTCACTCCTGAAAAAATGCTTTCTCTCCTGGGAGTCAAGGCCGGATCGCTGGCCCCTTACGCTCTTATCCCCGGGCCCAAGGAGCGCAGCCAGATGCTCCTGGCGGCGCTAAAAAATACGCGCAAAAATTTTTCCTTCCTGGATTATGAGATGCACACGGGGACGCACGACGGGAGACAAGTAACCGTGGGTAACGGGGGGCGGTATGCTCCCGATACCGCGATCACCACGGAGATCCTGTGCGCGGCCGGCGTCGAGTCGCTCATCCGCATCGGGAGCTGCGGCTCCTTGCAGGAGGATATCAGGATTGGCGACCTGGTCATTGTCACCGGAGCGCTGCGCGGGGAGGGGACGACGAGTTACTATGTGCCAAAAAATTTTTCTACCCTCTCCCACCCGGAGATTGTTGGCGCCCTAACCGAGGCGGCAAAGAGTTTGAACGTCCGTTATCACCTCGGTTCGGTTTTTACCACCGACGCCCTGTTTCAGGAAACCCCGGAACTCATTCAGGAGCTGGAGCAGCAGAAGGTCTCCGGGATCGACATGGTCACGTCAACCTTTCTCACCGTCGCCCAGGTGCGCCATAAAAAGGCCTGCGCGATCCTGGCTGTTTCGGACGAGTGTCTCAAGGGAAAGATGGGGTTCCGCGATCCCGTTTTTCTCGAGGCCGAAGAAAAAATGGTCGAGGTCGCGCTCAAGGCGATCCATCTCCTGGATTAAAAAAAGATGAAACCGAAACAGAGTCCGCTTTTTGTCCCGGCGCTCTGGGAAGAGGACCATTTCAAGATTGTCGATGAAACCCTGCTTCCCTGGAAGGTGGAATACATCACGGTCCGCGCGATCCCCGAGGCGCTGCGGGCAGTCAAGGAGATGAAGACGCGCGCCTTTGGCCAGGTTCTAACCTTTCTTTACGCTGCGGCCCTGGTGGCGCAAGGCTACAAAGCCAAAGATCTCGAACCGTTAAGATCGCGGCTCGCCCAACTGGCAGAGGAATTCACTGAGGCGCGCCCGACCTTTGATTTCCAAGGGCTCGCCGGATCTTACACCGAATGGTTTCGTGACTATCCGCCGGGGGAAGAGCCGGGAAGGTGGTTTTGCACAAAGGCCATTGCCTTCGCGGACACGATTGTGCAAGCGCGAAACAACAGAGCCAGACTGGCCGCCGGGATCCTTCCGGACCCCTGCCGGCTTCTTACCCATTGCAACATTAGCGGCGAGCTCGTTGCTGTGGCCGAGTGGTGTCGTCAAATGGGCAAGGAGATCCGGATCGTTGCCACGGAAACCCGTCCCTATCTCCAGGGCTCCCGTCTGACTGCCTGGGAGCTCTCCCGGGCCGGCTTTCGGGTTGCCTTGATTCCTGACTGCGCGATCGCGCAGGTCATGGCTAAGGGGGAAGTCAATGCCGTGCTGGTTGGCGCGGATCGCTGCGCTCAAAACGGCGATGTGATCAACAAGGTGGGAACCTATCCGTTGGCCTTGATGGCCAAGGAATACAACGTCCCTTTCCATGCCTTAGTCCAAGAGCCCGGTCTGCTTGCTAAGGGAGAGGACGTCCTGATCGAAGAGCGCCCGGTCTCGGAGCTCTTCGCCTTTCAAAGCCGCGCGCGCGCGCCCGAAGGCCTGAAAGGCCGCTATCCGGCTTTTGATCTCACGCCTTCCTCTCTGATCACAACGCTGATCGGCTTCGATAGCGCTCTCACGCCTGAGAGTTTCAGACAAAGATTTCACCAGGACACCCATGCCACCGCAAACAGCAAGAAAGAGGGAGAGCCTTACCTTCTCTTGTATGGAATTCCCAAGCGCGACAGCTACGCCCATCTCTCCCATGCGCTCAAAGCGGAGCAGGCGTCCGCGGTCCTGGTCCCAGAGATGCGCCCGGCGCTGTGGGGCGCGCGCGTGATTACTCGTGAGCTCCTTCAGAGGAAAATCCCGGCGACGCTCATCTCCGACAACATGATGGGCGCGTTTTTCGCGCAGGGACAAATTAAACGCCTCTATCTCTTCTACTCGGAGCTTAGTGGAGAGAGGCTCGTGGGCATCTGCGGCTCACTGCTGGCGGTGCGTCTGGCGCGGACCCACGCGGTACCCATCGAGCTGCTCTCGGCCGAAGAAAGTCAGGACGCTCCGCCCGATCGCGACGTCTCCACTTTCCTGGGCCAGCGGGTCATCTGCGATCGGGTCACCATCTATCCCATTGAAAAGGAGGTCATCCCTTGGTCTCTATTAAAAGAGAGCAGGGCTGGCAGCGCATGAAAAAGCTGGAGCGCGAGATGATCTACTTTGGCAAGCTCCTTTTCGAGCGCCGCCTGATCAGCGGCTGGGGCGGAAACATAAGCTGTCGTCTTGGAAAAGACCGTTTCCTCATTACCGCGCAGCACGCCTCTTTAGGTTTTCTCAGCCCCGCCGAGCTGCTCCAGATTGACGGGAAAGGGAAACCGGCCAAGAAAAAGCGACAGCCATCGAGTGAAACTCCCCTCCACCTTGCAGTCTACAGCGGCACCGAGGCCCAGGCTGTGGTCCACGCCCACCCTCCCGGGGTGCTCGCTTTCTCTCTAGGCCACCAAAGCTTTGTTCCTCTGAGCTTTGAGGAAAAATACACTATCGGGGAGGTTCCCGTTCTGGCGCAGCAGACCCCCACGGTGACCGAAACTGCGAGAGTGGTGGAGCAGCTCAGGCTTTGCCCTATCGTTATCCTCCAAGGCCACGGCACCGTTGCCTTGGGGAAAAACTTGCGAGAGGCCTTCCTTTTAACCGACCTCCTGGAAGAGGCTGTCCACTGCCAGTTTTTCAACAATGAGTCCAAACCCCAGGCCGATCCAAGGCCGACTTCCCTGCCGGGCCGCCATAGCGGCGATCCCGAACTGGGGGAAAAATACGCGCTTTTTTCTCAGGAGCACATGACGGCCCTTATCAAGAGCGCCAATGGCGATGCCGAATTTCAGAGCCAGGGCGAGGCAACCGGACTGACAACCACCCTCACTCTCTACCTGGAAGATGCGGATACCCCCTGGACGGTCCACTTCGAAAAGGGCAAGATCACCCGCCTGGAAGCAGCGGCGGAGGGAGAGTTTATTATTAGCGGAAGGAGAGAATGGTGGGAGGCGATTTTTCAGAGACGCATGGATCCCTTCCTCGCAACCCAGCAAGGGAAGCTCAGGCTTAAGCGCGGCGAGCTTTGGCAGCTCTCCCAATGGTTCAAACCTTTTCAGAGAGCTTTCGCGTTATGGCAGACGATTCCCATCAAGTAGGATTCTTCGCCGCTGACATCCTGGAGCGGAGCGCGCAAAAGTTTCCTGAGAAAGTCGCCCTTATCTCGCGGGAAGGAGAGCTCACTTTCAAAGAGGTGAGGGAGAGAGCCGCCAATCTCGCAGGCCACATGCAGAGCGAGGGGATCCGGCAGGGAGATCGAGTCGGCCTCCTCTTGCCGAATTCCAGCGCCTTTGCCCTCGGCTATTATGCAACCCAAAAAACGGGCGCCGTCACTGTCGTCCTGGATGCACGGCTTAAGGGGAGAGAGCTCGCCGGGGTCCTCCGTGATGCCGACCTCAGTCTCCTGATGACCCATAAGCGTCTCCTCGCCGATAATGACGCGACGCTTGGAGAGTTCGGCCAGCTTGCCCGGTGGGTTGTTGACGGCGAGGGCGAACAGGACTTCGAAAAAAGGCTCTCTCATCCAGCGGAATGTTTTGTGCCGCCTGAGCCCCAGCCAACGAATGACGCCCTGATCCTCTACACCTCAGGAACAACAGGGGAACCGAAAGGCGTGGTCCTGAATCACATCAATCTGGCGCAGTTTCCTCGCTGCATGACGGAGGTGTGCAAGACGGGGGCCAATGAGGTCCTAGGCTGCATCCTTCCCATGTCGCATATCTCCGGTCCGATCCAGTGCAACGAGATTGTGGACAAGGGCGGCACCTTGGTTATATTCGATCAGATGAATCCGGTGACCTTGCTTGAGGGGATCCAGAGACACCGGATCACTGTGTTTCACGGCGTCCCTGTCATCTTCCAGCTTCTCCTGGGAGCGGCCAACCTGAAGGACTATGACACGACCAGCGTCAGCCTCGCGGCAATGATGGGGACAACGGTGCCCTTGCCCTTGATGCGCGCCTTCAAAAAATCCCAGCCCCATATCAAAGTCATCCAGGGATATGGTCTCACGGAGAGCTCCCCTTTGATAACGCTGACCGATCCCAAAGACGCAGACGCAAAGATGGCGAGCATTGGAAAATCCGCTCCAGGGGTAGAGATAAAGATCGTTGATGAGAGAGGCCGCGAGGCGCCAGAAGGCGAAGCCGGTGAGATTATCACCCGCGGACCCCATGTGATGAAGGGCTATTTTCGCAGGCCAGAGGTAACCGCGGAGCGGATTCGCAACGGCTGGCTCTACACCGGGGATATTGGACGGTGCGACAGTGACGGCTACTATTACCACCTGGGGCGAAAAGATGACATGATCATCACCGGTGGGCTCAACGTTTATCCGGCCGAGGTGGAGAATATGCTCTCTGAGCACCCCCAGGTCCAGGAGGCGGTGGTCTTTCCGATCCCGGACTCCAAGAGAGGAAACATCATCGGCGCCGCCGTGGTCCTGCGTCCGGGAGAAAAAACAGCAGAAAGGGATCTGCTCACTTTTCTCCGCTCGAACCTGGCAAACTTCAAGGTCCCGCAGAAAATCAAGATCCGCGATTCCCTTCCCCACACCTCCTCTGGCAAAGCGGTTAGGGATGCCTCAGCCCTGCTCTCGGACTAGCGACCTCAAGCGAGGAAAAGCCATTGGCAGACGTCCGAATTTAAATAATAGGATGCCAGAGGCGTTCCCGCGAAACTCAGATTTAATGCTAGGGAATCGCTTTGCAGGCCTGACCCACGCGAATTCAAAAATTGTATCAACCCCTGCAAGCCAGCTTACCTCTGAGAGCCCAAGTTGGCTTTTAGACAGCATCGACTGGCCGTGGACCATCATTTTATATCCGGGAAGGCGCTGTTATGTGCCAAATGTCATGGTGTGAGTGTCATAGTGCGGGATCCGATCCCCAAGACGCGCGTGTCATTTTTCACCACCAGGTACGACAGCAGATAGAAAAGAAACGCCAGCAGAAAAAGATAATTGAAGCCGGTTACCAGCGACTGGTATTCAAGCACCCCGCCGACCACCCCTCCCAGGATATTGGAACCCAGTGAATAGTCGGGACTCGAAACCTTCTTGAAGGAATCCGCAAAGATGATGCCGGCAAAGAAGAGGGGAGACGCAATGAGTGTGCCGGAGAGAATGACTTTGAGGAATACATTCTCGAAGTGGAGCATTTTAAGCGGGATCAAGAAGTTAAGTGTAATGGCGGTACCCAGAAGGGCGTAATAATATTCGACTTTCACCTCCTTGGCTCTTGATACGTAGAGGTTGGCAAGCAGTATCATGACGAGAATAGAGAAGACAACAATTGAGTTAATTATCCAGGTGGAGCTAAAGAGCAACGCAAGCGAAGTAATGCTCTTGGTCTCAAGGAGCATGAAGGCGCAACCAAGGTAGAAAAAATGCATATCTATGCCGATTTTTGTCTTGAGATTGCACAGGAATACGACAAGCGTCGATACGAGGACCACTAGAAGAAGCGTGATCAAATATTCCTGAGGAATAAAGTTGTTTTGGAGATAAAAGAATGGCCAGTCATCGGTGGTCACGCGGGTATCCTTCCGTACTTCAATGACTGGTTGTTGGGGTAAGTATCTTTCCAACCCCTCACCAACCACCATGCTGTAGCCATAAAAACCGATTGTATCCCAAAAATAGGGGCTCATAGTAAAAGCCTCTCTCAGCATGAGATACATTCTTTCTGCGTTCCACCGATGATGATTTGACATCAGGAGTACCGCGATGCCATTTTTCTTCAGGTGTTTTTTTGCGTCGGCAAGAGATTCCACGGTATATACGTAGGAATCGAGCCTTGCGCTCGCCATGGTTGAGAGCACAGTCTGGGAATCGAGAAGGGCGTATACAATGAGATCGTATTGCTTCTTTGTGTTGCGCAGATAACTCCGCGCATCGTTGATATGCACCGTTACCCGTGGATCGGCGTAAGGTCTGTCAGGATGCTTTTCTCTTCCTATCCTTACAATGAGCGGTTCTATGTCAACCACATCAATACGTCTGGCTCCATTCCGCATTGCCGCAGCGGCGTCGTTTCCCGATCCGCCCCCAAGAATCAGCACATCTTCCCGCGGGCCAAATCGGTAGGGGATGTCATACTGCTTGCGCAGGTATTTAAGCGCAGGATACTTCTGTACCACCTCGTCGGAGAGCGCGACCGGCGTCTGGTAATAGCTGCCGTTGACAAAGATATTGAAGCCCACGTTCTCAGGCATGCTTTTGTCGCCATCCCAGACATCCAGGACATGAGTAGAGGGCTCCTGCTCCCAGGGATATTGTCCATACTTGAGTTCTTTGAGTGTGATTTTATGATAAGGGGACCAGAGGGCATTTTCCGTGGAGAAAAAAACGACCACCATGGCCAAGATGAGGATCGTTATATTTACCGCACGCCATACTCCTCGGGTTCTGTAAAGCCACAATAAGAAGGGAAGCGACAGAGCGAGCCATAGGGTCGGCGGGCTGGAGAATAGGGAAAGGAGTGAGAAGGTGGCAATTCCCAGGATGCTCCCTGAAATATTGATAGAATAGGCGGAAAGCGAAGTCATTTCTCGCATGAGTGTGCCAATCTCTTGCCCGAAGGGAACGAATGAGAGGGTAATGAGCACGTAGAACAGGGGAATAACATAATAGAGATTGATGATCCATTTCTGGCGATCGTAGTTAAGGAAGATCAAATCTGTTGTGGGACCGATGACCCTCACATCCTTAAAAAGTAAAACCACAAGGAGAAGCACCAGGAAGAAAATGGGAAAGAAATTGAGCACGCGAATTTTATATCGCGCGAGCAGACATCCCGCCCCTAAGCCCAGGAAACTCGCAATAAGCACGAAATTGGTATAATACCCGATGATACGCACCTGGGACGGAATATAGCGTATCAGGAGCATTTCAAAGAAGAGCGAGAGAAAGCTTACAATAAATAGATCGAGCGCTATTTTCCTGGTCATAAAAAATCGCTTTTGAGCCGGACCCGCGCGAACTCAAAAATTGTATCAGCCCCTGCGCCCCGGCTTATCTTGCCGGCGAAGTTTCTCATAGGCCCTCCAGCCGCTACCTACACAAAACCCTGCATATGGATGGGGCAATTTCCGACCCGGTCGCTTTCTGAGCGTTTTGTAGAAGATCTTCGGGAATCTAACTGCGATTTTTTTAGCTGGCTCCATGGAAAAAATATGCCGCTGAGAACACCATAACTCAATGCGGTGGTTTCTCACTCTTGCCCACCTCAGTCAAACGGGAAAAAGCAGGGAAAAAATCGAAGGTTTTCAGGGATCTGAATAGTGATCTTCTTCGCTGTCTGTATAGCAAACATTTACCGGTGACAAGACCATAAGTCAATAGGGTGCGCCTCGGCCCGGCTTCCGGTCAGTGTTGGACATTTCCTCGCCCTTGGGGTAATAAAGATTTAAACGACTTGAGAGAAAAAAGGATTCAACAGTGATTTCCAATCCACCAGAAATGCCAACCGGCAAATTGCGCATGGCCCCTGCATGCTATCATGTGCTCCATTTGGTGCCGGTCATGGTTGCCCATGAGATGAACTTCTTCTACGACGAGGGTCTCAAAGACGCGGAGGGAAATCTCGCCTACGAAATTGCCCCTGGGGGTTTGGTACCCTTTGGCTTCGAGAAGGCCGGACTGGTCAAAGCCATGGAGGAGAAAGGGATCGATATCGCCCTGGACATTCTGACTCCTACGGTCTTCTTTCAGCGCTCCCGAGGCGCCGACCTTTACATCATAGCAGGGTGGAGAAACCAATCGGCCCATGTCTGGGTGGGAGGCCCGGAAGTAAAGTCGCTTCGAGATCTAAAGGGACGACGCATCGGTGTCATAGAAATAGGCGGGGTTACCTATCGGGGAATCAAGACCTGGGTGCGGAAGGCCGGGCTTGATCCCGACCGAGACGTGGAATGGATCGCGCCTGTTTATCCGCCTTCGAACATCGACGCTCTAAGAAAGGGCGCCATTCATGCGGTCTTTGTCCACAGTTGGCAGGCAGAGGAGCTGAAGCGGGAAGGATTTAATATTCTGATCAGTCTAAAAGAGCAGTATCCCAATGGCCGTCCCGACCGGATCATCGCCGCTAGCGGGAAGACTATTGAGAGCAGGCCCGATCTGGTGAAGGGCTTTCTCAAGGGGATGATCCGGGCCTACTGGTATATGCGGGATCAACCTAAAAACTTCGAGTACGTCTACAATTTGGAAAGGAGACTGCGCCGTCAAAGCCCCAACGCGGATGAGAGGAGAAGCAAACAGATCGGCGGATCGCCCCGTCAGATGGAGGCGATGCCCTTTCCCATTGACGGGCTTCCCACCGGGTTCGAAGAGCTCTTGGAGGAGGAGAAGGAAGCGGGAGAGCTTGACTTTAATGTGCCGGACGTCAAGGATGTGTGTGATCTGAATTTGGTAAAGGAGGCCTTTAAGGAACTCAAGGAGCGGGAGGAGCTAAAGGCCGAGTTCGAGCGGGTGAGCGCTGTGGTGAGGAGACTTGGCTATTGAAATCATTTTGCAGTGAGCGGCCTGGCTCCCCCAACGCCATGAAATCAAAGGAGGTAGCGGAATGGAACGGCGGTTTTTAGATTTTTTGGAGATTGCTCCCAGAAGCAGCAAGCCCCGGAGCCGGGGTCTCACCGGCGTCAACGATCAGGGTTATCCGACCCCATGGCTGCGAGAGATGCTCGCCGCCTACAGCGATCACATCGACGGGGTTAAATTCACTCCTACCACTTTGCCAATGCCTTGGGATGTCATCGAGGGACGAGTCAAGGCGTACCGTGATTACAAAGTGGACGTGAAGATCGACGACCCCATTTTTGCCATCGCTTATTACCAAGGCAAGGCGGATCAGTTGCTGCGCACGCTGGCGCAAATAGGCTTCACCCATGTGCAGATTGACACCGAACATGTCGCCGCGGGCAAAAAGGGCGGGCCGGCGCGCGCCGGCGAGGACGAGTCGCGCTATATGTCGCTGGCACGGGAATTAGGTCTGCGAGTGGAGGGCGAGGTCGGAAAAAAGTGGAAAGAGGGGGACCTGGCGAGGGCTGAGGGTGGATTGCTCAACGTCGAAGCGATTGTCTCGGAAACCCGCCGTTTGCTTTCTGCCGGATGTGAAAAGGTCTACTTCGAGAGCCGGGTGCTTCGGGAGGCGATAGGAGATTACGGCGAGAAGGAGCGGGGCGGCCAGCAGGTGCGCCAGGTCGTAGAGGGTGTCGGGCTGGACAACATCGTCTTTGAAGTCACCTGGCAAATGCCCTGGGATACCCGCCAGTGCCATCGCTTCTGGCTGGTGAGGAACTTCGGGCCCGACGTCAACATCGCCGGCGCCGGCACGATCGATGAGGTCCGGTTTATCGAGGCGATCCGTCGCGGCCTGACCTTTGTCAGCGGCCCGAGCAAAGCCTCGAGCAAGCTATGGATCAAGTCGCTAGCCAAGGGCGGAGGAAAGGCAGCCGAGGATTGGTGGAAGGAGGACTACCCGATTGATCCGAGTTTCGCGCAGCCGCTTCGCTCATGAAAGGAAAAGATTTCGCCAAGATGACAGAACGCTAAGAAAGCGAGAGGGGGTAATCTATGAAATACCGAGTTTTTTTTGTGATCGTTGGAGCGCTCCTGTTGATCTCGTTACCTCGGGAAAGCCGGGGACAGGGTTGGGAGCAAACCCTCCAGAGGCTCTACCCGGCAGCCAAGGAGGAGGGCGAAGTTATCTTCAATACGGCGCGCGTCGAGGAAGTCGGGGGCAAAGAGGGGATTGAGAAGTTTTATAAGAGGTTCCCTGGAATCAAGATTACGTTTACCGCGGTTTCCGCGAGCACGCTCCCCTCGAGGCTCATCACCGAGGCGAGAACCGGGCGCGTCACTATTGACGCGTTGAGGGGCGGGCCGGAAAACGCCAAACCTCTCGTCGATAGAGACCTGCTGATAACTGTCAATCCTAAGGAGTTGACGGGTCATCCGGTACGCACGGAGTTCAACAACCGATACATCGACATCAGCCATCATCTCAGCCACTTCGGTTACAACACGAAGCTTGTCTCTAAGGAGGAGATGCCCAAGCGCTACGAGGACTTGCTGGACAGTAAATGGAAGGGAAAGATCACCCTGGACGCGCGCGGGGGTCAGATTGTCCATCTCCAATCTCTGTGGGGAGAGGAGAAGTTCTGGCAATTTGTTAAGGCCTTGGCGGCGCAAAAACCGATATGGGCCCGCCGGGTCACCGACGCTATGTCCAAGCTGGTTAGCGGGGAAGCCTATATCGGCAACGCCTCCTATGTGGCAGTCCAGCAATTCAAAAGCAAAGGCGCCCCCATTGAATTTCTCTTTCTCAATCCAGTGCGGGTACAGACAAGAGGAGTCAGTATTTTGAAAGCTTCTCCCCATCCCAATGCTGCCAAGCTTTTCTTGGCGTGGCTGCTCTCGCCGGAAGGTGTGGAGGCGACAGACAAGCATGGAGTCGGGCCGGCAGTCCCGGGAACGTCTCTTTACGAGGCCCTGCAGAAGGCCGGGACAAAGCTCTCTTTTGATGAGGGCTTTGATGAATTGATGGCCCGCGACAAGATCTCAGACAAGATCACCGATCTTTGGGGCGCCTTGAAATAACCAAGAGCTTGCTAAGCGGCGTTTGCCCCTCGTTCGTATCGTGAT
Organism: Deltaproteobacteria bacterium; assembly: GCA_016193465.1. Taxonomy (GTDB): domain Bacteria; phylum Desulfobacterota; class Binatia; order UBA9968; family UBA9968; genus UBA9968. The sequence continues at coordinate 39,591 of JACPSE010000006.1, forward strand.
AGGGTGCAGATGGCCTTTTTCAACGGTCTGGTGATGTCTGAATCAGCGGCTCAAAGAAGATGGCGCCCTTCGCTTCCCCTCGACAAGCTGATCTTCGTCCTTCCCGCCGCCGCAGTGACCTACCTGGTAGTGCCGCCTCTGGCGCTCCTCCTGATATCGACTTTCAGGAGCACAGCCGATAGACTGCCCTTCGAGCCAGGACCGTGGATATTGTCCAATTACGCAACGGTCTTTACCAGCAGTGAAACCTATTTTCTGTTTCAAAATAGCCTGCTCTATGCCCTCTGCACGGTGCTTTCCGCCTTAACCATTGCCGTCGTATTGGTGTGGTTAATCGAGCGGACGGACCTGCCGGGACGGAACCTGCTTTTTACTCTCGTCTTGATACCTCTGGCCATACCTGGTCTGATCAAGGCGATTGGCTGGTCTCTCCTTGCAAGCCCTAGAATTGGCGCCGTTAACGTAGCGCTGAGAAATCTTTTGGGCACCAGCGGCGATTTGGGCCCGCTGAATATTTACTCTCTCCCGGGCATTATCTTTGTGAGCACGCTTTCCAACGTCCCGCCCATGGCGCTCATGATCTCCGGCTCCTTTCGCAGTTTCGATCCAGCCCTTGAGGAGGCCAGTGAGGCCTCTGGCGCCTCCCGGTCCCAGACTCAGCGCCTGGTTACCCTGCCTCTGCTGCGACCGGCCCTGTATGCCGCCTTCATTTATTATTTGGCCGATCTCTTGGACGACTTTCAGATTCCTGCCGTGCTGGGGCTCAACGCTGGAGTCCGCGTCCTTAGCACAAAGATTTTTCTGGCGACCCGTCCGGTGAGCGGGCTGCCAGACTACGGACTGGCGAGCGGTTATGCCATGGTGCTTTTCTCCGTCGCTATGGTCCTCATCCTGCTCTATCGCCGGATGGAACGCACACACCACAGGTTTGCGGTCATTACGGGCAAAGGATACCGTCCGCGCCGCATCCACCTGGGCGCGGGGAAGCATGTCGCCCTGGCGGGGATAGGGCTATACCTTCTCCTGGCTGCGATCTTGCCGGTGCTTATTCTTCTCTGGACAAGCCTCCAACCTTTTTTTACGGTTCCTTCAGCGGAGGGAGTCGGGCGGCTGACGTTGGCAAATTACCGCGGCCTGTGGGGGATGAGCCAGTTCAAGCAGGCTGCGCTGAATACCGGCTTGGTTGCGCTGATCGTTGCCAGCGCGACTATGCTCCTCAGCACGCTGACGGCCTGGATGGCGCAGCGCGGCCGATTTTGGGGAAGCTCCGTTCCTGACACTCTCACCTTTGTCAACACGGCAGTTCCTAGCGTGGTTTTTGGACTCGCCGTGATGTTTGTCTATCTGAGCTTTCCGGTCCTTCCCATCTACGGAACCGTATGGATTTTGGTTATTGCCTTTACCACCCGTTACCTGACCTATTCCACCCGTCTGATGGGAGGAGCGGTGGTGCAGATTCACCAGGAGCTTGAGGAGGCTTCGCATACTAGCGGCGCCTCTTCGTGGACGACTTTTAGGCGGATTACTTTGCCTCTTCTTTTCCCCTCGTTCCTCAACGGGTGGCTGTGGGTCGCCGTGCACGCGCTGCGGGAGGCAACCATTGCCGTCATGCTGATGACCCCGGCCAATGTGGTCCTCGGCGCCCTGATCTGGGAGAGATTCCAGGAAGGCGGCGAGCACGGACCCGTCGCCGCCATGAGTATTCTAGTGATGGCAGCCTCTTTCTTGCTCACTTTCATCGGCCGAAAGACCCTTCTGCGAGAGCCAACTTATTAAGATCGCGGGGAACCGTCGAAAGGTGGAAGAGGCATTTCGTTGAAGCCGCCGAGATTTACAATCAGCTCAATGCGTAAGGATCTGAATCACGCAGGCATTAGTTTGGATATCAAAGACCCCACCGCCAGAGTTGTGCTGCAGCGCAACCTTACACTGGTCGACCTGACGGCCTGCCGCCTCACCGCGCAACTGCCAGACAAGCTCAGCGAGCTGAGCGATGCCTGTAGCTCCCAGCGGATGTCCCCGCGACAGCAATCCTCCACTGGTATTCACCGCTACCTTTTCTCCATTGATATCGAAATGGCCGGCCTGGGTATATCGACCCCCCTCCCCCTTCGGGCAAAGGCCCAAGCTCTCGCAGTAGAGCACCTGAGCCACACTAAAAGCGTCATGAAGCTCGCACACGTCGATATCTTCAGGCCCGATCCCGGCGGCTTCATAGGCCTCGTGCGCGATTCGCGCTGCGGTATCCTCCAAAGCGCAGATCCTGTCCCGCAGCTTGCCCGATCCCATGGCCGAGGCAACGATGCTTACCGGACGAGCCGTATACTGACGAGCCGCTTTCTCGCTGCCCAGGATAGCAGCCGCCGCGCCGTCTGCGTTAACCGTGCATTGGTATTTGGTGATAGGGTCAGCGATCATGCGCGAAGCCAGCACTTCATTCAAGCTTAATTCCTGATGAAAATAGGCATAAGGATTGTGACAAGCATTAGACCTGCTCTTAACCGTCACCAGGGCGAACTGCTCCGGCGTAGTTCCGTACTCTTCCATGTGCCGACGCGCGGCAAGCGCATAAGCCGCCGGCATGACCAAGCCCATAGCGGCAGCGAGGTCGTCAAGATCAAGAGGGATCATTCCACTGGAAAGCGAGCGGCTCAGGCTTTCAACCCCCAACGCCAGCGCTACGTCACACAGCTCCGCCTTGATCCAAGCATAAGCCTCGCGCATTGCGGTTCCCCCGCTGGCGCAGGAATTCTCAACATTAATGACAGGGATGCCTGTAAGTCCCAGATCCTTCAGAATCCTCTGCCCTATACCAAAAGGAAGGTAAACCGACCCGACAAACGCCGCCTGAATTTTTCGCCGATCGATCCCGGCATCCCGAATTGCGGCCCGTATCGCTTCGTGGCCGAGATCCTCGGGTGTTCGCTCCGGCATCTTGCCGAAGCGCGTCATGCCTACGCCTAAGACAGCAACACCGTGACTCATCGCCTTTCTCCCATTATAAAGGGCGGAATTTAAAGCCAATAATCTCGGTATCATCACCATCATGGCGCACAGGCTCCAGGACGAGTTCCACGTCCATGCCGATGCTCAGCTTGTTTTCGCTCACACCGGTTAACTGAGTGAGCAGCCGAATCCCCTCAGGAAGATCCACATAAGCCAGAATATAAGGGGCTTGAAAGCCCGGCTGTGTCTGACGAACAATAGCATAAGAGTAAACGGTTCCGCGCCGCGACAAAGCGACGCGCTCGGTCTCCATAGCAAAGCAACTAGGGCATGAGTTCTTAGGAGGGAAATGCACGCTCTTGCAGGCTTGGCAACTACTTCCCAGAAGATATGGGGAATCAGCGGACTCCGGGAAAAAGAAGATGTCCGGGCGCACCAACTGCCTTTTCTTCACTTCCATAGCAGAACCACCACCCTTCCAGCAGCTACAAGCTGGTCCCGCTGGTTTTCCACGGTCAATTCGCACTCGGCCAAGCCCTGTCCCTCCTCTTCCCACTTCTTTACCACCCTTCCCTTACAGGCGAGCGTGTCACCGGGAAAAATGATCGCCGTGAGCCTCGCTGAAAACTTCTTAATGTTTTCGATACCCGCCCAGTTAGTGAACATCGCAGCTAACAGCCCGACGGGAAAAGCCCCCGACAGTGCTACCGTTGGAAATCCCACAGAGCGGGCAAATTCCTCATCCACGTGTAGGGGGTGAGGATCTTTGAGAGCGACCGACATCCAAGCCTGCTGCATACGCTTAAGGGGTCCTCGAGTCAAAGAAGGAATCTCGTCCCCTATATTTACATCGTGAAAAGAAACCTTGCGGCTTGACATGGTGTGCTCGAAACTCTCTTGTGCCTACGAGGGGGACAGTCCCTTTTCTTCAGGGGGACTGTCCCCTTCCTCCTAGGTTGAGGCCGGCTTTTCTCCTCCAACAACGTCATCACGCCTGATTAAGGTCACCTTGTCTCTCATGACCTTCTCACCCCTCTGGTTGGTATAAACCGTCTCCATGATAAAGAACGTCATCTTGCCTTGTCTTCCCTGCTTCTCGTAAACATCGACAACACGAGTCTGCCCAGTGATCGGCTCCCCAGCTTGGATGAGGCGATAGAACTCCCATTCGAGGTCGCCCGCCAGAACTTGCTCGAAGGCGATATTGAGCTTCGAGAGCAAACCGGCTGTATCATAGGCGGTAATAGTCTGAATAAGGCCTAGCGGGACCAATGTCCCCTCATACCCTTCAGCTTTGGCTGCCTGCTCATCTCGGAAAACAGGATTATCATCTTGTAAGGCATGGACGTATTCCTGTACCTTTACCTTATCGATAGTTATAGTGAATGGCGGGCGCTCCCACCCAATCAACTCTTTGCTCATGGGGTCTTTCCCTACAACACCTTTCGGTTCTTAAGGGGATCAGGTACCCTTAGACCTATCGACTCGATGATAGGACTGACTTCCTGAATATAAGCCTGGCGCCTCTCCTCGTTAGTCCTTTTTTTCAGTCGCCACTCGATGAACTTCCGACTCCTATCCGAATTGGAGTAACCGAGAGTGTCTAAGGCCCTTGGATACCAGCGATCAACGGCCTCCTGAGCCTCCTGTCTGCCTTTAGGGTCGCTGGATATCCGCTTTAGCCATTCATATCCGCGGCTCGTATGAGCTGTCTCCTCAGGGAGAATAGTATGCTTGATGAGGCGCGCAAACGGGGCAAAGCTACAATCGATCTGCTCCCGCTGTTGATGCATGCCGCAACGATCCAGCAGGAATGTAAACGCGGCAAAGTCGCTCCAGGTAGCACAGGGGTGGCGAAAGGAGTCGAATCCCCGTTTCGTTTTGCTATAAGGCGTAATCTGAGTTATATCGACGTAATTTCTGATCTGATTGAGCAGCTCATAGACTTTCAGCCCATGACCGATCTCTTCGTGGATCGTCAGCGCCACCCTAAAGCGATCGTCCACGGTGGGGGCGTGCTCGACCCACCGCCCATAAATCTCCTCATCCAGGACGACCATCTCATTGGTGGCATGATTAAATACCATCTTAACGACCAGATCCTGATACTCTTGCGGGGTGTTAGGGAAATCCCCGGCTTCTATATCTCTTCCCGCTTGTATCTCCTGCTTTGTTATCATGCTGGCACGCCTCCTTAGCGTGTAGGGGCGCAGCGCGCTGCGCCCTTACTCCCCCAAATTAACCCAGACGCTCTTAACCTGTGTGTAATGCTCCAGCGCATGCATTCCCAGCTCTCTGCCGAATCCACTCATCTTGTAGCCGCCAAAGGGAGAAGAAACATCCAAAGCGTTATAGGTATTGATCCATACCGTTCCTGCTTTAAGCATCTTCGCCGCCAGATGAGCCTTTTTGATGTCATGGGTCCAGACAGCCGCAGCTAAACCATAAGGGGTATCGTTACTCTTGCCGATGACTTCGTTTAAATCCTTAAAGCGAATGGTTGCCAGCACAGGTCCGAATATCTCTTCCTGAGCGATCTTCATGCGGTTGTCGACTTCATCAAAGATAGTGGGATGGAAGAAATATCCTTTCCCATTGCCTGTGCGGTATCGCTGGCCTCCCGCTACCAGCTTTCCGCCCTCAGCTATGCCCAACTCTACATAGCGAGATACTTTTTTCAACTGTGATTCAGAAGACAAAGGTCCCAGGCGAGTTTTAGGATCGAGCGGATCCCCCGGCACCAGCCGCTTTGTTCGCTCGACAAGCTTATCCATCAAACGATCATGAACGGAATCCTCTACGAACAACCTTGATCCTGCACAACAGACCTCGCCTTTGCTATAAAAGATTGCCCAGAACGCATGCCTAGCCGCAGCCTCGAGGTCAGCGTCAGCAAAAACAATATTCGGCGACTTGCCGCCGAGCTCCAGGGTGACCGGCTTGAGTGTAGCGGCGGCATCGCGCATGATCTGCTGGCCGGTTTTGGTCCCGCCTGTGAAAGAGATCTTGTCGACGCCGGGATGCAACACCAGGGCACGCCCGGTCGTGCTCCCTGGTCCAGTAACAACATTAAACACGCCATCCGGGAGTCCTACCTCTTGGGCAATCTCCGCTATCCGAAGAGCAGTCAGCGGAGTCTGCTCAGATGGCTTCAGCACTACGGTATTTCCTGCGGCAAGAGCCGGAGCCACCTTCCCCGCGGCCAGGGATAGAGGGAAATTCCAGGGGCTGATGGCCCCAACCACTCCTAAAGGCTCACGCAGAGTGTAGTTAAGAAAGTTTCCCCGAACCGGAATCGTTTCTCCCTGAATCTTATCGCACCAGCCGGCGTAGTATTCGAACAGATCGGCGACGCGAGAAGCATCATGATGGCGAGTCTCCGAGATCGGCTTGCCCGTATCTATGGTTTCCAAGTAGGCTATCTCGTCGCCATATTTGACAACCGCATCGGCAATCTTTCGAAGCAGCTTACCGCGATCAGCGCCGCTCATCGCGCTCCACGGCCCCTCCTCAAAAGCCTTTCGCGCCGCGCGCACGGCCAGATCCACATCCCTCTCGTCGGCCTCAGCCACTTCGGTGATGACCTCCTCAGTGGCAGGATTGATCGTTGGAAAGACCTTCCCGGAAGCTGCATCCTGCCACTTGCCTCCAATAAAAAGCTTTTTAGGTCCTATCTTTGTTTCCGCAACCATACTTAGATTCCTTGTACGGCAGATCGCCTTTTTACCGGCCTGACGACAGAAGCTGAATACATTCTGCTAAGGGCTAGAACCAGCATCTGCCTCGGTAAACCTCGAAAAGGCGGGCATGAAATCAAAGGGCAGCTTTCTTCTCTCGCCTCCCCTGTTTTTTACCACGTGAAGATCGACGGCCCGGTTGGGCTCGGTCAACTTTTTTGTCCGCTCTGGATTCTCCTCCATCACCAAGATGACGTCCGCGCCGGCGACTCTTTCGGCCCACGCTTGAGGCACCGCGCCAGGAAAAGTCCCTTCCTTCCTTAAATCCGGCCAGGTAGCAACAATCGGTACCTTAAGATTGCCGGCCATGCCGTGCAGCTTTTCTGCAACCAGAGGAAGCCGGGAATCAATAGCAAGCTCTCTCGGCCCCAGACGCTGGCTGTCATCAATGACCGCCATGATCCGCGCAGACTTTCCGGCCCCTTGAACACTACGGATCTGTCTCTCGATCTCGCCGAAATCCGTTTTTTCATTGCCCTCGCAAAGATAAACAAGGCCGAGCCAGCTTTTTGCCTCTTCTGCCGCGCTTTTTACCCTCTCCCAACTGGGAGAGCTGGGGTTGCGCTTTCTCGGGACGCCGTACCAGTGGAGCAGGAAGCCGCTGCCTCTCAGGATCTCCCCGGCCTCGACACCGCTCAGGCGCGCCAGGGTTCTAACCCTCAGATCCTTTTTGCTTTCGGCAAAGCTAAAGAAGATCGCCGGGACTGAATTGTGCGCTGCGATCTGATCGCAAAGCTGTCTGGCGAAGGCGGTCTTACCACAAGACGGCTGGCCGATCAGCAAATAGAGGCCGGGAAGGATGCCGTTCAGGGCGCGGCTCAAGCTCGAAAAACCGGACTCCAAGCCGGCAATCTCTCTCGCCTCGCCTTCGCTTTCGAGCTCCGCAAGGAAAGATTCTGACTCCTCTCCTTCGGACAAGAGGGGTGGTTTTTCTGTCATAAGCACTGATAGAGATTACCCACTTTATCTGACCGGGGCAAGGCAAAATTTCTGTTGACAGGGGGCTTGATTTTTACTAACCCTTTAACCGCTCCTAAGGCTGTAAGGAGAGGAGGCGACCATGGACAACGAAGTAAAAGGAAAAGGCGTTTCCCGACGCGACTTTTTAAAGGGGCTCGGAGGCGGCGCTATCGGCAGCGCAGTCATCTCTACCGGGCTCCTGGACCCGAACAAGGCGGAAGCCTACCCCACGGAATCTACAGGAACTAGCCGCGGCAAATCAACCATCAATCTCAAGGTCAACGGCAAGAGCTACCGCCTGGAGGTGGAACACCGCGACACCCTTGCCGAGGTGCTGCGCGATCAACTCGGCTTTACGGGCACGAAGGTCGGTTGCAACCGGGGCGAGTGCGGCGCCTGCACGGTGATCATCAACGGCCGCAGCTTCTACTCCTGCAGCCAGCTTGCCGTCTGGATGGAGGGAAAAGAGATCTTGACGATTGAGGGTCTGGAAAAAGGGGACAAACTCGATCCTATTCAAGAGGCCTTTATCGAAAACGACGGCCCGCAATGCGGCTTTTGCACCTCCGGGCAGATCATGTCGGCAAAGGCCTTGCTGCTGCGGAACCCTGGACCTAACGAGGCTGAGGTCAGAAACGCGCTTTCAGGCAACCTCTGCCGCTGCGGCAATTACAACCGCGAGGTAGCCGCGGTACTAGCGGTCGCCGGAAAAGGCCGGTAAGGAGGTCTCCATGGCACAGCAACAATTTTCCACTGTTGGAAAGAAAATCCCTCGGATCGACGCTTACGAACGGGTCACAGGACAGGCGCAATACGCCGGCGATGTCCAGCATCCCGGCATGCTCTACGCCTGTGTGCTAAGAAGCCCGCATCCGCACGCGCGGATCGCAAGCATCGATACCTCGAAGGCTGAAAAGGTCCCGGGCGTAAAGGCGATTATCCACCATAGGAATGCCGAGGTGCGCTGGTCGAGCGGCGGAGCGACCGCGCCGCGCTATATCTTCAATAACCCCGTTCGCTATGTGGGCGATTCCGTAGCGGCGGTCGCCGCTACGGACCGCCATATCGCCGAGGACGCACTCGGGCTCATCGAGGTGAAGTACGAAAATCTCCCCTATGTGCTGGATGCCAAAGAGGCGCTCAAACCCGACGCTCCCAAGATCTATCCCAAAGGAAACCTCTCAGTCGGGGACGGCAGCACTAGCGCCCCCATTACAGAGCAGTGGGGCGACCTGGAGAAAGGGTTCAAAGAGGCCGACAGGATCTTCGAAGACACCTACATCACCAAGCACGTCAACAACGCGCAGCTCGAGCGCAGGGCAAGCGTGGCCAAGTGGGAGGGAGGCAAGCTCACGGTCTGGGCTTCCACTCAAGGCGCTTCCAACGCTCGTAGGGATATTGCCAAGGACTTGGGCCTGCCCCTCAGCAAAGTGCGGGTGATCTGCAAATATATGGGCGGGGGCTTCGGCAACAAGAATCAGGCCCAGGACTACGATCTCATGGCTGCGGTTTTAGCCAAAGCTACCGGCCAGCCGGTGAAGCTCGAATTCACCCGTGAAGACGATTTTATCGGCATGCATGGCCGCTGGGCGTCGGAGCAACACTACAAGGCTGGAGTCAAGAAAGACGGCACGATCACTGCAGTCGAGCTAAATGCCGTCACCAACGTGGGCGCCTACCGAAAATCAAGCGGAAACTTAAGCGGCACCGACTTCTACCAGATACCTAACTTCAAAAAGGTGGTAAACCCGGTCCATACCAATACCGTGGTTGCCGCCAACTACCGCGCGCCGGCATATCCGCAGTCGGTCTTCGGCTTTGCCTCTTTTCTCGATCAGATTGCCCACGATATGGGGATCAACCCGCTGGAGATGTTCCTGAAGAACCGGATTCGCATGTATAAGAGCAAGAGCCCTTTTACGTCGAACGCCTTGGAGGAGTGCATCGTCGAGGGGGCGAAGAGGATCGGCTGGAATGAAAAATGGCACAAGCCCGGGGCCTCTTCCGGAGCCAAAAAGCACGGCATAGGAATGGCCCTGGGCGGCTATCCTTTCCGGCCTGGTCTTGGCGCAGCTACCATCAGGGTTAATGCGGACGGGACCGCCCATCTGCTTGTCGGCGTCGTCGACATCGGCACCGGGGCTAAGAGCACTATGGCGATCATCGCCTCGGAAGCCCTGGGGATCCCCCTGAATCAGATCCAGGTCACCAACGGCGACACGGATGTCACGCCGTATTGTGTAGGCGAGTCTGGAAGCCGCTGCACCTCCTTCACCGGACCGGCTGTGATCGCCGCAGCAGAGGATGTTAGGAGGCTGATCTTTAACGCCGCCGCGCCGCAGCTAAAAGCCAAACCGGAAGATTTGGATTTGAAGGATGGCAAGGTCTTCATAAAAGCCAATCCCTCCCAAAGCCTCCCTTTGAGCCGGGCTGTTGCAAGATCCGGCGAGCTTATTGGCCGCGCGACAACCAATCCTGCTTTTAAGGGCGTCCAGGGGAAGAGCTTTGCCGCCCACTTCGCTGAAGTAGAAGTGGACACCTGGACCGGCCACGTCAAGGTTACGAGATACGTCGCCGCCCACGACAGTGGGACGATTCTCAATCGGCTCCCCGCTGAAAGCCAGATCAAGGGTGGCGTGGTGCAGGGGATCGGCATGGCCCTGACCGAGGAACTCCTCATCGACAGGCCAACTGCGATACCGCTGAATCCGAGTTACCGTGATGCCAAGGTCCCCACTCACCTAGAGGCGCCGGAGGTTGAGGTGATCTTCATCGAGCCTTATGATCCCTACGGTCCTTTCGGGGGCAAGTCACTCGGAGAACCTCCGATCACGGCAGCCGTGGCCACAGTTGGCAATGCCATCTTTAACGCGACGGGCAAGAGATTCAAGGAGCTACCCATTACGCCGGACAAGATCCTGCATGCGGTCCAAGTCTGATCTAGGAGGGAGAGGCCATGAAAAGCTTCGCAAATATCGATGTTAAGAGCGTGAGGGAGGCGGTCACCCTTTTGCAAAAGTTACATCAGGAGAAAAAGAGCGCCGAGATCGTCTCTGGCGGGACCGAGCTCTTGCAGCTCATGAAGGATCGCGTTGCCACGCCTCAATACCTGATCAACCTAAAGACCATTCCCGGTCTCAACTACATCAAAGAAGAGAGAAGCGGCTTTCGCATCGGCGCTCTGACAACCTTGACGGAGATCGAAGAGCACAAAGGCGTTCGAGAAAAACTCCTCTTTCTCTCCCAGGCCGCCGGCGAGGCCGCCTCCCCTCAGCTACGGAACGCCGGCACCATCGGGGGAAATATCTGCCAGCGACCTTTCTGCTGGTATTTCCGCTCCGCTAATTTTCCCTGCCTGCGCAAAGGCGGCGGGATCTGTTACGCTGTTGCCGGAGATAACCGCTACCATGCCATTTTAGGGGGCGGGCCGAGCTATATCGTTCACCCCTCTGATACCGCTCCAGCCCTCATCGCCCTGGGGGCAAGAATAAAGATCACCGGACCGGCGGGAGAAAAGACGATCCCATTAGAAAAGTTCTTCGTCCTCCCGCAGGTGGATTACAAACGAGAAAACATCCTCCAGCCGGGGGAGATTCTAACTGAGGTTCAGATTCCCCATCCCAAGCCCGGGAGCAAGGGCTTCTACCACAAAGTGCGCGAGCGGCAGGCTTGGGACCACGCCATCGTGAGCGTGTCGACCGTGGTTCAGAGCAAAGGCGGGATTTGTCAGGATGCCCATGTAGTCTTAGGTGGCGTGGCGCCGATTCCCTGGCGCGCTGCCAAGGCGGAAGCATTCCTGCGCGGGAAAAAGGTTGACGAGGGCACAGCCCGGCAGGTGGGTGAAATCGCCTTGGACGGCGCAAGACCCATGAAAGACAACGTCTACAAAATAGGCATGGCAAAGTCCTTGATCCAAAGGGCGCTGCTGGCGTCTGTGTAGCTTTGGGGTTGTCCTGTGCCTTCTACCTTTAAGTAAGTCACGTCCCCGATGAGCAAGCCGTCCCACGATCCCGATGCATTTGCCGAACTGCGCGACGCGGTGGCCGCGCTCTGCAGCCGGTTTACCGGCGAATACTGGCGCAAGATTGACGAGGAGCGCAGCTATCCGGAACTATTCGTCAAGGCACTGACCGATGCAGGCTACCTCGCCGCGTTGATTCCGGAGGAATACGGCGGCTCCGGGCTCGGGGTAACTGAGGCCTCGATTATCCTCGAAGCGATCAATCGGTCGGGCGGTAATTCCGCCGTGTGCCACGGCCAGATGTACACCATGGGCACGATCCTGCGCCACGGCTCGAAGGAACAGAAGGCGAAATACCTGCCTAAAGTGGCCAGCGGGGAGCTCAGACTGCAGGCCTTTGCCGTGACCGAGCCTACTACCGGCACCGATACCACCCGGCTCAAGACCGCGGCGGTGCGCAAAGGCGACCATTATGTGGTCAATGGGCAGAAGGTGTGGATCTCACGCGTGCTGTATTCCGATATGATGCTGCTGCTCGCGCGCACCACGCCCTTCGACCAGGTGAAGAAGAAATCCGACGGTCTGTCGGTGTTTCTGGTCGACCTGCGCGAGGCGGTCGGCAAGGGCCTTACCGTAAAGCCGATCCGCAACATGATGAACGCGCAGACCAACGAGCTGTTTTTCGACGATCTCAAGGTGCCGGCAGAAAACCTGATCGGCGAGGAGGGCAAGGGCTTCAAGTGCATCCTCGACGGCATGAACGCCGAGCGCGTCCTGATCGCCGCCGAGTGCATCGGCGACGGCTACTGGTTCGTCGAAAAGGCGACCAACTACGCCAAGCAGCGCGTGGTGTTCGGCCGGCCGATCGGCCAGAACCAGGGCATCCAGTTCCCGATCGCGCGCGCCTACGTCAACGTGCAGGCGGCGGATCTGATGCGTTACAAGGCGGCGCGGCTGTTCGACGAGGGCAAGCCGTGCGGCGCGGAGGCGAATATGGCGAAATTGCTCGCGGCCGATGCTTCGTGGGAAGCAGCCGACGTCGCCATGCAGACGCACGGTGGTTTTGGCTTTGCCGCCGAATACGACATCGAGCGCAAGTTCCGCGAAACCAAGCTGTTCCAGATCGCGCCGATCTCAACCAACTTGATTCTGTCCTACATCGGCGAGCACGTGCTTGGCCTTCCGCGGTCATTCTAAAGCGTTCACCGCAGAGAACCTGGAGGACGCAGAGTCTATGAATCATTCTGAAAAAGTCTTGGCGTCCCTGGCGGCTCGCCGTTTGCCGTTTACCGTTCACAGTAGCTGACATGCGCCCCCTAGACGGCATCAGGGTAATTGCCTTCGAGCATGCGGTGGCGGCGCCGTTCGCCACGCGCCAGCTTGCGGACCTGGGCGCGCGCGTCATCAAGATCGAGCGCCCCAAAGTCGGCGATTTCGCGCGCGACTACGACAACACCGTTAAGGGCATGTCCTCGCATTTCGTGTGGCTTAACCGCTCCAAGGAAAGCCTTACGCTCGATCTCAAGCACCCGCGTGCCACGCAAATCCTCGAACGGCTGCTTGAGCGTGCGGACGTGGTGATCCAGAACCTCGCGCCCGGGGCGGCGCGACGGCTCGGGCTCAGCGCCGAATCGCTGCTGCCGAAGTATCCCCGGCTCATCGTGTGCGACCTGTCGGGCTACGGGGATGCCGGGCCGTACGCGACAAAAAAGGCATACGATCTGCTGGTGCAAAGCGAAAGTGGCGCGCTGTCGGTAACCGGCACCGCCGACACCCCGAGCAAAGTCGGCATTTCCATCGCCGACATCGCGACCGGCATGTACGCCTATTGCGGCATTCTCACGGCGCTGTACCAGCGCGAGAAATCTGGCAAAGGCATACGCATCGAGGTCACCATGTTCGAGGCGCTGACCGAGTGGATGGGTTACCCGCTTTATTACACGCATTTCGGCGGCAAGGCACCGGCCCGCACTGGTCCCGACCACGCGACGATCGTGCCGTATGGCCGTTATCAAACTGGCGACGGCAAGAGCGTGATGCTCGGGTTGCAGAACGAGCGCGAGTGGGCGGTGTTCTGCGAGCAAGTGCTGCTGCAGCCCGAAGTCGCGCAAGACCCGCGCTACGACTCTAACTCGAAGCGCGCTGCCAGGCGGGCCGAGATTAACGCGCTGATCGGCAAGGTCTTCGCGATGCTTACTGCCGAACAGTTGAGCGAGCGTCTTGATGCGTCAGGTATCGCCAATGCGCGCATGAACACGCCGGACGAAGTGTGGGAGCATCCGCAATTAAAAGCCCGCAATCGCTGGCGCGAGATGGACTCGCCGGCCGGGCCGTTGGCGACGCTGCTGCCGCCGGTGACGATGCCGGATTTCGAGGCGCGCATGGATGCGGTGCCCGCGCTGGGCGAACACACCGAGCGCATCCTGGACGAGTTGGGTTACAGTAGCGGGGATATCGCCGCGCTGCGGGAAGCAGGCGCGGTGTAGGTTGCATCAGCGCCAGGACAGTCTGGAGGATCAACATGGACTGGCCGGTCGGAGCAAAGAAGCAGCAGGCCGCCGTGCCACCGACCCAAGTGCTGTCGGAATTCCTTGCGGCGATCCGCTATGAGGATCTGCCGCAGGACGTTGTAGCGCGCACTGAGGAACTCTTTCTCGACTGGTTTGCTTCGGCGCTTGCCGGGAAAGGCGCGCGGCCGGTGCGGGTGCTGGAAAAATTTGCCGCACAGATGGGACCGGCGAGCGGGCCAGCCGAGGTCCTGACATCGCGTAAACGCACGTCGTCGCTATTCGCTGCGCTCGTGAACGGCGCAGCGTCGCATGTGGTGGAGCAGGACGACATCCACAACGGGGCGGTGCTGCATCCCGGTGCAGTTGTTTTTCCTGCGGTGCTGGCTGCAGCGCAGGAAACCGGCGCCTCAGGCAAGGAATTCATCGCAGCAGCCGTCGCCGGATATGAAGCGGGCATTCGCATTGGCGAGTTTCTGGGCCGCTCACACTACAAGGTGTTTCATACCACCGGCACGGCGGGCACCCTTGCCGCCGCCGCGGGTGCGGCACGGCTGCTCCATCTCGATGCCAGGCGATTGCAGCACGCATTGGGTTCGGCGGGCACACAGGCAGCCGGACTGTGGGAATTCCTGCGCGACGCCGCCGACTCGAAGCAATTGCACACCGGAAAAGCCGCCGCCGACGGGTTGCTCGCGGCCTACGTCGCGCGCGACGGCTTCACCGGCGCGCGGCGCATCCTCGAAGGCGAGCAGGGCGTGGCGGCGGGCATGTCCTCCGACGCCGAGCCGGGCAAGCTGACCGACGGGCTCGGGTCGCGCTGGGCTTTGCCGGAAACTTCATTCAAGTATCACGCCTCGTGCCGCCACACGCATCCGGCGGCGGATTCGCTGCTGGAGCTGATGCGCGAGCACAAGCTCAAGGCCGAAGATGTTGCGGCCGTAACTGCACATGTGCATCAGGGCGCGATCGATGTGCTCGGTCCCATTACCGATCCGCAGACCATCCACCAGTCGAAGTTTTCGATGGGCTTCGTGCTGGCACTGATCGGAAATTACGGTCGGGCGGGACTTGCCGATTTCACTGACGAGGCGCTGCGCAACCCGAATCTGCGCGCGTTCCAAGACAAGGTGAAGATGGTGCTCGACCCGGAAATCGACAGCGCCTATCCCGGGCGCTGGATGGGGTGGGTGACGGTCCAGACCTACGACGGCCGGCAGCTCGAAAAACACGTGACTTCACCCAAGGGTGATCCCGACAACGCGCTGACGCGGGAAGAGCTGCAGGAAAAGGCGCTGCGGCTCGCCGCCTACGCCGACGGCGCAACCGACGCTGAAATGGAAAAAGTGATAGTTAGGATCTGGCGGCTGCGTGATGAAGCCAACGTGCGCGATTTTTTCAGTGCCAATGGATCGTAGCCTTGTTGACGGCTGTCAGTGACCTATGTTAGGCAGGATTTCACTCATGAGAGGAGAAACTAATGTTAGTGTTAACGAATGAGGACGTCGAGCAAGTCCTTACCATGGACGTTTGCCTGCAGGCGGTAGAGGATTGTACGCGCGAGATAGCCCTCGGCAACGTCATTCCATGTCTTAGCCGCACGGTGAATCAACCGCTCCCAGGCGCATCTCCAGGTCCAACCGGCCCGGAAAGTACCTCTGCATCCTACATGTTACGCCTGATGCCGGTGATTGACCTCCCGGACAATGCTGTGGTCCTCCGTGTGAACTCTACCACGATGCACGTGGTCGAGATGTATGGCGCCAAGCGGCATGTTATTGGCCGGCCTGGCTCTAAGATGGCAGGTCACCATCGCAGCGAGAAACCTGGCTGGTTATTGCTATTTGATCTTTCTACTGGCTACCTCTTAGCTATGGTGCAGGACCGTCACGTCCAGACCATGCGCGTCGGCGCTGTGGGAGGTCTAGGTGCCAAGTACATGGCGCGCTCAGACGCCCACACCATTGGGCTTTTAGGCGTCGGTTGGATGGCAGGGCCACAGCTGCTGGCACACTGTGCTGTACGGAGAATCTCTTCAGTGAGAGTGTTTAGTCCTAATCCCCAGCATCGGCAGATTTTTTCTAAGCAGATGAGCGAACGGCTTGGAATCGAGGTTCGCCCGGCTCCATCGGCTGAAGAGGCGGTTCGTAGGGCAGACATCGTTATTTCAGCGACAAATAGCATTGATCCTACCTTTGATCCTGACTGGGTGGGACCAGGCAGTCACGTCTACTGCGTCACGCCGGGAGAATATGACGAGCGGATGATCAGAAAGGCAGACGTGATTGCTTGGGCGTATCCTGGTCAGTCAGAACACTCCCATGGAGCTCCTACCAACGTGGCGGACCCGGCCAAGGTCCCCGGTGACCAACGGTACCGCACCCACATATGGGGTTTATTGGAGAAGCATACAGGCAAACGCGTGTATTTGACAGATCTCGTGACCGGACGAGCGAAGGGGCGCACCGATGACGGCCAGATTACTTTCAATCCCTCTCCTGCTGGAGGCACCGCCGGAATTGCCCGGTTCGCAGTCCTAGTACCGAGGCTATATGAGCTTGCAAAAACGAAGTGTGTTGGACATGACCTGCCGGACGATTGGTTTCGACAGGAGGCGGAACTTTATTGAATGAGGAGAAATCGGGCTTTAACGTGGAATGGATAGAAAGGAGACTTCGATGAGAGGCGCGCGCATGGTCTCAGCTCTGGCAATGGCTCTCTTCTTAGAGGCGATCTTGTACAGTTTCTCTCAAGGGGCCGAAAAACCATTCTATCAAGGGAAAACGGTCACCATTTTCACTACAGGTTCACCGGGAGGGGGCTTCGACCAATATGCGCGGCTCTTAGCTAAGCATATGCCTAGGTATATCTCTGGACAGCCACAGATCATTGTTTCCCCTCTTGGCGGATCCTCAGCCATTATAGAGGGCAACCTAATACAGAGTGCCAAACCGGACGGGCTCACTCTTTTGATGATGCACAACCAGCTTTATTTGGAACAGCTTAAAAGAACAGAGGGGGTAAGATTCGACCTCAGTCGACTGACCTGGATAGGAAATGCCGGAACTGACTCGCTAGGCCTTGTGATGAGGGATCCGTTTGAAACTCTCGAAGAGGTAAGACGCGCCAAAAACCCTCTCAATTTTGGGGCCTCCGTCGGCGGTGCCAGCTATATGTTGCCTGCTCTTCTTAAAGAGGCTCTCGGGCTGAATTTCAAAATCATCACAGGCTATTCCGGTGGCGAGCGACGGCTAGCGTTGGCGCGGGGCGAGCTGGACGGCATCGCTACTTCAGTTGGCTCGGCTTACAGGGAGCTGCGCGACGAGCTTTCTACGGGCCGTGTTCAGTTTGTCATTCAGACAGGCCTGCCAACGAAAGGGGGTGGCCACGAGCCAGATCCCCATATTTCGAAGGTGCCGCTTGTGCGGGATATGAAGATGTCCCCTGAGGCTGTGGCTTTGACAGAGCTCGTTTTGGGAGCACACCTTTATACTAGGCCTTTAGTCGGGCCGCCTGGGATGCCGGAGGACCGAACACGAATCCTTCGAGAGGCCTTCATGAAGGCTCTCGGTGACCCAAATCTCCTGGCGGATGCCGAAAAGCAGAGGATGAATGCTCTGCCAGTGGATAGCGCAACCATCCAAACCTTCTACCAGAAGCTTATTAATCAACCTCCATCTGTGGTTAAACAAATAGAGAAAATTTTCGGACCCGGATGACGCCCTTGCCCGTCAACTGTAGAGACATGGACTTCTGTCCTCTTAGGGGGGGCGAGTAGCTATATGATCGAGGCAATGTTCTCCGGGCTGGTCCAAGTTTTCGAGTGGCCAACGTTCGGATTTATGTTAATGGGGATCGCAATTGGGTACGTAGTTGGGCTCTTGCCCGGTCTCGGTGGTTTGCCCAGTCTGGCGCTGATGCTACCCTTCACCTATACAATGGAGCCTATTGCTGCCATTGCATTGCTGCTTGGTGCGCAGGCAGTCTTTTCCACTACGGGGGACGTGACCTCGGTCCTGTTTGGTGTGCCCGGCGAGGCTGCCTCTGCTGCGGTCATCCTGGATGGCCACGCCATGGCTAAAAAGGGGGAGGCTGGGCGTGCTCTGGGAGCGGCCCTTTTCAGTTCCCTGGTCGGCGCAGTGTTTGGCGCACTGGTACTTGCCGCTTCCATTCCCATCGTGCAGCCCCTTGTCCTTTCATTGGGGACACCCGAGCTCTTTATGCTGGCTGTCCTTGGGATCACATTCATCGCTTCGGTCAGCGGCCGGTCCGTCATTAAAGGGATCGTTATGGGAGGATTGGGCCTTTTGCTCTCTACCGTCGGAATGGACCCCCAGCAAGGTGTACTTCGCTACACCTTCGGCCAACCTTACCTGCATAGCGGGTTGTCTCTAGCAGTGATCGCGGTGGGGCTCTTTGCCATCCCGGAGCTTCTTGAACTCGGCGTTAGGCGTTCAAGTATTGCCAAGCCGGGTTTCGGGAAGACGAGCGGTGCCCTAGAGGGCATCAAGGACACGCTCCGGCATTGGGGACTCGTTCTTCGTTGTAGTGCCATAGGGGCACTGATTGGGATTTTACCCGGCTTGGGATCCGGCGTCGGGCAATGGCTTGCATACGGTCACGCCGTGCAGAGTTCCCCCAACAAAGAGAGATTCGGCACCGGTGCTGTTGAGGGGATACTGGGGCCCGGTGCTGCCAACAATTCAACCACAGGCGGCTCACTGCTTCTTACGATCTCCTTTGGAGTTCCAGGTGGCTCGCATATGGCTCTGCTCCTTGGAGCGTTTCTTATACTCGGACTGGTCCCTGGCCGCGATATGCTCTCCACGCACCTGGATCTTACCTTTTCCATGGTTTGGGTGATAGTGATCGCCAACATTATCACTGTTGGCCTGAGCCTTCTCTTTATTGATCAACTCGCCAGGATCACGTTTGTCAAGAGCACTCTTCTGATTCCGTTCATTCTTCTTCTGATCTACCTGGGTGGCTTCGCCACGCATAACATGATTGCTGATCTGGTTGCCGTTGTCGTGTTTGGCATTTTAGGAACGCTGATGGTCTGGCTGGACTGGCCGAGACCTCCCCTGATCTTGGGGCTGGTACTCGGAGACCTGGCGGAAAGGTATTTTCATATCTGCATCGCCCGATACGGGTGGACATGGCTACTACGTCCAGGCGTCATCATTATTATTATTCTAATTATTGTAGCGCTTCTCTATCCCTTATGGCACCGGCGATGGGGTCCGGCTAGCACCTGAGGTGCTTCCTGTGAAAGACTGAATAAATAGTCTCAGCGAGATTTTTTTGTTATGAAGCGCAAGCTGGAGCTGGGGTTTAGCGCGTTCCTGATCGCAACGTTTGGGTTTGCCGTACTGAATGCTCGAGAGTGGCCATTCTGGACACGGCTGTTCCCTTTAGTCATCGCCATTCCCTCATTTGCTCTGGCCCTGCTCCATTTGGTTCTGGATGTACGCGTGACTAGAAAGAATAGTAGCGCCCTGAGCGGCATCGAAGAAGCAGCCGCTGAACTGCCCATAGCAGAGGCGCGGCGGCGGGTTTTCTCTATGGTCACCTGGATCCTTTGCTTCTTTCTGGCCATCTGGCTTTTAGGATTCGCTATTGGCGTTTCGCTGTGCACGTTCCTCTATTTGAAGTTAGAGGCAAAAGAGAGTTGGTGGCTTGCTCTTTTCCTCGGTGCGGCGGCATGGGGCTTCGTCTTCGGTTTATTCGATTGGGCCCTACATGTGCCTTTCCCGGAAGGGCAGCTCTTTCAGTGGGTCGCTTTTTGATCGTATGAGGTTTATAAGAGAAAGGAGGGCTTAAAATGCTTCTGCTCACGAATCAGGATGTTTTGCAAGTTTTGACGATGGAGAAATGCCTGGAGGCAGTGGAGGAGAGCACTAGGAGAATAGGCCGGGGTCAACTCGTCAAGTGGAACGCCGGGCGCGTTCTAGAGGAAAAAGGTGGCTTTGGAGGAGGCGCCTTGTTATATACCCTTCGCTTGCGCCCCATGTTCGACTTGGTGGACAGTGTTGCAATACTTCGCTTAAACTCTTGGGCGAATGTAGCGGTTGATATGTACGGAAAGACACGTCACGTGATAGCCCCAATTGCTGGCGAGAGGAATCCTCATAACAGCGAAAAGTCCGGTTGGCTGCATTTATACGACATGGGAACGGGCAGGCTCCTAGCCATCGTACAGGACCGCGATATCCAGGTCATGCGTGTGGGCTCAGTGGGCGGTCTGTGTGCCAAGTATATGGCAAGGTCTAATGCTCGGACTATCGGACTTATTGGAGCGGGCTGGATGGCAAGAACGCTGCTTCTGGCACACTGCTTGGTGAGGGATATTAAATCGGTGAAAGTTTTTAGTCCGAACCCGAATAACCGCTCCAAATTTTGTGAGCAGATGAAGATGCAGCTTAAGATGGAAGTGGCACCGGTTTCTTCAGCCCAAGAGGCGGTTCGAGGGGCGGACATTGTAATCTCTGGGACGAACTCTGCCGAGCCGACGTTCGATCCTGAGTGGATAGAGCAGGGGATGCATGTATACTGCGTCACAGGGGCGGAGTACGACGAACGGATGGTTAAAAAAGCGGATCTGATCGCTTGGACTTACCCGGAGTCATCTCAGTATGATTATGGCGGAGATGAAACGGAGATCACAGGGGATCCTCAAGAAGAAAAGCTAGCTGCTCGAAAGCGCGGCTATTCTGGCTATCGCACCGCCGGGTGGAAATTACTCGAGAAGTATGCCAGCGCGCGGGTTTACCTGACGGATATAATAGAAGGGCGGGCTAAAGGGCGCAACGACGAGAAGCAGATCACTTTCAGTCCCTCACCTGCGGGGGCTAGCTCGTTGGTCATACGGTTCGCGGTCTTACTCCCGAGGTTATATGAGGAAGCGAAGCGGAGGGGGATTGGCCATGACCTGCCGGACGAGTGGTTTCACCAAGAGGAGGAAACGTATCCAACGTATCAGTTTAGATAACCGCCTTTGATCTCCTTAGACCCAGCAGAGGTCATAGGGGCTGAGAGCTATTGTGTTGGGATAAGCCAAGCTGTCCAGAGGAGAAAAAAAATGAAGACACGACCACCCCGCTCTTTGTTAAGTCTCGCTGCTATCTGCTGCATGGAATTATTTTTTTGGGCCCAATCCTCATCTGCGCAATCTGCTCAGGAGATACTGGCGCAGATCAGCCGGCTAGCCCCTCAGGAGCGAACCCAGAAGCTCATCGAAGGGGCTCGGAAAGAAGGGCAGATGGTGTGGTATACCACTACCAACATCGACCAGGGCGCCAAGATTCTCAAGACATATCAAGCAAAATATCCTTTTATTCAAGATAAACAGTACCGCGCCAGTAACGAGAAGCTAGGTCAAAGAATAATCCAGGAGGCTCGGGCGGGAAAGTTAGAGGCGGATGTGATTGCCATCGGGATTCCAGAAGGCCCGATACTAAAGAACAGGAACATTTTTTTAAAGTATTCCTCGCCTGAGGCGAACGCATATGCGGACTTTGCCAAGGACCCTGACGGGTACTGGATGATGTGGCAGATGATTCCTATTGTGTTGGGCTATAATACCAAGCTAGTTCACCAGGGTGAGGTCCCCCGTACTTATGAAGACCTTTTGAAGCCAAGGTGGAAGAAAAATATAGCTATTGATTCACAACCTTACGGCTGGTTTGTGGGCGCCCTGAAGGTTCTTGAAAAAAAGCTCGGTAGTCAAGAAAAGGCGATCGCCTATTTCGAAAAGTTAGCCCAACAGGAGCCTCAATATCGGTCAGGGCACACGCTGCTCAATCAGCTCCTCGCAGCGGGAGAATTTGAACTAGGGCCCGAATTGCGAGCCCATACCTTAGAGCGTCTAAAGCAAACCGGAGCCCCTGTGGATTGGGCTGTTTTAGATAACATGATTATAATCCAACCCCATTATTTGGCGATCAGCACCCAAACCGCCAGGCCATACTCTGCGGCGCTATTTTTCGACTTCATCCTCTCCAGGGAAGGTACCAACGTCCTTCGAGAGGTCCGGATGGTTCCTACCAGATCTGATATGTCGACAGAATATCTAAGGGGATACAATGTTACGCCTGTGGATTCCTATGGGGAGAGAGAGGTTAAGCTATTTAGGGATTTGATGCTTAAGGGTCAGAGTAGATAAGCGTGAAGCTCTGGTTAAAGGAGTAACAAATTTCCGGCTTCTTCTGGAGTCAGAGAAACTCCATTGCGACGTAAGCCGGCCGGTCTACTTCTCTCGCAGGGTGACACCTGAAAAGAGAGGGAAAAGGGGGACATTGTACTTTTCGGATGTTGGGTCGAATTTCAAAGAGGGGTCTTTCCACGTGACCCACAGCATGAGCTCGGGGCGCTGTCTATCTCCCCGCGGCCATAAAGGCTGATGCCACTGATTGATCACCAGACAATATTCGGCAACGCGGATGCCAGGCTCGCCCAGCCGATCCCGGCAGCTTGACAATCTTCAATTTAGTCCCGTAAAGTTTGTGATTGCGAATTCAGTGTCAGACTTGACAGACAGGAAAGTTATTCTACGTGGTGCGGTTCCGTGCC
The DNA here is from genome assembly GCA_016193465.1 of Deltaproteobacteria bacterium. Taxonomy (GTDB): domain Bacteria; phylum Desulfobacterota; class Binatia; order UBA9968; family UBA9968; genus UBA9968. Next base: position 62,273 of record JACPSE010000006.1, read on the forward strand.
AGGAATCATTCCATTTCACAGTCTCTACCTTACCATCTCCGTCATCTTTTCGGCAAGGCCAATAGCCTCCACAGCATCTTTTTCGGTGTAGGTTTTGCACGGCGGGGCTTGCCAGGGCATCAGGATAGCGCGTGGGAATATAATAGCGATCCAGAAATTTTGCGCCCTCGTTGAGCCAGTCACGAAAACGTTTCTCCGTCTGTTTGATAACAACTACATCTACATTGCTCTGCTCGAGGTGGCTTCGTGTACTGAACTATCAGCAGCGAGTCAAGAAGTCTGCAAATGATGGCTAGGCCGGCTTAGAATCTGAGCCACAGACCCGTAGGCAGTACCTTCTAGCCCTTCGAGACTGTGCTCGATGTCTTCTGACCTTCCAAGCTTACTTGTCCATCTTCCGTTTGCCAGTTGTCTCGCAGCGTGAGTTGGCCTACCTTGTGCGTTGACGTAGATCGCGATCTTTTCGAATCCCGCCTCCAAGGCAGCGGTGTCAGAGGGAGTGTAGCCAAGGCTTAGGAATGCTTGGAGATATGCCTCCAGTGTGAACTCACGGGGTGAAGTTTCTGGCCAATAATAGAGTCCTTGTGGATCGGGCTCCCACCACCGGCTGTCTTCCGTTGCAGCCCAACCAATACAGTTATAATCAGGACTAGCAGGGCTAGTAACTTGGTATCCAGTGGTTTTCAGGTGTGGAAACCATTCCTCGAGCGGCATGTTCAGGATTTACAAGTGGCCTTCTTCTTTTCCCCAACGCAGCCACGCCTCTACCATTTTTCTAATCTTGCCCCGCTCCGATGGCTTTACTGGGTCTATCCCAGTAATGGCTTTCAACGCCCAGAACCAGTGATCTGGTTTGTTTTCAAGCTCACGGAGTATGAGCGGGATAGCAGCAGGCCCCATTCCAATAATCTGCTGGTACGCGGGATGCATAGCCATTTCGGTAACAGAAGATGATGCTTGCGTTTCATTCCTCCACGTATCTACAAGGCCCCGGAATTTTTGTGCGGGCGTTTCCCTGCTAACAGGGAAAAGAGAGTGATTGGTTGTTTCAAACCATCGAAATACGATAACGTTGGACTCTTCACTTAGGCCTTCGGTATTCACGTCTAGCAAATATGCCCGTGGGGTATACTGCCTCCTCAGGGGCGACGCAAGGTCGGTATGAGCTAAGTTCATCGGAGGAAAAGCTCCTTCGTTTTATCTGTTATGCTTTTAAAAAAGATATTGTTCTTCAAATCTCGGAGATTTTCAAATACTTGCCACAACGCTCTATCTTTCACTTCGAACACCTTTAAGCAGAACACGTCAATGTCAAGTATCAAAGGAACTTTCGTAGAGTCTGCGCTAGGCTCCATGGCCTCCGTGATTATCGCCGTAGCAGGTATCTCCGGCTCCGGAATAACCAACTGCATAAAGTACTTTACTGGCCCTTGAGGTAACGCGGCAGCTATTTCTGGCACAGTAAGGATATAGTCCTTGAAATCCCGCATCGGTAATGGAATCTCCATACGGTTGATATATCGCAGCGCTGTGCGCGTGATTTGTCTAGGCTGTGCCACCTCGACGTAGAGCTGCCAAAGGTCCCGTGCCTGGTCTCGAAAGGTTTCCCATCTATCATAAGGCTTTAGTCTGTTGAATGTAAACCCATCCAGACGCGCCTGAACAATTTGCTTCCCGTCCGAGGAAGTAAATAGGTAGCCATCTGGCCCGCTGTGTGACTGAAGGACTTCAAGCTCACCTCCTCCAGCCAGCTTCAAGCCACCCCGCCATGACTGTCTCTCCCGTTTATTCGGATAGCGCGCTTTCACAGAATTGTAGAAGGTTGCTAACTGAGCCAAATTTACGTCTTCAGGTAGTTGGACCCTAATGTCCAAAAGCGCTTCTGTGATTGGCGCATTTGGAAATGTTGTCCAGTCGGCCACGCTTACCTTTATAGTCGATTCTGAGTAGTCTAACAAGCTCACTACCCAGGGTTCAGATCTTGAACTTTATGCTCCATTCCAGGGCAGTCTGCTCATACGCTGCAGGGCATCTTCTCTATTAGCCTGGATAGATAACCCTCCCCTCAGTTACTACTTTTTCAATAAACGGATTTTCCCGCCGCCGCATCTCTTCAAACTCCTCTCTGGTATAGACAAACACGTCCACCTTTCCCAGGTCATTATCCAAAAATTTCGCGACCTCAAGGAGCCGATCAAGAAAGCGCGCCTGCGTCTGCTTGATGACTACTACATCCACATCGCTCTGCTCGTCAGCCTCCCCTCGGGCACACGAGCCAAAGATGATGATCTGTTCTGGATCGTAGCGCTTCAGGCAATCCACCACTTTTTGTACCTTATCCATCAAGCCGAAATATACCACCACATCCAATGATCTGCCAACGCCGCCGACTCTATTTCTATTGCACGTGCCGCCCTTGCTGTGCTCTCATAAAGGACCGTAGAGCGCTGGAGCGTATCTTTCAGTCCCCTATATGGAAGCTTCACTGCCCAAAAACGCCTCCACCATCATCCTGGTTCGCCCTGAGGCGGGCGGCAAGTTCGAAGTTTTTCTGACCCGTCGCCCTCCTGACATGGATGTCCTCGCGGGCTTTTACGTTTTCCCAGGGGGCACCGTGGAAGAAGAGGACTACTCGGAGGAGATGCTCAAGCGCTGCCGGGGGCTTTCGCGAACCGAGGCTCAGCAGATGCTCGGAGGGAAACTCAGTCCCGAACTTTCCGTGGGCCACTCGGTGGCGGCAGTTAGGGAGCTATTCGAAGAGACGGGGATCCTCTTGTCGGTCAGCGAAAATGGCGAACCCGTGGATACGAGAGAGGGGAAAATTAAGCACAGCCTAGCTGGCAAGCGTGAGTCTTTGGTTGAAGGAAACATCGACTTTCGGTCGCTTCTTGAGTCGGAAGGACTCTACTGCGACTTGCGTCGCCCAGTCTATTTCTCCCATCGCGTCACCCCTGAGCAGCGCGCCTTCCGATTCGACACCCGATTCTACCTCGCCCGTCTGCCGGAGCATCAAAGCCCGCTCGCATACTCGCAGGAGGTAACGGAAAGCCTTTGGTTGACGCCGGAGCAGGCGCTGCGACATGCCGAGGCGGACGGGTTTCCTATGATGCCGCCTACGCTCGTCGCCCTTCGGACCCTGGCGGCATTGGGTTCTTGGCAAAAGCTCCGCGAGCAATATCAACTGGAAACGCGCCAGGTTTTATAAGGAAAAGGGGTCTTGCTCGGAGGTGTCCGCTGTTTTAGCCTTTACCATTTCGGATCTCGGCCTTCTGCCGTCGCGGTGAAACCCGAGCCAATTCCACTGATCCGGGTAGCGCCGCACCATAGCTTCCAGATGGCGGGTGAAAAGGGAGGCATTAGCAGCTATATCCTGCTGGAGATCGCCGCTTTTGATGAGATCAATCTCCGCCCCGATGTGAAGCGTCAGACGATCCTCATGGTCGCGCGTAAGAAAGGCGGGGAGGACCGACGCGCCGGTTCGTAGCGCCAGGGTCACAGGGCCGCGAGGGGCAGGAGCGGTGCGGCCCAAAAACTCCACCGCTACTCCCCCGGATTTGAACTCGTCCGCGATGACAAGAATCACCTCATTTCGCCTTAAGGCTTTCAGGATCTGCCGCGCTGCTTCGCGCCGGGGCTTGGCCGAGATGGTTTTGACGCCGACCATAGCCCGGTAGTGGTCGACCAAACTCGCAAATCCCCGATCCTTGGGCTGTTTTACGACAGCACTGAAAGGGTAGCCCGCCGCTGCCAAGCGGGCGCCGATCATGGTGAAATTCCCCAAATGGGCGCTGAGCGCGATAACCCCTTTCTCCCTTTGCAGCGCCCGTCGCAAGCGCTCCTCGCCTTCCATAGCGACCCACGAGCATATCTCCTGCTTGGAGCTATACAGGGTGCAACTAGTCTCATAAACGCCCTGGGCGAAATTCCTCCACGCCCTCCAGACCACGGACTTTTGCTGCTCTGGCGTGCCGAACTCCCTGCCCATAGCCGTGGAGAGATTTTCTTCCATACGTTTGCGATATTTCCACAGAAGGAGAAAAGTTAGTCTTGCGGCTGCCAGGGTAAAGAGCATAATCAAGCGGCGGGGAATCCACGGCAGGATCGCGACAAATCCCCTCAGGCAATACTCGCCGATGCGGTATCGCAGCCAATAGAAAAACGCTTTTACCGGAAACCTCTTTTTCTTTTTAGCCACGGCGCTCCATTTAGAAACTTTTTATACACTCTTTCCGTCGAAATCGGCAAGGGGGCAGGGGCAAATAAAAGGGCGGTGGAAAAACATGCCCACCGCCCTTCACGCCGTACAAAATAGCAGCGAGACTAGCGACCAACTGCCTTGAGCAATTTCTGTCCTGTCCGGGCCGTAACCGCCGCGCCGGCTTTGTGTTTGTCGCCTCTAGGAGTTAAGCGATAGATCTTCGCCTTGGGCCGCTGTGCCAGTTGCTTCTCTTTCCAACGCACGAGTCCCTGCCGCACATAACGAGGATCCAACCCCAAGAGCTCGCAGATGTTCTCAAAAGAAAACAGCCAGTCGCTGCCCTCCTCTAAGATCCATTCCTCAGCCTCTCGAAACAGCGTTCTGCCCTTGCTGTCCCGAGCAAACAGATACTTCTGAAAACAGGCTATCGCATCTTCCAGCACCGCCAACAGCAGCCTCTTCTCTGGCTCTAAATGTGCTTTGCGCCGGAAGGTCTCCAGATACTGAGCAGGCAGAAGCGTGTCCGGCTGAAACAAACACGCCACCCTCTCTTCTATACTGAGTCCTGTTTCATAAGTCATAAAATCACCTCCCTATCGGGTGCGGCCTGCACGAGGTTGGACGTTCCAAGGGACGATTCCATTCATGCCGCACTCGAAAGAGAAGAGGAAGCCGCCAGCGCCGGGCGAGGGAACCGCCGCAAATCCGCTAAAGTAGTGCGCGTAAAAACCTCGACTATCTTATACTGGATCTCGCTCCATACCCCTGACATGGCGCATTGAGAAAAATGACCGCAGCTCAAGTGCTGATCCATACAGACATTGATAGCGATAGGACCCTCGATCGCCTCAATGACGTCCTGAAACGAAATTTCGTCAGGCGCCCTCGTTAGCGTGTAGCCCCCGTCCGGGCCTCGTTTGGATTTGACCAGTCCGCTATGGATCAAATGCTGGATGATCTTCTCCAAAAACTTCCGCGGAATCCCCTGATGCCGCGCGATCTCCGCAAGGGAGCAGCTTCTGTCCGGATCCTGAGCGGAAAGATAGATCGCGGCGCGCAGGCCATAATCGACCCTCCGAGGGATCTGCATAACACCCATAGTTTTTACCTCCTCGCCCCGATCCGGTCTCCTGCGTCGTAAGTGCCACGCCGATCCTTCTGCCGATCAGCGAGCTTACCCAGAGCGGAAAGCCCCTGGAGACGCTCAACGATCAAGGGCACCTTTTCACTGACAAAGCCAATTTCTTCCTCGGTATTATAACGGCTCAAGCTGAAACGCACGGCGCCTTGGATCCAGTCGGGGGGCACCCCCATGGCCCGAAGCACATGGGAAGGCTCCACCGACCCTGCGCTACAGGCGGACCCGGTCGAGGCGCAAATGCCGTATTGGTCAAGCAAAACCAGTATCGCCTCCCCTTCTAGAAACTTAAAACTCACATTCAACGTATTAGGAATACGTTTTTCTCGATGACCGTTGATCCGCGCACCAGGACAGGCATCGAGCAGAAACTTTTCCAGTCGATCACGCAATGCCCGCACTCGAGCCCCTTCCTCTCCCAGGCGCTTGCCGGCAACCTCTGCGGCCTTGCCCATCCCGACAATACCCGCGACGTTTTCGGTCCCGCCTCTGCGGTTGCGCTCCTGGTGTCCGCCAATCATGAAGGGACGAAACGTTATCCCCCTCCTGACGTAAAGAGCCCCCACTCCCTTAGGCCCATGAAATTTATGGCCCGATATCGTTAGCAGATCGACCGGGCTCCCCTTGAGATCTAGAGGAATCTTTCCTGCTACTTGCACCGCATCCACGTGGAGCGGGATCCCTTTGGCCTTGACTATTTCGCCGATGGCTTCAATCGGAAAAATCACCCCGGTCTCGTTATTGGCATACATGATCGAGACGAGTGCCGTATCCTCCGTCAGCGCCTCCCTCAACTGGTCCAGATCCAGCATCCCCTCGCCGTCGACTCCGAGCCAAGTCACCCGGTAGCCCTTCTTCCCCAAATGCTGGCAAAGGGCCGTGACAGCAGGGTGCTCGACTTGAGTGGTCACGATATGGCGTTTGTCGGGGCTGGTTTCCAAAATCCCCCGAATCGCCGCGTTGTCCCCCTCGGTGCCGCAGCTTGTAAATACAATCTCAACCGGATCCGACGCGCCCAGAAGAGCCGCCACCTGTTCTCTCGCTTCCTGAATCTTGCGGGCCACCTGGCTCCCGAAACGATGGATGCTGGAAGGATTGCCATAGAATTCCGCCAAATAAGGTTGCATGGCCTCTCGCGCCTCGGGCGCGAGACGCGTAGTGGCGTTGTTATCGAAGTAGATCACGGAATCCATAGAAATTAGCTTTCAGCTATCAGCCATTTATAAACGTCTCAAGCGTCTTGAACGCCTTGAACGGCTTAAACTTGTTAAACGGTTCAAATCGTTCAAAATGTTCAAACCGTTACCCTACGCTGCCCTCCAGACTCACGCCCAGGAGCTTTTGCGCTTCGACGGCAAACTCCATCGGCAACTCGCGAAACACCTGCTTGCAAAAGCCGCTCACGATCATGGTAACCGCATCCTCAGCCGATATCCCGCGCTGCCGGCAGTAAAAAAGCTGATCCTCGCCGATCTTGGAGGTCGAGGCCTCGTGCTCCACCTGCGATGAGTTGTTCATCACCTCGAGGTAGGGAAAGGTATGCGCGCCGCACTGATCGCCCAGCAGCAACGAGTCGCACTGCGAGTAGTTGCGCGCGTCGGTCGCGCCCTTCATGATCTTCACCAGCCCGCGATAGGTATTCTGTCCGTGGCCTGCGGAGATCCCCTTCGAGATGATGGTGCTCTTGGTATTCTTCCCGATGTGGATCATCTTGGTGCCGGTGTCTGCCTGCTGATAATTGTTCGTGAGAGCTACCGAATAAAACTCCCCCACCGAGTTTTCTCCCAGCAGGATGCAGCTCGGATATTTCCAGGTGATTGCCGAGCCGGTCTCGACCTGCGTCCAGGAGATCTTCGAGTTCTTTCCAAGACACTTGCCCCGCTTGGTGACAAAGTTATAGATGCCGCCTTTGCCCTCCTTGTCGCCGGGATACCAGTTTTGGACGGTGGAGTACTTGATCTGGGCATGGTCTTGGGCAACCAACTCTACCACCGCCGCGTGCAACTGATTGGTGTCGCGCATCGGCGCCGTACACCCCTCCAGGTAGCCCACGTAACTGCCTTCATCGGCGACGATCAACGTGCGCTCAAACTGGCCGGTCTCAGCGGCATTGATGCGGAAGTACGTCGACAGCTCCATCGGACAGCGCACCCCTTTGGGAATGTAACAGAAGGAGCCATCGCTGAAGACCGCGGAGTTCAGCGTCGCGAAGAAGTTGTCGGTGTACGGCACGACCGAACCCAGATACTTCCGGACCAGCTCCGGGTGATTATGCACCGCCTCGGAAAAGGAACAAAAGATGATTCCCAGTTCGGCAAGCTTTTCCTTAAAGGTCGTCGCCACCGAGACGCTATCGAAAACCGCGTCCACCGCCACCCCGGCGAGCAGCTCCTGCTCCTTAAGAGGAATCCCCAGCCTGTCGTAGGTCGCGAGCAGCTCCGGATCCACTTCCGCTAAGCTCTCGGGCCGCTGAGACTTCGTCTTCGGCGCGGCATAGTAGATGATCTTCTGGTAATCAATCGGCGGAAAATGGACATTGGCCCATTTGGGCTCTGCGTCCGACTGCTGCAATTTCTCCCAGTGTCGGTAGGCCTTCAGGCGCCAGTCCAGCATCCATTCAGGCTCCTTCTTCTTAGCCGAGATCATGCGGATGACCTCTTCGCTCAGTCCGGGAGGAATGGACTCCTCCTCGACCGCAGTGACGAAGCCATACTTGTATTCGCGGTTTGCCAGCTCTTCTACTGGATTCGCTGCCGAGCTCATTACCTTGCCTTTCCTATGCTGCTTTTACCTCGCATCAAAACCAAATCTGCTCCTAGCTAGACCGTAAAGGAGGTGCCACAGCCACAGGAGCGCTTCACATTGGGGTTCTGAAAGACAAACCCCGATTCCATCAGCCCCTCTTTATAGTCAAGCTCGGTGCCGTTTACATAAAGCAGGCTCTTCATATCCACCAACACTTTGGCCCCCTCTTTCTCGAAGACCCGATCGCCGGCCCGTTCCGCATCAAGGTCGAACTTGTACTGCAGGCCCGAACAGCCGCCTCCCACAACTTTAAGACGCAATCCCTGCCCCTCCCGACTCTCAGCCGCAAGGATCTCCCTGATTTTTTTAGCAGCGCGATCGGTAAGGATTACTCCTGTTGTCATAGTTCATACCTCCCAAAACTACGCAGGACTAGGAAACCCGGTCCTGAGCCTTAAGTTCGCCTTGCTGTCTTCCACGCAAATCCGCCTTGGCCAGCCCGTAGAGCGGAGAGAGCTGGCGCAACCGCGTTACCTCCTCTTTAACCCGTTGGATGGCGTAGTCCACCTCCTCATCGGTATTGAAGCGTCCCACGCCGAAGCGGATCGCGGTGTGGGCTAAATCCTCTCGAACCCCCAGAGCGCGAAGCACATACGAAGGCTCCAGCGAAGTCGAAGTACAGGCTGAGCCCGAGGAGAGCGCAATCTCTTTTAGGCCCATCATCAACGATTCTCCCTCCACATAGGCGAAACTAACGTTCAAATTTCCCGGAAGGCGCTCGGTGGGGTGGCCGTTGATATAGACTTCATCGAGTTGGCGCAGAATTCCGTCCTTGAGTCGCTCTCTTAGCTCGGTCAGGCGCGCTGCCTCTTCAGGCAGCTCTTGCTGGGCGATCTGGCAGGCCTTTCCCAGCCCGACGATACCCGGCACATTGAGCGTGCCAGAGCGCATACCCCTTTCATGACCACCCCCATCAATAATCGGGTGCAGTCGGACCTTCGGCCTCTTCGAGCGGACATAAAGAGCCCCAACTCCTTTGGGGCCATAAATCTTGTGCGCCGACATCGAGAGCAGATCGATGCCCATCTCCTCCACGTCCATAGGGATTTTCCCGACTCCTTGAGTCGCATCACAGTGAAAGATAACCCCTTTCTCCTTAGCCACCCGGCCGATCTCTTGCACCGGCTGTATGGTTCCAATCTCGTTATTGGCTGCCATGATGGAGATGAGAATCGTCTTGTCCGTAAGTGCCTGGCGGAGCTGCCCGACATCAACCAACCCAAAGGGGTTCACCCGGAGATAAGTAACCTGGCACCCTTTCCGTTCCAAAGCCTTACAGCTATCCAGCACCGCTCTGTGCTCGGTAACGCACGTAATAATATGATTCCCTTTTTCCTTATAAGCTTCAGCTACCCCTTTAATCGCCAGGTTATCCGACTCCGTAGCTCCGCCAGTAAAAATGACCTCTCTTGCAGATGCGGCATGAATGAGCTGCGCGATCTGCTCCCGTGCCTCATCCACCGCCGCTTCAGCCTCCCAGCCAAAAGCATGATTACGGCTGGCTGCATTGCCAAACTTTTCACTAAAGTAGGGCAGCATCGCCTCCAGCACCCTCGGATCGACGGGCGTGGTAGCGAGGTTATCCATATAAACAGGAATTTTCATTCTCTGGGCTCCCTACAGCTTGGCGCCTCCCTCCCTACCCGGGCATGGGATATCCTTAACTAAGCCAATCCAGACTGAAACAGTCTGGATTAAAGTTACCCAAAATATTTGCCCCTGTCAAGGGCAATTTCGCTCTTCGTCAAAAAGTGCGGTTCCTCGGGAGTCAACCTACCGGCTCAAGTCAGTAGGTCGGCGCTTCGGGACTTAAACGATTTCAATGGCTTGGACCGTTCCAATCGTTCAAAACGTTCAAAAGCAGCGTTTCTAAGCCGCCTTAGATTTTAATACCCCTTTAAGAAATTGACCAGTATAAGAACCCCTTACCAAAGAGACCTCTTCTGGAGTGCCACAGGCGACAATCTCTCCACCCAATTCACCCCCTTCCGGCCCCAAGTCCACAACATAGTCAGCCGATTTGATGACATCCAGGTTATGCTCGATCATTACGACAGTATTGCCTGCATCTATGAGACGACCGAGAACCTCCAAAAGTTTCCTGATGTCATCAAAGTGGAGCCCGGTGGTTGGCTCGTCAAGGATGTACAGCGCGCGTCCGCTCGATCTTTTGCTCAACTCGCGAGCCAGCTTTATCCGCTGGGCCTCGCCGCCGGACAGAGTCGGCGCGGCCTGACCGAGATGGAGATAGCCGAGACCGACATCCCTCAGGGTCTCGAGCTTGTCACGGATGGCGGGAAAGTTTCCCATGAGTTCGAGTCCTTGAATTACGGTCAGATCCAGAATAGCGGCGACGCTTCGCCCCTTGTAGAGGACCTCTAAGGTCTCGCGGTTATAGCGCAGGCCGGCGCAAACCTCGCAGGTCACGAAGAGATCCGGGAGAAAATGCATCTCGATTTTGATGACGCCGTCTCCTTCACACGCCTCACAGCGCCCCCCTTTGAGGTTGAACGAGAACCTTGCCGGTTTGTATCCTCTCACGCGTGCCTCCGGAAGCTGGGCAAAAATCTCCCGAACATGGCTAAATAATCCGGTGTAAGTGGCCGGGTTGGAGCGTGGGGTGCGGCCAATGGGGCTCTGATCGATAATGATCACCCTGGCGAAATTCTCCCACCCCAGGATCTTTTCGAACAACCCGACTCTCCCGTCACTCGAGCCATTCAGACGTTCAGCCATCGCCCGCCACATGGTATCTACCACAAGGCTGCTCTTGCCCGAACCAGAAACGCCGGTGACACAAGTCATGGCGCCGATGGGAAATTCTACGGTAATGCCCTTAAGGTTGTTCTGCCTCGCTCCTTTTAAAACCAGCGCCTTTCCGCTTCCGCTGCGACGCTGGACAGGCAGAGGAATCTCCGCCCGCCCGGCCAGGTACTGTCCGGTGAGGGAGCGTCCTTCGCTCATCACATCATGCGGTGTTCCCTGTGCCACCACAGCGCCGCCACTGACTCCCGCCCCCGGTCCCATATCGATGACGTGGTCCGCCGCCAAAATCGTGTCACGATCGTGTTCTACAACCAGCACGGTATTTCCCAGATCTCTCAGTTGTTGCAGGATGGCCAGGAGCCGGGCGTTATCTCTTTGATGGAGGCCGATGCTCGGCTCGTCCAGAATGTAAAGGACGCCGACCAGACTTGAGCCGATCTGCGTCGCCAGACGAATCCTCTGCGCCTCCCCTCCGGAAAGGGTTGCCGAGGGCCGATCCAGGGTTAAGTAGTCGAGACCAACCTCTACCATGAAGTCCAAGCGGCTCTTGATCTCTTTGAGGATCCTTTGCGCGATAGCGCCCTCCTGCGGACTAAACTGGAGCCCGGCAATAAACCCGGTGCTCTCCCTGATTGCCATCGAGGTTACTTCCGCGATGCTCTTTCCAGCAATCTTCACGTGAAGGCTCTCTCTTCTCAGGCGCGCGCCATGGCACCGCTTACAGGGACAAAGCCTCGAAAGCTGTCCAGGATCCTCGGCTCGCGAGCTACCATGCTCCTCGCTGCCCAGTCCTCCGCACGCGGGACAGGCCCCGTGGGGGCTGTTGAAAGAGAAGAGCCGGGGAGTCAACTCAGGCAAGGAGACGCCGCAGTAGACGCAGGCATATTTTTGGCTGAAGATCATTCCTTCGCTTTTGCCATCCTCTCCCTCGGGAAAAACCTCTACCTTGATCACTTCGTTGCCATAACGGGAGGCTATCTCGAGCGAGTCCGCCAGCCGTTTTTCTATGCCTTCCCGGAGCACGACACGATCCACGATCAGATCGATGTCATGAGACTGGCTCTTGCTGAGCGCGATTTCCTTTCCCAGCTCGTATTGCCTGCCATCGATCCGAACCCGAGAAAAACCAGCCTGGGCAAGCTCTCGGAGTTCGCGTCGGAACTCGCCTTTCCGCCCGGATGCAATCGGGGCCAGGATATAGAGCTGCGTTTGTCGGGGGAGAGCGAGCAGTCGGTCCACGATCTGCTGAACGGTCTGGGCGGAGATCTCTCTGCCGCACTGATAGCACTCGGCTCTACCGACCCGGGCAAACAGGAGCCTCAGATAGTCGTAGATCTCCGTGACCGTGCCCACTGTGGAGCGAGGGTTGTGACCGGCGCTCTTCTGCTCGATGGAAATGGCCGGTGATAGCCCTTCGATGGAGTCCACATCAGGCCGCTCCATCTGCTCCAAAAACTGCCGCGCATAGGCGGAAAGTGACTCGACATAGCGCCGCTGGCCCTCGGCGTAGAGGGTATCAAAGGCGAGCGACGATTTTCCCGAACCGGAAACGCCGGTGATGACAACGAGTTGATCGCGCGGGATCTCGAGGTCTACATTCTTGAGGTTATGCTCCCGCGCCCCTTTAATGACGATCTTGCCCGGCATTTCTGCCTTACACGTTTTGCAGTTCCTTCAGTTTGCCCTCGACGATATTGCGATACTCTTTCAGCTTCTCGGCGCTTTCGGCCTCGAAGCGCAGAACCAGGGCGGGCTGTGTGTTCGAGGCGCGAATGAGTCCCCAACCTTTGGGGAATTGGATGCGCACCCCATCCACATCGATAATCGGGTAGTGTTTGCGGAAGAACTCCTTGGCCTTTTCTGCCACATGGAATTTCCTCTCGTCAGGACACTCCACGCGGATCTCCGGGGTCGAGAAGCTCTTGGGAACATCCGCGAGAAGCGTTGAGAGCGGGCGGTCCGTGCCGGCCAAAAGCTCCAAAAGACGGACCGATGCGTAGATGGCATCGTCGTAGCCAAAATAGCGGTCGGCAAAAAACATATGTCCACTCATCTCTCCGGCCAAAAGGGCATGGGTCTCTTTCATCTTCGCCTTGAGCAGCGAATGGCCCGCCTTCCACATGATGGGCACGCCTCCATGGAGCGATATATCGTCAAACAATCTCTGGGAACACTTCACTTCCGAGATAACGACAGCTCCGGGGTGGCGCTTGAGAACATCGCGCGCAAAAAGGATCAAGAGCTCATCTCCCCAAAGGATATTACCCTGCTCGTCCACAACCCCAATGCGGTCGCCATCGCCGTCATAGGCAATCCCCACATCCGCCTTTTCTTTTTCGACCTCGCGAATGAGATCTGCGAGGTTCTCCGGAACCGTAGGATCCGGATGATGTATTGGAAAGGCCGCATCCGGGATACAGGCGAGCTCCCGAACCGTGCATGCTATCCGACGGAGGATCGGCGGGGCCACGGGACCTGCCACCCCGCTGCCGGCATCGACAACGACTTTGAGAGACTTGGCGAGCGCCGGGACATCCCGCAGCAAACACTCCTCGTAAGGCGGGATGATGGAATAATTTTCTCGTTTTCCTCCCGTCCTCTCCCTAAAATCCCCTTTCTCCATCCTGATCCTGAGGTCTTGAATCTGCGAACCGTAGAGCGTCTCCTTGCCGACGCAGACCTTGAAGCCGTTGTACTCCGACGGATTGTGACTGGCGGTAATTTGTACCCCTCCGTCTAAATCGAGATGAAAAAGGGCAAAATAAAGAAGAGGAGTAGGACAAACCCCGATATCGTAGACCTTAAGCCCGGCAGAGAGAAGTCCCTCCATCACCGCCTCCGCATAGCCATCGGATGTGAAGCGGCAATCCCGTCCCACAGCGACTCGTCTCCCTCCGTTCTCAGCGACGATGGTTCCGTGAACCTCGCCGAGACGCCGCGCAAAATCCTCATCAAAGTCCTTTTCCGCCAAGCCACGAATGTCATACTCGCGAAAAATCGTTGGATTCATGCCCTCCTCCACCCCCTTTTCCGCCGTGCCAACTCTGCCGCCAGGAGGATCGCCTCTCTCATGCTGGAGCTGTCGGCTTGATGCTTTCCCGCAATGTCGTACGCCGTTCCATGATCCACGGATGTTCGAATAATCGGCAGGCCGAGCGTCAGCGCACACGCTCCGAAAAAATGGAGCAGCTTGAGAGGGATCAGCCCCTGATCATGATACATGCAGACAACCGCGTCGTAGTCTCCGCGCGCAGCTTGATAAAAAAGGCTGTCTGCCGGCAAAGGGCCTTGGACACGCATCCCCTCTGCTTTGGCCTCCCGAACCGCCGGAAGAATAACTTTCTCTTCCTCCGGCCCGAAGATGCCCCCTTCCCCGGCATGGGGATTGAGGGCCGCTACCGCCAGCCTCGGGCGATAGATGCCAAAATAGTTCTGTAGCGCTTGATACGTCAGCTCCAGAGTAATTTGAATCCGCTTGCGCGTGAGCACGCGGCTAACCTGAACCAAAGGGAGATGGACGGTAACCAGAACAACCCTCAAGCCCTTTCCCAAAAGCATCATCCGCACCTCGCGCGTGTGCGTCAGCTCAGCGAGCAGTTCCGTGTGGCCCGGATAACGATAGCCAGCAAGCTGGAGGATCCTCTTACTAATAGGAGCTGTGGTCATTGCATCGGCCACCTGTGCCACGGCCAGTTCCGTGGCTGCTTTAATATAGCGGTAAGCAGCCCCGCCACAGGCCCTCGTGGGATGTCCTGGCCTGGACTGCGTAGGCGAGAGAGAAGAGAGGCAGTAGAGTGGCACCGTACCGGCGTTTTGAGCCACCGGTTGCCCCCCCTCCCACGGCACGATTTTCGGATAGCCGGGCCTCCGGTCCCGAGTTCGATGAAGAACCCCCCAGTCACCTAAAACCAGAGGATGGCACACTTTCCTAATCGCAGGGTGGGCCAGGGCTTTGAGGACCACCTCCGGTCCCACTCCCGCAGGATCGCCCATGGTCACAGCCACAATGGGTTTGGCCATTTTTACCACTAAAATTCTCTAAGAAGCCTTTTTGGGCAATTATCCCAGATGAGTGCCGGGAGACAAGAGATTAAGAACTGGCTTAAAAAGGATTGAGTTTTTTCCAGATCGAAGAAAAGAACCCCCCCGACTCCTCGGATTTCTCGGACTTCGGCGTCGGGCTGTTGATCTCATCCAGCGTTGGGAGATTGTCGGGCGCATCATCGGAATCCGTCTTGAACAGAGGGACACCGAAGACGCTGACAATATTCTGACCGCTCAATGGCCCTTGGGCATCCTCTCCTTCTATGGGAGTCTCGCTAACGATATAAGAAAGAGGATTCAGATAACTTAAAAAACTAGGCTCCCTTTTACTCCTCCTGGAGCTGGAGGCCATCAAAGAATCTACGGTCCCCTCTTTCGTCTCTTCGGGACGGAAAACTACTCCGGGGAGTTTGACATCTACCCGATGTCTCTTTCTCAAATCGCTCTTGAGCCATTTCTGGAATCTCTCGTCCAAGGCCTTCGCATACAGCTCTTCCTTGATTTTTTCCTGAACGTCACTGAGAGGTAACAGCCGGCTGGCCTCGCGCCCTTCCAATTTGATAAGATGAATTCCCAGGCTCGTGCGCAGGGGCTGGCTGATTTCCCCAACAGACAATTTGTTGAACGCGATTTCTTCGATCTCCTTGACCAGGCTGCCACGGCTGATCCAGCCGATATCTCCTCCCCCCGCGGCGCCGGCGCCCTCGGAGCGCTCCTGGGCTAATTGTGCGAAGTTTCCCCCCGCCATGGCTTGCTCCCGGATCTCGAGCGCCCTTTTTATCGCTTCTTTTTCCTGCTCGGGCGACGCTCCCTCGGTTAGCGAAACCAGGATGTGGCGCAGTCGAATTCTCTCTTGGCTCGTGAATTTCTTCGGGTTCAGGCGATAATATCGCTCGACGTCCTCAGAAGTAATGTTGACCTTCTTGCGCACCTGACGGTTGATGATCTCGCCTTTTTCGATCTCGGCGCGTATCGAAGCCCGGTAATTTTCGATAGTGGTCCCTTCCCGTCTTAGGGCTTCGGCCAACTCCTCGTCCCCGATCCGGTTTCGCTGCTTGATCTGACCGATATAGCGCCCTATATCCTCGTCGCTGATCTGTATCCCGACAAGCTTGACCTCCGCCGCGAGGAGTTTTTCTGTGATGAACTGCTCCAATACCTCTTTATCTTCCTTCTCGATGCGGTCTAAATCCCCTACCGGGAATTCTCGGTTCATTTTGGTCCTGGCATATTCTTTAAAGTTAGAGAGGGTATAAGGCTCCCCGTCAATCACTGCAATCACCTGCTCAACCACCCTGGCTATGAGGGGAGAAGGATGAAAAGAGAGAAGGGCGCCGGCGAGAATGAGGGTGCAGGTGATCCTCCGCCTCAGCATGGGGAAAATAACCGGGAAGAATTTCTTAATGAGTTGCAAAGCTATTACCCCCCGCCGCAGGGGAAAAAGGAAGAAACAGGGACAGAGAGAGGTTACCAAAATAGCCCAAACACCGCAAGTCTTATGTGGGTGTCTGTGAAAAAAAATTGGGTAGTGTCCTAATTTGAATTTTACCAAGTCCTATGTGCTCCTGTTTACTTAAACTCAAATTACAAATTCAGCAACTTTGTATTGATTCGGCATGAAAAGGCCTCTGGAGTAAACAAGTTGGTCGATCTGGCGGCGCCGGCGGTCTGTCTTCCCTTGCTCAAGCCAGGGACTGCTCGGCGCGGGCGTTCTCCGGAAGATAAACTTCGACCCAGAGCGCGAAGGTTCGGGCCTCCGAGGGGCCAAGACTTCCCACCGCCACGACCTGTCGAACAATTTCCTCGCCCCCTTCATTGCGAATCTCCACCACAAGAGAGTACTCGCAGGCTTTTTCCGAGAGCGGCTGGCGGATAGTGCCCTCGATGCGCAGGGGCTGAAAGGAAGGAATCGGCTTGTGGGCGATTCTAACCGCCTCGAAGCGCAGGAAGTGGTGGCAGGCGGGACAGACTGCAGCGCTTTTAAGAATCTTGGACTTACAATGGGGACATATCCGGGTTTCTCCTATGGCCGGATGGGCGGACGCTGTCATACCGCGGGCCTGTTCTCGGTTTTTTTGACCACGTTGAACTCGACTTTTTTCATCTCCTGCTCATCCCAGCCGAATTCGACCCTGCCGCGCATGCGCGACCCCGCAGCCACCGTCAGCGACTTGGCCTTCAAATCGCCGATCAGCTGGCCGGATTCCAGGAGCTTTACCTGAGTCGAGGCGTTGATGTTTCCATCGACCTGTCCTCCGACTGTAACGGTATCCGCGCTGATGTGCGCTCCCGCTTCAACGATTAGATTTCCCTTCACCCGCACATCCCCCTTGAAATTGCCCGCGATGCGCACATCGCCTTCTCCCTCGATCTTTCCCTCGATGGCCAAGCCGACTCCGATCATAGACTCTTTAGAATCCGCGCCGGGAAAATCCCCAAAACCCCCAACGCAACAGACCAGCTCACAGGCTAAAAGTACTCCCGTTTACGCGTGAGGGTCAAGGGAAAGGATGAATGAGGATGAATGAGGAAAACCCTGTCTGATCCCTTTCCCCCCTTAGCTTAAGAGCTATCTCAATGAAAGGGGGAGAGCATTGCTATATCACCCTCGTTCCAGTAAGATATATTATGGATCTGGAAGAGATCCAGTCCCTGATACGCGAAGGAAAGTATGAATATAGCTTTCATGCTCAACAAGAGAGGCTGGAAGAGAACCTGGATGTTGCAGAGATCGAAGAGGCCATTCTCAACCACGGAGAAATTGTTGAGCAGTATCCTCACGACCCCCGTGGTGAGAGCTGTCTAGTCCTCGGCTTTGTCAGTGTCCAACCGACCCATGTTGTGTTGGGTTGGGCCAGAAGGAAACGAGAAGAAGAGAAAATATTAAGAGTGATCACAGTCTATAGACCGACTTTGCCCAAATGGAAAGATCCAAGAACTCGAGGAGAAAGACCATGACGGCTTATGCGGACTGCACTTATTGCGGTGGGGAAGTGGCGGAGAAAAAGATCGAATATGACTATCGGCGTGCGCAACGCCTGATGGTGGTCAGCAACGTCCCCGCCGGGGTTTGTCGGCAATGTGGCGAAAAGTATTTTAAGCCTGATGTTCTAAAACGGATGGACGAGATTTATCACGATATCTTTGACCGCCAACGCGAGCCCGAACGCACCTTAACAATCCCTGCTGTGTCTTTATAACGATTCGCGTCCTATTCGAAACTCTCAACAAAAAACTCCGTTCCTTTGCTCGGTTTCCCCGTTCACGTATTCAAGCCAGGCCCCATAAGCACTCACAGCCACAGAAAGCGTTCGCGTCCCGCTTTTCCCGCCTACCAACTAAAATATTTTTTTGTTTACCCACTCGGCCCGCCCAGATGAAGCTAGCGAAGCCCATAGCCGAATTATAAATATGCCCATCAAGACCACTGAAGGAACGATCCAAGCAAGAGCGCTATGCCGTTGTGCCCAGTTGATCATCAGGGCGCCCGTTATTGCCATCACAATTGATAGGCCGTTGCCTGCGAGGTACGGAGAAAGCAGTTTATCAAATGAACCCCCATCGTCTTTGTATCGCGTCCAAGCCTGCCACTGTGCGGCTGTTTTTACTCCGAGCCAGATGGCAATGAACTCCGGCTTACCGAACAAGTATGAGCCTGTGTACATTATCTGCTCGACAGATCCTTGAATCATTGTTTTCCACCCGCGTCCTTTTGTTCCCTCTCGCATGGTATTTGTCAGCCCGTTTATCAACAACCCGCCCAAGGCTGAAAACCCAAAGCCGGCCGCCGAATACCAAGCAGGAGCAAGGTTGCTTGTTAACCAATCCATGCCTTCCTCTGATAAACTTTCCACTTCCCTCCGGACGAAGTACCCTAGCACTCGAATGGCCAGAGGTTCCGTACTACACGCCGGGTAGTATCATCGCGTTTCTTCCTCGACAATTGCGATTTCCTCCTCTGTCAGCCAATAAAGTTCGACGACAAGCTGGTCAATCTGGCGGTCGGTGGCGTCGATTTCGCGTTGAATGTGGGTCTTCGGTTTTACATTGTTCGGGGCTGATCCAAGCAAAGACTCCCGACCCGTCTTCCGAACCGTTACACTGGGAACGTCAGAAAAGGTTCGCGTCCCCTTTTCGCTCTTCCAACAGCATCGTGCGTCTCATCTGTCTCTAAGGCCGGTCAAAGCTCTTGGCCTTCAAGACCGCGGCGGCCGCTGGCGAGGAAAGGAATTGAATGAACGCCTTGCCGGCTTCCTGCTGGTTGCTGCTGGCACCGATACCGGCGGCAAACA